>DASRAP010000323.1:0-6988 GCA_035638155.1 Gemmatimonadaceae bacterium | reverse complement strand
CGAGCCGCCGCCGCGCTTCTCGGAAGCGTCGCTCGTGCGCGAGCTGGAAAAGGACGGCATCGGCCGGCCATCCACGTACGCGTCGATCATCTCGACGCTCGCGGATCGCCGCTACGTGAATCTCGAGCAGCGCCGCTTCTTTCCGACCGAGCTCGGCGAGCAGGTGCTCAAGGTCATGCTCAAGCAGTTCCCGTCCACGTTCGAAGTGGGCTTCACGCGCGAGATGGAAGGCGAGCTCGACAAGATCGCCGAAGGCCGCAAGCAGTGGCAGAAATCCATCAAGGAGTTTTACGGCCCGTTCTCGCACTCCCTCGCCGACGTTGACGTCACGGGACTCATTCACGCGTCGCACGATCTCTCGGCGCTCGAAAAGGAGCGCTGTCCCAAGTGCGGCGGAAAGCTCGAGGCCAAGGGCGGATTCTTCGGGCCGTTCGTCGCGTGCGAGAACCATCCCAAGACGTGCGACTACACGCGCCCGCTCAAGGGCGAGCGCAAGCCGGCGCAGCTCACGCCGTACAAGTGTCCCGAATGCGGCGCGCAGATGGTGATTCGCCACGGCCGCTCGGGTGACTTCCTCGGGTGTTCACGTTTCCCGAAATGCCGCGGCACCAAGTCGATGCCCACCGGCGTCAAATGCCCGAAGGACGGCGGTGACATCGCGGAACGTCGCTCGAAGAAACGCGGCAAGACGTTCTACGGCTGCGAGAATTATCCCAACTGCGATTTCGTCTGCTGGGACAAGCCCGTGCCGGAGAAGTGCCCCGACTGCGGCTACATCGGCGCGGAAGCCAAGTCCAACAAGACGCGCGGCGCGTACCGCAAATGCCTCAAATGCGGCAACGAGTGGGATGTGGCCGAACAGTTCACCGGCGAGCACGCGATCGTCGCGTGAGCTCGAGCTCGGCAACGGGCGCCATGCACACTATCCATGTGGTCGGCGGGGGGCTCGCCGGCTCCGAGGCCGCGTGGCAACTCGCGGAGCGCGGCGTGGACGTGGTGCTGCACGAGATGCGCCCGGTGCGCGGCACGGCGGCGCACCAGACCGACCGCCTGGCCGAGCTCGTGTGCTCGAACACGTTCAGGAGCACGGAAGTCACGAACGCGCACGGACTGCTCAAGGCGGAGATGCGCGTGCTGGGTTCGATCGTGCTGCAGGCAGCCGACGAAGCGCGCGTGCCGGGCGGAACGGCGCTCGCGGTGGACCGCGAGGCATTTTCGAAGGCTGTGCATGACCGCGTGCTCTCGCACCCGCGCATTCGCGTGGAGCGCGAGGAGATCACCGCGATTCCGTCGCCGTCCGTGATCGCGACCGGACCGCTCACGTCCGACGCGCTCGCGGCCGCCATTCGTGAACGGCTCGGCGTCGAATCGCTCGCGTTCTACGACGCGATCGCGCCCGTCATCGACGCCGAATCGATCGACACGTCGCGCGCGTTTCGCGCGTCGCGGTACGACAAGGAAACGATGGACTCCGCCGAAGAGGGCGGGGCGTACTTCAACTGCCCGTTCACCCGCGAAGAGTACGACGCGTTTCTCGACGCGCTCGCGGCCGCCGATCAGTTCACCGCGCACGAGTTCGACAAGGTGCCGTACTTCGAGGGCTGCATGCCCATCGAGGAAGCGGCGCGCCGGGGCAAGGACACGCTCAGGTTCGGGCCCATGAAGCCCGTCGGACTCACCGATCCCGCGACCGGAAAACGGCCGTACGCGGTCCTCCAGCTTCGGCGCGAGGACCGGGCGGGGCGCATGTGGAATCTCGTCGGATGTCAGACGCGCCTCCGCATTCCCGAACAGCAGCGCGTGTTTCGCATGGTGCCGGGCCTGGCCGGCGCGGAATTCCTGCGCTTTGGCTCCATTCACCGGAATGCGTACGTGAACTCGCCCGCGTCGCTCACGCCGTGGCTCAGCCTCCGCGACGACCACCGCGTGCTCTTTGCCGGACAGATCACCGGCGTCGAGGGGTACACGGAAAGCACCGCCACAGGCCTCCTCGCTGCGATCAACCTCGCCCGCATGTTGCGCGGCGAAGCGCCGGCCTGTCCTCCTCCGGTGACCATGCTGGGCGCGCTCATGCGATATCTCCGCGAAGCAGATCCGAAGCATTTCCAGCCGATGAACGCCAACTTCGGTTTGCTCGACGAGCTGAACTCCCCCCCGCGCGACAAACTGCTGAAGCGCCAGATGTACGCGGACCGATCGAGGGAGGCGCTGGCAACGTGGGTGACCGAAAACGCCCTGGCAGTTCCCACTAGCCCACTAGCCCTCTAGCCCTCTAGCCCTCCAGCCCTCCAGCCCACTAGCCCTCCAGCCCTCCGATGGTCTCCGCCTTTCTCAAGCACATCGCCAAAGCGCGCGACCTGTCGGAGAACACGCAGACGGCGTACGCGCGCGACCTCGCGTACTTCACGGAATTCCTCGGCGCGCATTACGGCGCGGCGACATGGGATTGGGGGAAGGTCGACCGCATGACCATGCGCGGATTCCTCGCGCATCTCACGCGCCGCGGGCTGGGCAAGCGGTCCATCTCGCGCACGCTGTCGGCGGTGCGCTCGTTCTACAAATGGATGCACCAGCAGGAGCTGGTCGCGACGAATCCCGCGCGCACCGTCGGATCGCCCAAGTTCGACAGACACCTGCCGGGTTATCTCGAGCGCGGCGAAATGGAGACCGTACTGCAGGCCGCGGAGACGCGCGCCATGGGCGGGAAACACGCCGACGCGCGCACGCACGCGGTGCTCGAGCTCTTCTATTCGTGCGGGCTTCGCCTCTCGGAGCTCGCCGGCATCAACCGCGGCGACCTCGATCTCCTCACGGGTCAGGTCAAGGTGCGCGGCAAGGGACGGAAGGAGCGCATCGTCCCCGTCGGCGGCGTCGCACAGCGCGCGCTCCGCAATTACGAGAGCAAGCGCGACGACCTGCTCGCGCGCTTGGGCGGCGGCGATCGCGACGCGTTCTTCGTGAGCGACCGCGGGAAGCGGCTCGATGTACGCAGCATCCAGCGGTCGGTCGTGCGCTGGCTCCAGCAAATCGATGAAGGCCGCGGCCTCTCGACGCACTCCCTCCGCCACACATTCGCGACCCATTTACTGGACGCCGGCGCCGACCTCCGCGCCGTGCAAGAGCTACTCGGCCACGCGTCCGTGAGCACCACGCAGATCTACACCCACACCAGCGTAGAGCGGCTCAAGCAGGTGCACCGGAAGGCGCATCCAAGAGCCTAGGGCTAGTGGGCTAGAGGGCTAGTGGGCTGTGGGGCAGGGCTAGAGGGCTGGAGGGCTAGTGGGCTAGAGGGAAAACGCAGTTGCAGTTCCCCTCCAGCCCTCTAGCCCTCTAGCCCTCTAGCCCTTCTTGAACCTCAATGCCAGGCTGACACGAAGATCAAACTCCAGGTTCGATCCTTCGAACGTGCCGCCGCTGAAGCTCGGCGTGATCTGCAGGTACTCGTTCACGCGCACGCCGAGTCCCGCGGCGAAGAAGACGCCGTACTCGACGGTATCGATGGGCGTCGTACGATCGATCTTCTGATAGAGGCGCGTGTACGCGCCCGAAAGAAATGGATTGTAGCTGAGCCATTTCTTCCTGGTGCGCAGCTCGAAGCCGATGCCGACGCCGAGTCCGACGTTGTTGCCGGATCGTTTGTAGGTGGAATCGGTTCCCGCGTATACCGCGCTGCCGCGCGTCGAGCCGGCGTGCAGATACGGGCAGATGATCATGTCGCGGTTGGAACGCTCCCATCCCGCGGTGCCGCCGAACGTGGTGCGCGATTCCTTGGGCTCCGTCACGAAGCGCACAGTGCCGCCGCCCACGCTCGCGAACACGCCGCGCGATGCGGCGCGGAGGTTGAGATCGCCGGAAAGTCCCCAGTAGTCCGTGCCGATCGCGACATCGCCCGTGACCGCGAGCGGACCCGTGGCCATGGAGGGAAGTCCGCGGCAACTCTGCGCGTCGAGCCCGGACGGAAGTGCGGCGACGCATGAAACCACCAACGAAAGCACCAACGAGCGAATTCGCATCAGGCCCCTGTTCGAGTGAGTGCGCCTCAGGTCCCGCTAATAAACGCGGCGCCAGGGCGTGTGGCCATGGCGCCGCTTCTTAAGAACACGCGAGAGCGGCGGTCACCCGCCGCGGCTCGCGAGCTACTTGATCTTGAACATCAGGCCGACGTTGATCGTCGCCGCGCCCGCGCCGATGTCGGCGTAGAGCGCCATCTTGGGCTTCCAGTAGTAGCGAGCGCCCGCGCGGCCGACGAAGTCGACCGAGCTCGCGCTGCACGAGATGCCGAACGGCAGATCACCGCAGCCCACGTGCGTGTAGCCGAGTCCGAGCCCGACGAACGGATCGAACTTGTCGTTGCTCTTGATCTTGAAGTGATAGTTCGCCGTGCCCTCGAGGAAGAACGCGTGCCACGAATAACCCGTCGGGCCGTATGACCAGTAATCCGCGCCGATCTGGATGCCGAGGATGCCGTTGCCGAGGCTCGGAAGATCCTTGATGCCCTGCTCGAACCGACCACCGAACGAAACGCCAGCACCCGCGCCGAGGCCACCGAGTCCGATGATCGGACCCACGTCGGTTGTCTTGGCGCCGAACTGAGCAGCAGCAGGTTGTGCAGCAGTGACGGCCGCCGCGACCGCCAGACCAACCATGACCTTACGAAGCATCGGTGCCTCCCAAAAAAGTCGTGTAAGAGCGAGGAACTCCAGGGACCGCGACTGAAGGGAACAAGCTAGGAATCGGAATTGAAAGTGTCTAGAGCATGACGTGAGGGAAAAGAGAAGCGCTCCGGCCACGCGAACGGCCGGAGCGCTTCGGTGCGGAGGCGTGAGCGAAAACTCAGCGAGAGCGTCCGAACGGAAGCACGGCGCTGAGTCCGTATACCGGATCCGCGCCGTCGAGCCCGAACGGGACGGTTACCTGGCCCGTCAGCATCCACTTGCTGCCAAAGTGCGCGCCCATGCCGAACACGCCGGGCGTGTAGTTCTCATGCGTCGTGTAGCGTGACGAGCCGACGCGCAGCAGGTCGGAGCGATGCGCGTACGAGAGGCCGGCGAACGGGACAAAATGGATTTCGGAGTGCGTCGGCACGACGAAGCCCATGGTGGCCCCCACCGCGCCCTGCGTCCGGTTCATCGTCGCCGGATCGGAGACGTTGTAGTCCATGGACCGACGCTCAAACGACGCCACCGGACATACCTGCATTACCGTCTTGGTCTTGAGGTTCGCCTGGTAGCCGATGGTGCCGCCCAGCATGGTGCCGGCCGGCCCGCTCGACGCACCGTTCGTTTCTTCGGACACATGTGCGATCGACACGCCGGCATAAGGGCCGCGGTCCACGCCCACGTTGAACGCGGCGCCGTACGACTTCTCGCTGCGACCGAATCCGACGCCTGCGTCGAATTGCATGGGGCCGGTGGAGTAGTAGGGGCGCCCCGAGCACGTCTGGCCTGCGACCGATCCCGCAGTTGCAACACTGACTGCTGTCGCGGCCAGCGCGACGACCCACTTCGCGGTACTTCGCATTCGGACCTCCTTGTCGAAAGGCAGGGCCGCTTTCGTAGCTGCCGCGGCCCGTGCCGCAGGTGGTAGGTAGAAGGTCCTACCGGCCGGAGGTCGCCGGGGTCCCGCTTCGTGACCTAAGTCACGACGCGAGCGACGTCCTTCCGGTTCGCGTTGCTGCCGCTGATGACGACGCCCACACGCTTCCCCGCGAGCCGCTCGCGCAGGGCAAAGAGTCCCGCGAGCCCGGCCGCACCCGCGCCCTCGGCCATGTTGTGCGTGTGGTCCCAGCAGGCGCGCATCGCTGCGTAGAGCTCGTCGTCGGACACCGCCACGAAATCGCGCAGCCCGTCGAGGAGCGCGCCGAACGTGAGGTCGTAGGTCGTGCGCGTCGCGATGCCCTCCGCGAACGTCGACGACGTGCCCATGGGCAGCCGCCGCCCGGCGTGCCATGAATCGCGCGCGTTGGCCGCGGCCGACGACTGCACGCCGTACACCTCGAGCGCGGGCTTTTGCGTGCGCGCGACCGTGATCGCGCCCACGGCCTGCGAGCCGCCGCCCACAGCGAGCACCAGCGCGTCGAGATCGGGCAGCTGCTCGAGAAACTCGAGCGTGAGCGTCGCGGCGCCGGCAATCACGTCGCGGTTGTTCGTGGAATGGATGAGCGAGAGTCCTTCGTCGCGCACGAGGCGGTTCGCGACTTCGACGGAGTCGTCGTACTGGGCGCCTTCTTCGACCAGACGCGCACCCCAGCCGCGGATCGCGGCGTTCTTGTCGGGATTGTTGCCCACCGGCACGCAGATGGTCGCGCGCGTGCCGAACAGCTGCGCCGCCCACGCCAGCGCTTGGCCGTGGTTTCCCGTCGACGCGCCGACGACGCCGCGTTTCCGCGCCTCGTCGTCCAACGCCGACACCGCGGAAAGTCCGTTCCGCGCCTTGAACGCCTGCGTCGGATTGTGGTTCTCGTGTTTCACGAACACGCTGATGCCGTGACCCACGGCCGCGTCGAGCGTTGGATATCTGCGCACGGGCGTCGGCGCGAGATGCGCGCGAATGCGCTCGCGAGCGGCGACGACGTCGCCGAAAGTGATCGGAAACGGCATACTATATAATCTGATCCATGCACATCCTCGTCTGGGTCCTCGGCGCCCTGCTGGGCCTCGTCGTACTGGTCACGCTGATTGGGATGGTGCTCCCGCGCGATCACGTCACGACGAGCGAGATCACGCTCAAGGCGCCCCCCGAAGAGGTCTATGCGCGCCTGCGGGACATTGGCGGCATGACAACGTGGTGGACCGATCTCAAGGTGTGCGCGCGCGTGGATGGCGTGCCGGGCGAGCGGTGGCAGCAGGAAGCCGGCGGGTTCAAAATGAAAGTCGACGTCGTGGACGACGTCCCGCCGAAGCGCTTCACCACGCGGATCGTGAACGAAGGCGCGCCGTTCGGCGGTGAATGGGTCCACGAATTCACGCCCGCCGGGACCGGGACGACG
>DASRAP010000322.1:0-2222 GCA_035638155.1 Gemmatimonadaceae bacterium | reverse complement strand
CGCCGCCAAATCGCTGCTTCCAGAGTCCGTAGCCGAGCACCACGACACGCTGGGGAGCAGCGGGCGCATCTTCAGCGGCGTTGTAGAACCGCCCGATGTGTGCGCGAGTGCCCAGCACGGGAAAGAAATCAGGAGTCGATTCGCCGAGATTGATCAGCTCCGCGTCCGGGCCCTCTCCGAACACGACGGAGCGTTCGCCCGCGGTAAAGGCGGCGACACCCCCAAGCGTGGTCGCGCCGGTGCGGAGCGCATCATATGTGGCGTAGCCGAACGTGCCCATGTTCACCGGCTTCTGGCCACGCGGAAGCACGGTTTCATAGACGCGCATCACCCGGCCGGGGTCGAGCACGTGGGCGGGACCGCGCAGCAGCAGGTGGTCCACCACGCCGAACATCGCGGCGTTCGCGCCAATGCCCAGCGCGAATGTGAGGATCACGAACGTCGTAAGGATCGGTTCGCGCCGAAGCGCGCGAATCGCGTACACCGAGTCCTGCCGAACGCTGTCGAGCCATTCCGCGATACGCATGCGTTGCTCCCGGTCGTGTGCGGCGCCGGCGAGGACGCCATGGTCGATGTCGTACGCGCCGAATCTTCTGCGGGCCTCCGCGCGGGCATCCGTGGCGGAGAAACCGCGGGCGATGAGTTGCTCCTCGCGGAGCGCGAGGTGGGTGTCGATTTCGGCACTGACGTCGCGCTCGATCAGCTCACGGCGACGGCCGATGAGCCGGAAGATTCTCCGGATGCCGGGACGCAGCATGGAACTGCCTACGCCCGCTTCGGCGCCGAGGTGAGGACGCTCGTGACGGTCCGGGCGTACTCGATCCATTGTTCCGTCTGCGCCTTGAGGTGGGCGCGGCCCGCGGGGCGGATACTATAGTAGCGCGCCTTGCGGTTGTTCTCCGTGACGCCCCACTCGGCGCTGATCAGGCGCTGTGCTTCCAGGCGATAGAGAGCCTGGTAGAGCGCGGAATCCTCGACGCCGAGCGCGCCGCCCGATTGGTTCTCGAGCCACGCCGTGATCTCGAAGCCATGCATCGGGCCCCAGTTGAGCGCCTTGAGAACGAGAGTATCGAGCGTTCCCTTGAGGAGCGGGAGCGTGTCGGGCATGTGGTCCCTCCAGAGTCTCTATATAGACTCTGGAAGAAGACAAACGGTTGCCCCCCCCCGCGGCCCTGTCAGCTGCCGCGTCCCGCCCTCGGCCTCACCGCGTCGCTGAGATTCTTCCGCGTCTCCTTCGTGATCCAGCTGATCTGGAGATCGTATCCGTTCGGTGTCGTCGTGTGGTAGCTGCGGAACATCGCGACGTGAATATCCGAGCCGTCGCTCGTGTCGATGCGCACACGCAGCCCGCGTTTCTCCAGCTGCTCTTTCACACCGTCCGTATCCCACGGCGAAATACCGAACGAGATGTGATCCGAACGCGCACCGCCGTTGCGCGGGGAGTAGTCCGGCGCGAGCGGATTCCCGCCGCGCACGATGATGTTGCCGGCGTCCCCGATCATGAGCTCGTTCTGGCTCCCCTCGTCGTACGTCGGCGCCCAGCCGAGCAGGTTCATGAACCACGAAGCACTCGCCTTGTAGTTCGTGACGCTGTAAGAGATGTGGTCCAGCCACACGGTTTTCCACCCCGTTGGCTCGAACGGCGCGGGTGCGTCGAGTGCCGCCGCCGGCGCGGACGCCTTGCGCGCACGCGCATAGCCCTTTCCGTTCGACAGCTGGATATCGAATCCGTCCCGATCCTTGACGTGAAAACTCTCGGCGCCGTTCGCACCGTTGTCCGCCACCGGCGTCATGCCGCGCGCCCTGAGCTCACGCTCCACGTTCCTGGCGTCCCACGGCTCGATCACGAATCCGATCGTCTCCACGGCAGCCTGCGGCCGGTTGCTCCGGCCATTGGACGGCGCAGCGAACGAATCCGCGGGGACTTTCCGAAACACCGCCGTGCCGACGTCGCCGATGTCCATCACGACACGCTGCGCGTCCGCCGAGCGCACTTTCCATCCCATGAGCGCGGCGTAGAACGCCGCTTCCTTCCGGGGATCGACGACGCGCCACGTGATGTGGTCGACCGCCGTGGTGCGCCAGCCAGTTTTGGCGAAGACGGCCGGAATCGTGTCAGTGTTACACGCTGCTGTCCCCAGTGCGCGTATGCAGCGTCCCTGCGCGGCGAGTGGACTTGCCGAGAGAGCCGCGCAAATCGCGAGCGCTGAAACTGTGTGGAA
>DASRAP010000321.1:0-2872 GCA_035638155.1 Gemmatimonadaceae bacterium | reverse complement strand
GCCGGAATGCTCGACTCCGCGACGGGGATCTGCAGCGTGAACTTCGCCCCGCGATTTGATGAAGATTCCGCGATGAGGTCGCCGCCGTGCTCGCGCGCGATCGCGAGGCTCATGGGCAGGCCCAGTCCGCTGCCGTGCGCCTTCGTACTGAAGAAGGGTTCCCAGAGGCGCGTCATGATGCCCGGCGGAATGCCGGGTCCGTCGTCCTCGACGATGATGCGTGCAACCGGCGGAGCGGTGTTCGCGGTTGGCGGCTCGAGAGTGATCGTGAGCGTGCCGCCCGACGACATGGCATCCCGCGCGTTGAGCGACAGGTTGAGCAACGCCTGCTCGATCTGCGTGCGGTCGATCGTGGCGTAGACCGGCGATGAGGGCGTGACGAGCCGATACTCGATCGTTGTCGGCAGCAATGGACGCACGAGCACGCCGAATTCCTGGAGCACGTCACCGATTTCCAGCGTGGCACGCTCCTGCACCTGCTTCTTGCTGATGGTGAGCAGCTTCCGCGTGATTCCGCTCGCGCGCTGCGCCACACGCAGAATGCCGTCGATGTCCTTTCGCTGAGGATCCTCAGGCGCGGTATCTTCGCGCAGCAGCGAGGCGAAACCGGAAATGGCGGCGAGCGCGTTGCTGAAATCGTGCGCGAGGCCGCCCGCGAGCTGTCCGATCGCTTCCATCTTCTGCGCCTGCCGCAGCTGTTCTTCGCGATCGCGCAGCGCGCTTTCGGCTTCGCGGTACTCCGTGACGTCCTCTACGATGGCGAGGTGCGACGGATGCTCGGCGCCGGGCTCACGAAGCTGTGCTGTCGTGACACGCGCGATGCGCTCTTCGCCATCGGGCCGCACGATTTTCCGTTCCGCCGTGTAGGCCCTCCGCTTGCCCGCGAGCATCTCTTCGAGATACACGCCGCTTGGATCGTCCGCGAACGGTTGCGCGAACTCGCGCACGTGCCTCCCCACCACCGCGTCGCGCGACACGCCCGCAATGTCGGCGTACGCCGAGTTCGATGCTTCGATGATTCCTTCATGATCAACGAGCACGATGCCCATCGGTGCCCGCTCGAAAATCGCGCCGAATCGCGCCGCCGCGGTGCTCTGCGAGTCGATGGATCGTCGTGCCAGCTGGGCTCGGCGGTCATTCAGGATGGCGTTCATTGCCATCCAGGTCTGCAGCGCGCGGTAATCGTCGTCGGTCCAGTTCCCGCCGCCCGTCCGGCCCATGAGGATCGTGCCGACTGCGACTCCGTCCATGACAATCGGCATCGCCGCTACGGCGCGCCACCCGAATTCCCGGGCGTCCGCAAACTCGGCCACCGACGACTCGCGATCATCGAACAGGAGCGGAGTCCCGCTGATCACCGTCCACTCGGCGAGAAGCTCGCCACGGATCGGCGACGCAGGCGGCGTGCAACCGGCGGAACCCGCCCACGACACGCCGGTCTCATCCACCATGGCGCAAATGGCCGCGTCGGCGCGGAGGAACGTGCGTCCATGATCGGCGACGTGGTTCATCACGCTCGTGCCGGGCACTCCATACACGCGCCGAAATACCGCGAGCGCACCAGCGCGCCTCGGATCCTGCAGCACCGACGCACGCATTTCGGCGACCTGCTTTCGCAGCGACTCGATCCCGGCGGTATGCATTCTGGTCGGTGCGGATGGGAGTTGGCGTGCCCGCGCAGCGGAATTGCTGCGCATCAAGCCGAGGCGCTCAAGCCGCCCGCATGGCTATCCGACAATAAGTATCGACCAGCCGCGGGCCTCCCCAAAAAAACCGCGCGCGCCACCCAAGCGCGAGCCCTCAGGGCTGACGGTCAGACAAATGCCGACGAGGTCGTGGATGAGCGGAGTCATTCCCTGCGAGGACGTATTGAGCGGCGACGCGCGTGATTTTGCACGCTCGGCGCTCAAGCTCGTCCGCGCGGTTCGCCACGGGGCACCTGACAACGACCTCATGTGCCGGTTCCTCGCACTCGCGGGGCAACGGCTCAGCACACTCCGGTGGGCCGTGCATGTCCGCCAGCACGGTGACGGGGACTGGTCGCTTGCCGGTCACGGAGACATCCGCGATTCCGACGCGGCCACGCTGGCGGCGCTCAACGCTCCGCCGTCTCCACTCGACACGGCGTACTGGGCCACGTGGCAACCCATTGTGCTCGAGCGCGCGCCCTGGCCAGGGCTGAGCGCGGAGCTTGATGGACCGTGCGTGTGCATGCCGGTGACCTTCATTGATGGTGAGGTCACGGGGTGCGTGACCGTTTTCTCGCCGCCGTGCGACGCCATCCTCGAAGCACTGGATGACGTTGCGGTGTTCTTCTGGACGGCGCGAACGCGCGGACGCCACGAAGCGATGATGACGGCGCAGACAGGCCAGTACCTGGCGCTCGCGAATCATTCCGCGGACACCATCTGGCGGCTCGACCTGCAGCACAGGATCGTCTACGCGAATCGGGGATTTGCGCTCGGATCGGCCGCCAATCATCAGGCGTGCGTGGGATGCCACGTGCTCGAACACGTGCCGGAGAGCGTCCGCGCCACGTGGATCACCGCGCTGCGCGCGATAACCACGCCTGAATCGCTGCGCGAGTTCTACTACTCGGTCGGCGACCGGCGTTTCGTGGCGCGCCTCGCTCCGGAAGTCGACGCGCGCGAACAGGTCGTCGGCATTCTCGCGAGCATCAGCGACATCACGCGCGATTTCCATCTCGAGCTCGACCGCATGGCCGCGGAAATCCGCTGCCAGGTCGTGACCGATGTGACCCGCAGCGTGATCTACGAGCGGCGTCTGAGCGACGAGAAGGCGTACGTGTCACCGTCCGTCGAAACCGTGTTCGGTTATTCGGCCGACGAAGCGTCGCGCGGCGGCCTCGCGT
>DASRAP010000320.1:0-4361 GCA_035638155.1 Gemmatimonadaceae bacterium | reverse complement strand
GGATCCGCAGCGCGTATGGCGTCCGCGTACGGACGCATCTTCGCAGCATAGTCTGCCGCGTCGCGAAAGAATTTCGGATAGAACGCCGGTTCATTGCCGAGCTGCCATGACAGAATGCTGATTCGTTGCGCGCGCGCGAACGCCGCGAGCTCACCGGCGGACTGTGGAGAGTCGGTAAAGACGTTGACGCACACAATCAGGCCGCGCGCACCGGTCCGCGCGGCCAGATTCGCGGCGTCGCTCAATAGCTCGCCACCCTTTGCTTCGAGCATTTCAGCGCCGCGTTCAATCGGCGCGAGGAACGCTGTGCCGTTGAATTGCTTGACCCACGCCGGTGGCATCTGCCCGGTGCGCCAATCGAACGCATTCGCGCGCGACCCGGCGGGGAAACGGATCCACCCTGCATTCAGCGCCGCGGCTTCACGTGCGAGTGCGGAGTCCCGGTAGGAAATGGGCGTCGTCATCAGCGCGACGTTATAACCAGCAAACCCCTTCTGCACACGCGTGGGATTCGCGGACGACACCGACACGCGGATTCTTTGCGTGTCGGCCGGGCTCGGTGAACGAGTGAGCTCGCCCGCAACGTTGTCGGCGAACCATAGTTCGGTCGCCACCGACGAGGCCAATGTCTCGACGCGGAAGATCAGCGCGCCGTCGGCGCTGACGGCAAAGTCGTCTGCGTTACGGTCATCAATGCCGAGATCGAGTTGCCGGCGCGGCCGGTCGTCGACGGGAATCCACCAATACTTTGCCGGTCCGTCGAGTCGGCCCGGCGTATCGCCGGTGCTGGCGATGAACGAGCGACCGTCCGGCGCCCACACGCGCAGCGTCAGGTTGCCCAGCGTGCGCGGTGGACTACCGTCGGTGGGGATGACCTGAAGGGCACCGTTTATCTGAGTTGTGAGGTACCGGCCATCGGGCGACAGATCGAGGGGTCCGAGTGGCTGTTGCCGCAGCAGCACCCGTTCGGCGCCCGTTGCCAGGTTTCGTGCAATGAGATCGTGCGGCGGCCGCGAGGTCGGCACGGGTGACCGGTAGTAGAGCGTTGACGCGTCCGGCGCGAGCGCGAGCCGTGCTGGCCCGCCGCGCCCGCCCGTGTAGACAACGCGCTCCTGGTTCGATGCCAGGTCGCGCTCGACGATGCTGATCTCGGTCGCATTGTCACCGATGGCGCGATCGAAGTAGATCCGCCTGCTGTCAGCCGACCACGCGCGCAACTGAGCCACGTCCTTCAGCATCGCCATTTCGCCTGTCGATACATCGAGCAGGAAAACACCGTCGTGATTATGCAGGTCGCGGCCGTCAACGACGATCGCGTGATCATTCGGGGCCCACGCGACTCCACCAACCCAGGCGAGAGGCAGATCCATCGCACGCTCCCGACCGGACGCGACCGCGCGGATGACCATCATCATGCCACCGCCGTGCCCGATGCGACTGGAGCACAGCGCCAGCGATCTGCCGTCATGCGACCACACCGGCCGTTCGCTCGAACCTGGGAATGCGTCTTCCGCGTCGACCGCGGCTCCAATGAGGGTCCCCGACGCGAAGTCCACGCGCGCAATGCGGAGTGCGTACAGACTGCGTGGGCGGACCTCGTACGCCAGTGATCCGTCAGCCGTTGGACCGCGCGATTGCGCGCCGACAGGCCACGAGCGCAATGCGTGCTGAGTTCCGGGAGTGCCGCGCTCGAACGCAACGGACCAGAGATCTCGCGACCCCAGCCGGTCGCTTACGAACATCAAATGACGGCCGTCCGGGGCCCATCCGACGAAGATGTCATCGCTCCGCTGCGTAACGACGCCGACGACGCGCGACGTGGCAACCTCGATCGCGATGACATCCGCGCTGACCTCATTCTCGCCACGCACGCTCAGCGCGAGCCACTTACCATCCGCCGAAAAGGCCATCTCTCCGCGACGAAGGACGCGGTCCCATTGCAGTGCATAGAGGACATGCGCGCTCCCGTCGGCCGGGGAAATGAGCATTACCAACGACGAATCTCCGGCGCGCCCCGCCGTCGCCGCGATCCACTTGCCGTCCGGGCTCCACGCGTGCGGCTCGATCGACGTCATCGTGCTGTCGTGAAGCACGCGCCGCGGAACAGGCGTGGAATCACCCTGCACCGCGACCACGCGAAGCTCCGGGTCCCCGTGAACGAGCCAGGTGAAAGCGAGCTGACGGCCGTCGGGCGAGAAGACACACGCGCACGCATCATCCGCACCCTCTCGCGGGATCGCGCTGAGTGCTGTGCCCGCGGTCCTCGTCAGCCGGTGCGGTGTCACCGCGCCGATGCGATACAGGAACAGTTCGTTCGTATTGTCCACCCTCGACACGTAGGCGATCGAGCGCCCATCGGGGGCCACGGGCCCGTAGACGATGTCGTCGTTCGTGCTTCGGATCAATCGCTGCGCTGATGGCGCATGCAGGGGGAAAGCAATTGCCCAGAGAAGAGCGTAGCGGCGCGGGGAGTCCATGGCTGATCGGGATCGGAGTCGCGCTACGATGCGGCGACACACGCACACCGGCGTTATTTCCGCGTTATTCTTCGCGCGCCGGGGAGCGATGACTTGATGCGCTCGGCGCTTGAGCGTAGAGTAGGCCGTCTCTGACTCGCGCTGGGCTCTTGTCGACGATCGGCATTCCACGACTCGTGACATTCGGTGGCCTCACCATCGAGAACTGCACGGGCCTGGGCGCGTTCAATGCCCGCAGCCGCCTGGCGATCCTCGCCGTGATCGCCGCGGCCGGCGAACGCGGCATTCGCCGTGACAAGCTCATTGCGCTGTTCTGGCCGGATGCCGACGAAGAGCGAGGGCGCAATGCGCTCCGACAATCGCTCTTCGCTCTCCGACAGCGACTGGGCGGCGAGCCACTGACGCTCGGCGTGTCTGAGCTTCGGCTGAATCCAGCCGCGCTTTCGTCCGATGTTTCGGATTTCGAGACCGCGGTATCCGGCGGCAGGTTCGAGGACGCTGTGGCGCTGTACCGCGGGGCGTTTCTTGACGGCGTGCACGTGCGGGATGCTGCAGACCTGGACCAGTGGGCGTCCGAGCAGCGTCAGCGCCTGGCGGCTGAGTACGGCCGCGCGTTGGAGACGCTCGCGGCGCGCGCCACGCGGCAGGCCGACCGTGCCCGAGCCGCCGAGTGGTGGCGCCGGCGAGTTGCGCACGACCCGTTGAGTGGACGCGTCACGCTTGGCTATCTGAGCGCGCTTGCCGCCGTCGGTGACAGCGAAGCCGCCATTCGGTACGCGTCGACCTACGCGCGGCGTGTGCAGCAGGAGCTGGACGCGCCGCCGGATGCCGACGTAATGGCTTTTGCGGAATCGCTGCGCGCTGCACCACGCGTATCGCGGGCTCCCCTCGGTGCGGCCCCCGCCGCGACCGGCGCGACCGCGCTGCCGGAGCGTCGCGAAGTTTCTGCGCGCGCGCCGCACGCACGGCGAGCACTCTTCGTTTCGATCGCCGTGATCGCTGCAATCTTCCTCGGCGGAGCTCTGTGGCACACACAGACTTCGGAGGGTGATAGCACCGGCGTGGTGCGATTCGCGCTGTCGTTTTCTCCTGGTGCGCCGCTCGCGAACGGTGTCGGGGCGTCGTTCGCCATGTCGCCTGACGGGCGCGCCGTTGTGTATCGAGGTCTGAGTGGCGCACGACTGGTGCTGTACGTCAGGCCACTCGACGAGCTGCGCGCGCGAGTGCTGCCCGGAACGGACGACGGTGATCAGCCCCGCTTCTCTCCGGATGGCAGGTGGGTCGCATTCATCGCGGAGAACCATCTGAAGAAGGTCCGGATCGATGGTAGCGACGCTGTCGAGCTGGCGCCGCTGACGAACGTGCGCGGACTCAGCTGGGGACCGAAGGGCTTCATCGTGGCGTCGGCAGACGGACGCCTGGTCAGTGTCCCGGAGTCTGGAGGGGTACCGCGCGTGCTGTCGGCACTCGACTCGGCGCGCGGCGAAAAGGCGCAGCTCTGGCCGCTCGTTACCGACGACGGCGGAACGGTGCTGTACACCAGCTGGATGGGGTCCGTACGTGACGCGCGACTGGGAGTGCTCTCGACCACCAGCCGAACGGCGCGCACCCTCGACGTGGGCGGCCTCTATCCGCTGCAGGTAATCGACGGGCAGCTGGTGTTTGCCGGTGCTGAGAATGAGTTGTTGACGTCGCCGGTCGCACCCGGCGGGTCGCAACCGATCCGCGCGCCGACGCGCGTATTGAGTGGCATCGAGGTCGGACCGAGCGGCGGAGCCAAGGCAGCACTCTCGCGCACGGGTGCGCTCGTCTATCTGATGCAGCCGGCGACCCAGCTCACGTCGGTCGGCGCGGACGGCGATAGCCACGTGATCATCGGCGAAC
>DASRAP010000319.1:0-6218 GCA_035638155.1 Gemmatimonadaceae bacterium | reverse complement strand
CGGGCGTCCCCGTCCCGCCCCCGAATCCCCCGCCGCCGCCTCCGCCCCCACCCCGGCCGCCTCCGCCGCCGCCCCTTCCGCCACCACCGCGTGCGCCGGTCTAATCCCCCCTCTGTCCCCCTGTCCCCGCAGTTCCCGCTGTCCCCGCAGCGGCCCCTGTTCCCGCAGTGCCCCCTGTCCCCGGAGCCCCTGCGGCTCCCGGTGCCCGCCCCGCTCCGCCGCGCACTCTGAATCCGCGATTATCGATCGGCAGCGCCACCCAGCCTGTCGTGCCGGGGAAGTTGTAGCTCGGCATGTTGGGATACGTGAAACGCTCGTCGCCGGGCGGCGTCGCGAAATAACAAACGGACGCAAGCGGCGTGCGCATGCGGTCACCGAGCAATTCCGGAAAGAACGTTCGGTGCCACGGGCCGAGCGCGAACACGTACGTGTCGCCGATGATCTTCTCGCCCGTGTCGAGCTGGATTCCGTCGAGCTTCCCGCCTACGCCCTTGATGGGATTCACGCGGCCGATTTTTACCGTGCCGCCCAGTTTCTCGAGTGCCGCCGCACCGTACTGCGCGGCACGGCGCGCGCGCAGCACACCGGCTTCTTTTTCGTACAGAATGTGCGTGATGTCCGCGACGTCGGGGATCCCGTCGATGCGAATGACGGGCCACGTCTTTTTCACATCCGCGGGCGACAGCATCTCGTAATGGATCTTGTGCTTGTCGTACCACTCGCGCGTCCGCTTGATGATCGGATCGTCGGGTGTCGCGCGGAAACAGAGATCGCCCGTTTCGAAAAACACCTGCATCTTCCAGTACTTCGACCACTCCTTGTCGAACTCCGTCCACCGCTGCATCGCTTCGCGCGCCCACAGCATCCAGAGCTCGCCGGACTCGCGATCGCCATAGGTGGAGCGCACGCCGCGCGTTTCGTCGCCGGACGTCGCGCGCGAATTTCCCGGACCGAATTGATCAACGAGCGTGACCTTCGCGCCTTTTCGCCGCAGATGGTATGCCGTGTAGCTCCCCCACAGGCCCGCTCCAACCACGACGACATCATGCTTCGCGGCCGTTGCAATCGCGGGAGACGGGAACCGCTTCGGCTCGTCACCGTTTGCGTCGCGACTGCCAAGCGCGATCAAACCTGCGCTTGCGGTCGTGATCTTGAGAAAATCCCGTCGGCCGACGCCGTTCTTGTCGTCCGACTCGGGGGGTGATTTCAGGGTTTTGTCCTTTGCCACAACGTCGCTCCGATGCACAGGGTTGACGCCCGCCAATATGGCGCGCCGTCCGGCCACTTCCAATAGATGCGGTGGGACTCCAACATTCGACGATGAACCGACGGGAATTCGGGGTAGCGCTCGTCGGCGGCGTCGCCGCCGCACGAGCGCAGGGCCGGAGGGCCGGAGGGCCGGAGGGCCAGAGGGCCGCCCCGCTGGCCGCGGCGCGTAGCGTCAACGGCAGCCGGCTTAATGGGCGCCTCGCCGAACTGTCGAAGTACGGCGCAAATCCGCAAGGTGGAGTCAGCCGCGTTGCCTACAGCGACTTCGACAAAGCGGCGCGCCCCGTCGTGATGGACTGGATGAAGCAGGCGGGCCTGACGGTCAGCATCGATTACGCCGGCAACATTTTCGGCCGGAAGCCCGGATCGGACGCGTCGCTCAAGCCGCTCGTCTTCGGATCGCACATCGACTCGGTGCCCGAAGGCGGCAACTACGACGGCAACCTGGGATCGCTGGCGGCGATTGAAGTCGCGCAGGTCCTCGCGGAACGCTCGACCACGCTTCGCCATTCCATCGAGGTCGTGGTGTGGGCGAACGAGGAAGGTGGCTTGTACGGAAGCCGCGCGGTCAGCGGCCAGCTCACGGCCGCCGAGCTCAAGAACGTCTCGGCCAGCAAAAAGACGATCGAGGAAGGCATCGCCTTCATCGGCGGCGATCCGACGCGCCTCCAGCAGATGATCCGCAAGAAAGGCGACATCGCGGGGTACTTCGAGCTGCACATCGAGCAGGGCGGGATCCTCGAGCAGACCAAGACCGACGTCGGCATCGTGGAAGGGATCGTGGGTATCAAGCAGTGGGATGTCACGATCACCGGATTCCAGAATCACGCCGGCACGACGCCGATGGACCAGCGTCACGACGCGATGCTTTCCGCAGCGCGCTTCACGGAGATGGTGAATCGCGTGGTGCGGAGCGTCGCGGGTCGCCAGGTCGGCACCGTTGGGCGCATCCAGGCGTTTCCCGGCGCGCCGAACGTCATTCCCGGCAAAGTGGTGTGCTCGCTCGAGCTGCGCGATCTCGATGACAAGAAGATCCTGTCGATGTACGACACGATCATGAAGGAGGCCAAGGCCATCGGGAACATGAACGGCACGACGTTCGCCTACGCCGAGCTGCACACCAACGTGTCCGCGCCGAGCGATCCGCGGATGCGGAGCGTAATAGCGGAGAGCGCCAAGGCCCTGAACCTGTCGACGCGCCTGATGCCGAGCGGCGCAGGCCACGATGCACAGTCGATGGCGCAGCTGGGACCGATGGGGATGATCTTCATTCCCAGCGTCGGCGGCATCAGCCATTCACCCAAGGAATTCTCGAAGCCGGAAGATTGCGTGAACGGGGCGAACGTGCTGATGGGGGCGGTGCTGGGGGCGGATAAACTCTGAGTACGACAGAGAACGAGAGAATGGGAGAGCGAGAGAGCGCGATGAGATTGATGCAGACCGGCGCCGCGATTGCGGCGCTTATCATGACCGCGACGCAGGCGGCGGCGCAGGGCGGAGACACGGCGAAGACGCCGCCGCCTCCCGCGCAGGCGTCGCTTTATACCGACGAACAAGCAACGCGCGGCGAAGGCGTCTACAACAAGGTGTGCGCGGACTGCCACGAGAAGCTCGAATACTCAGGCCCCGACTTCCGCACGAAGTGGAACGGGCGCATGGTCTTCGATCTCTACGACCTGCTGCGGACCACGATGCCCGATGACAAGCCCGGCGCGCTGCCCGCGCAGGATTACATCGACGTCGTCGGATACATGATGAAGCTGAACGGCGTGCCCGCGGGAAAGACCGAGCTCGTGCCGACCGATTCGGTGCTGAAGAGGATCAAGATCGAGATCCCCGCAACGTTGAGCGCTTGGGCGCTCAACGCTCAACGCTCAGCGCTAAGCGCTAAGCGCTGAGCTATCTCTTCGGCCAGACCACGCCTTGGTTGCGTGCGACCGTGCCGATGCCTTTGTACACAAACTTCTGCAGCCGTTTGCCCTCGTAGGTCTCGGTTGTGAAGATGTTGCCCTTCGAATCGGCCGCGATGCTGTGCACCGCGAACCACTGCCCCGGCTGACGTCCACCGTCGCCGAACATCGTCAGGATCTCGAGTGACTGGCGGTCGATCACGTACACGTGCTCGTTCTTACCGTCGGCCATGAACATGTACTTCTGCGCCGGATCCTTCGAGAACGTGATGTCCCACACCGAGCCGTCGCCGAGCGTGCGCGGGAAGTATTGCTTCTCCTTCACGAACTTGCCGTCCTTCGTGAAGATCTGCAGGCGATCGTTCGGGCGGTCGCACACGTACACGAATCCGTCGTTGGACGGCTCGGCGCAGTGCACCGGATTCCGGAACTGCGGGATGAGCGGCGCGTCGGGATTGTAGCCGCCATAGTTCGAATCACTCGGCACGTTGCCGTACGCGCCCCAGAAGCGCTTGATGCGTCCCGTGTCCATATCGAGCACCGCCACACGCTTGTTGCCATAGCCGTCGGCGATAAACGCTTCGTTCGCCTTGAAATCAAACGAGATCTTCGCGACGCGACCGAAGTGCGTGGTGTCGTTGCTATTCGGCATCACGCCCGGCTTGCCGATCTGCATCAAAAACTTTCCGTCGTGGGTGAACTTCAGGATGTGCGAGTCGGTGGCCGGCGGGCTGCCGTTGCCGCCGATCCACACGTTGCCCTTGTTGTCGATGGTGATGCCATGGTTCGATGACGGCCACACGTACTTGCCGTCCGCCGGTGGCCCGCCCCACGCGGCGACAACGTTGCCGTCGGGATCAAACTCGATTACCGGCGGTGCGACGGTACAACACTCCGCGGGCATCTTGAGCCCGGATGCGTCGTTCGTCGACATCTGGTCCGCGGTGTCCTGGCGGTGCACGATGAACACGTGGTCACGATCATCGACGCCAACCCCGATCACGTTGCCAAGCACCCAGTGATTCGGAAGCGGCTTGGGCCACATGGGATCGACTTCGAAGCGCGGCGCCTGCACGGTGTCCTGCTCGCCCTGCAACGCTCGCTGACCAATGGCGAGTCCGCCGATCAGAACGGCGAACGTCGAACCGATGAGCAGGTTCTTGCGCGTCATTTGCCGCTCCCCGGCCACAGCACGGCCTTCGGCTTCGCGGGAATCGCACCAACGCCCTTGAACGTGAACTTCTGCACGCGTTTCCCCTGAAGATCTTCGGTGGTGTAGAGGTTGCCTTTCGAATCCGTCGCCACGTTGTGCAGCGCAAAAAACTCGCCGGGAATCCGGCCGCCGTCGCCGAAGCTCGTGAGCACGTTGAGCGACACGCGGTCCAGAATCCAGACTCTGTTGTTCATCCCGTCGGCGACGTACAAATACTTCTGTGCCGCGTCGCGTGAGAACGCGATGTCGGCAACCGAGCCAGGCGCGAGCGTCTTCGGCGAAATCACTTTCTCCTTCACGAACGATCCGTCCTTCTTGAAGACCTGGATCCGATCGTTGCCGCGATCGCAGACATAGATCATTCCGTCCTTCGACGGAACCGCGCACGTCACGGCGGAGAACTGTTTCGAAGGTGGTGCGTCCGGATTGTACGCGGCTGACGGAGCATCGTCCGGCTGGCTGCCGTACGCGCCCCAGTAACTCGTTATGGCACCCGTCGCGACGTCAACGACTGCTACCCGATGGTTGCGCGTGCCATCGGCGATGTACGCGTGCTTGCCGTCGGGATCGAACGAAATTCCCGCAGGGCCGCCGAACGCGTCCTTGCTGGCGCTGTTTGCCGGGAGCGCGGGCGCGCCGCCGCCTCGGCCGCCTCGGCCACGGCCACCGCCCGCGCGGCCGCCACCCGCCGAATCGCCGCCAGCCCGCCCACGCCCTGCTCCGCCACGGCCGGCGCCGCCGTACGCGGTATCCACCGGTACCGGCGCGGCTGTGCCGGGGGTCGCCGGCTTGCCGATCGTCGCGAGGTACTTCCCGTCCTTGGAGAATTTCAGGATGTGCGAATCACTTCCGCCGCCCCCGCCGATCCAGACGTTGCCCGCGGGATCAATCGCGAGCGCTGTCGGAGTCTGCGGCCACTGATAGCCCTCGCCGGGGCCGCCCCAGTGCGCAACCAGATTCCCGTCGGCGTCGTATTCGAGCACACTCGGTGCGGCCTTGCAGCATTCCCCACCTGGCGGAGTCTGGTCCGCGCCAATCTCGGTTCGCGCGTTGAAATTGGCACCGTGATTCAGCACGAAGACGTGATCGCGCGAATCGATCGCAAGGCCGGTCGCGGAGCCCAGAATCCAGCGGTTGGGCATGGGCTTCGGCCACAGCATTTCGACCTCGAAGGCGGGCGCTTGCGCCTGCTGCAGCGACCGCGGCGCCACAACGAACAGCGCGGCAGCGGAGCCTGCGACCATCAGCGTACGGGTACGCTTCATCGACATCTCCTGATTCCGTAGCAAAGCCTGGGTTCTGCTGGGTATCGTGTGTGGAGAGAGTGTATACTCGTTGCTCACGTTGCGAAACTCTCCGGCGGGCAGAATCGGCGTTGCCGCGGCGATGGCTGGACTTGCGCTCCTCGTGCCGGCGTCGCTGGCCGCGCACGACATTCCGCCGAGCGTGGCGATCCTGGCGTACGTGAAGCCGGAGGGACACACGCTGCGCCTGGTCGTCCGGCTGCCGCTCGAGGCCTTTCGCGACATCAACTGGCCGCTGCGGGGCCCGGGCTATCTCCAGCTGGAGAAGCTGAAGCCGCTTCTCGACGAAGGCGTCACGACGTGGATCTCGAACTTCGTTCACCTCTACGAGGGGCAAGGCGAGCTGTCGCGGCCTGTGATCGCGGCGACGCAGGTCTCGCTTCCATCTGACCGGTCCTTCACGACATTCGACGGGGCATTCGCGCATGCAACCGGCGCACCGCTCCCTCCCGCGACGGATCTCGCGTGGCAACAGGCGATGCTCGACGTCGTCCTGGAGTACCCGATCGCGTCGGACACGTC
>DASRAP010000318.1:0-22157 GCA_035638155.1 Gemmatimonadaceae bacterium | reverse complement strand
TGGACGCTCGTGCGCGCAACGCCGCGTTCCACCATGGCGCGCAGATAACGCCCCGATCCGCAACCGATGTCGAGATACGAGCGCGGCGTGCGTGCGCCGCGCGCGATGATCGATCCAAGCTTCCGGGTGTCGAGCCAGCCCTTGCCGCGGCGAGCGAGCGCGTGGACGCGCGCCTCGTAGTCGTACGCGTAATAGCTCGGTGGATAAATCGTCCCAAGCGTGCTCACCGCGGGCCGCGGGTTCAGCCACACGTGACCGCACGATTCGCACTGCACGAACGTCCAGAGATTGCGGCAGGTGCGAAGCTCGAAGTCGTACCCCGTCGCGTACACGTGTGTCGTTGTCCCGCCGCACACGATGCACGCGCCGACACGCTCCGTGGGAATTTCTGGGACCGACGCGTCAAGAAACTCCGCCGGTGGCTGGAGCGGCGGCGCGGCACGCACCGTCATCGACACGCCAGATCGTGCCCCGCCTCGAGGGGAACGCGCTGCACGTTGACCACGCCGTCGCGCGAGGGCGTGCCGTCGGCGTTCATGCGCGCAAACCATCCGGCATTCTCGTCGTAGTAGTACGCGGCGCGTTCCGGCGCGACGGCCATGAGCGCGCGGTTTCTGAGCGGCGTCCACGCCCGCACCACCCACCGATCGCTACGCGCCCACCGCGGATCGTTGTCGACGAGGCTGTGGTGCGGCGAGGCCGCATTCCTGCGCTGCACGAAGATGATCCTGGGGCCGGCGGGGAGCGCGCAGGCACCCGCACGGAAATACATCTCGTCTTTCATCCAGCGGTTCGTGTCAGCGGACGCGGGCCTGCCCCACGTTGCCCCCAGAGCCACGAAGATCGCGCTCGCAACCATCGCCATGTTCTGGCCAGCCGCTCCCGGTGCCATGGCCGGCGCGCGACGCATCACGAACGAGACGCCGCGCACCAACAGGATCGCTGCGCCGAACGCGACGACCGGGAACACGTCCAGGTAGTAGATCGTCCACTCGGGCGGATGCGGCATCGTGAGATGCGCGAGGAGCAGCAGCAGCGCACTGCCAAGGGCGACCGCTCCCGCTCCCCCGGCGAGCAAGAGTCCGATGGGAGCGAGAATGCGCAGCACGCCGAATCCGCGCGGAAGCGCGGCCACTCCCAGCCGGTCCGCGCGCTGCGCGAATACGGCGGGCAATCCCGCGAGCGTGCGCTGCTGGTACGGCACGCGCTGCGCGTCGCCCAGTGCATTCATGTCGGGAGGCAGCTCGCGCGGCGGCGGCGACCAGTTCGTGTGCCACGTGGGCATGTCGAACGGAAACGTGCGCGCGGAATATTCGGCATAGGGCACCGTCGTCCAGCTGCCGAGCACGGCGTGATTCCAGAACGGCACAACGGCGCAGATCAGTGCCCCGGCCAGCGCGGCTGCGAGCGCGTCGCGCCGGCCGGCCGCCTGCCGAAGCCTGGGCCACAGAATGACGACGAGCGGCAACGCGAGCGCCATGGCTGTCACCGGCCTGGAGATACCGGCGAACGCCACGAGCAGCGACACCAGCACGAGATCGCGCCGCCGTCCGCTGTCGCGGTAGCGCCACGCGAGCCAGCACCACGTGAGCCACAAGAGACACGTCAGCGATTCCGAGAAATACGCGGCGCGCCACGCGGTGTTTGCGGGGCTCGCAACCCAGAGCGCCGTGCCGAGTGCCGCCACGGGTTCGCCGAAGAGCCGCGCACCGAAGAGAAACAGCACCGCGGCGGTCGCGCCCGCGAGCAGAATCAGCACGAGCCCCGGCGCACCGATGGCGGTGCCGAGCGCGAGCACGGCCGGAAAGCCGGGAGGGTAGCGCGACGCGTAGCGAGGCTCCGTGAACACGTGGATCTGCTCCCACAGCTCGGGCACGGGCGGCGGCGGTTCCGAGAACTTCCCGTCGGTGTAGATGCGCGATTGCAGGAGATACGCTTTCTCGTCGTGGTAGAGTCCGGGCCGGTCGACGCCGCCCCACGTGAGATACACGTTGAGCGCCGCGACAACGGCGAACACGAGCGCGAGAATGGTCCGGCGGTCGACGGTGTTGCTCATCGTTTTCTCGCGACGGCGACGTACTGGCCACCCAACGGCGCGAAGCGCAACATCGGCTCGAGCATGCGCAGCGCGCCGAGCACGCGCGGAAAAACAAAGTGAAACTCGGTCGTGACGCACTCGAGATCCGCCGCGCGCTGGAGCGAGCGGAGCGCGCGCGGCGTGAGCAGGTCCGCGTCCCGGTCGAACGCGACGCGCGACATCACCCACCGCGTTCCCGGATTGAACGGCGAGTTCTCCCAGACGAACACGAGGCCGCGCGGGCGGAGCGCCCGTGCAATGCTGCGCATGACGGCCGTGCGGATATCCCTCGCGATGTGATGAAACACCCCGTTGCAATAGATCGCGTCGAACGCGTTCTCCGCGCGCAACTCTCCGCCGTCGATCACGCAGGCCCCGTTCCGCTCCGCCGCCTCGCGCGCGATGACGCGCAGTCCCTCCGCCGGCTCGAATCCCGTCAGGCGGGCACCGGGAAACGCCGCCACGAGGAACGGGAGGGTCGTGCCTGGACCACAGCCGAAGTCGAGCACATCGCGCACGTTCCTCCCCTGCTCCTGCGCAATACGCCGAGTGACGCCGACGCGCGCAACCGCGAAGTATTCCGCCGGCTCGCCAGTGAAGCGCAACCCGCGCGCGAGCTGCTCATGGTACGCGGCGCCAATTTCAGAGAACTCTTCCGTGCGCTGCGTCATCGGGTGACGGGCGTGCGTCGGTCGAGCTGCAGCACGCCTGCGAAAAACACGAAGAGAATGGTCTGCAGCCCAACGACGGTGGCCAGCACACCGGGAATCGCAACGCGCAGCGTTCGCGAATAGTCGAGCGTGCCAAAATCGCGCTGGACCCAGAGCAGCACCGTCTGCAGCAGCAGCGCCACGCCCACGGCGACGAACGCGGCGCCGAGCAGCAGCCCGCGTTCGAGCGACAGGAGGCCCGCGAACCGCTGCACGCGAGTGTCCGGCGGCAGCAGCGCGGCATTGATCGCGAATACTTTCGTCAGGACCGCGAAGATCATCGCCTGGTATCCGGCGATGACCATCAGGGCGCCGAAGAGGAGCGTGTGCACGTCGAGTCCGGCCGACCCGATCCGCACGCCCGCGTAACCGGCGACCGCCGCGCCCGCGCCAAGGAGCGTGAGCGCGATGCCAGGGAGCAGAAACAGCCAGCGTGGGCTCAGCAGGAGGTAGAACCGCAGCGTCCGCCAGCCGTCACGGAACGTGCGCAGGTGCGATGCATGCGTGCGCCGACCGTCCGGATGCAGCGTGATCGGCACCTCGCCGATCGCGAGGTTCGCGAGCGATGCGCGCACGATCATCTCGATTGCGAACTCCATCCCCGCGCACTGCAAATGCAGCCGCTCGTACGCTTCCTTCGAGAATCCGCGGAGGCCGCAGTACACGTCGTTGACGCGCGCCCGAAACCACCAGCGCGCGAGGAGCGAAAACGCAGGATTGCCGACCCACCGGTGCAGAAACGGCATGGCTCCCGGCAACACCCGCCCGCCGCCGGACGGCAAGCGGCATCCCTGCACGAGGTCGAACCCCTGCTCGAGCTTGGCGACGAACCGCGGCGATTCCGCGAAATCGTAGCTCTCGTCCGCGTCGCCCATGACGATGTAGCGGCCGCGCGCGCTTTCGATCCCGGCCATGAGCGCGTTTCCGTATCCGCGCGGCACGACATCAACCACCCGGGCACCCGCCGCCCGTGCCAGATCCTGGCTTCCGTCCGTGCTGCCGTTGTCGGCGACGACGACCTCGCCGTTCAGCCCGGCTTCAGCCAGCGCCCTGCATGCGCGGGTCACGCACGTGGCGACGGTGTCCGCCTCGTTCAGGCACGGCATCACCACCGAGACCGTTAGTTGTGCCGTCACTGCCCGGCCGTAGATTCCGCCGTCATTCGTAATCGCACATCGCTCATTGTCCAATCTTGGTCATGGATTACGCGATCGACATCAGAGGTATCTCCAAGCGCTTCGCCGAGCACACGGCGGTGCGCGAGCTTTCGCTGCAGGTGCCCACGGGGTCCGTATACGGCATCCTCGGCCCCAATGGCGCCGGTAAGACGACGACCATCCGGATGATTCTCAACGTGATCGCGCCCGACACGGGCACGATCAGCATCTTCGGCCAGCCGTCCGGCGACGCGAAGGTGCGCGACCGTGTGGGATATCTCCCCGAGGAGCGCGGCCTGTACCGCAAGATGCAGGTTCGCCGCATGCTGAAGTTTCTGGCAGAGCTCAAGGGAGTCCCGGGTCACGTCGCCGACGTTCGTATCACGGAATGGATGCAGAGGCTCTCACTGACGACGCCCGAACGGGACTGGGGCCTCGCAAAAGTGGACGAGCTTTCGCGCGGCATGCAGCAGAAGGTGCAGTTCATCGGTACGCTCCTGCACGAGCCGGATCTCGTCATTCTCGACGAGCCGTTCAGCGGGCTCGATCCGATCAATGCGCAGGCGCTGAAGGACACGGTGATTGATCTCAAGCGCAAGGGCAAGACGGTGATCTTCTCGACCCATCTCATGGACAACGCGGAACGTCTGTGTGATTCGGTGTGCATCATCGCGCGCGGAGAGAAAGTGCTGGACGGGGCGGTCACGGCCGTCAAGGCGGCGGCCGGCGACCGGACGATCGCGCTCGGTCTCGTGGGCGCACGCACGCCGGGGATTTCGGCGGTCCTCGGCAACCGCACGCTCGTCTCACGCATCGACGACAACAACAGGTTTCTCGAAATCGAGCTCACGCCGGGCGCGGATCCCCAACAGCTGCTGCGCGACCTCGTCGCGGCGGGCGCCGGAATCGAGCGATTCGAGCGTGTGAATCCGTCGCTGCACCAGATCTTCCTGCAGCGTGTCGGCGCCAAGGGCGTCGAGGAGGGCATGTCGGGTCATGGGTAAGTTCATCGCGGTCTTCAAGCGGGAATACCTCGAGCGCGTCCGGACGCGCGCCTTCATTCTCACAACGCTGCTCGCGCCGCTGCTGTTCGGTGCGGTCATGACGCTGCCGGCGTATCTGAGCATGAAGTCGCTGAAGAACACCAAGCTCGGCCGCACGGAGATTCTCGACGCGACCGGAACGGGGTTCGGGACCGACGTGCAGCTGCGACTCACGGGTCCGATGGCAGATACGGGCACGATCACGGTGAAAGCGGTACCGCCGTCCGAGCTCGCCGCCGCGGAGTCGACCGCGACGCACGCCGTGCAAAGCAAGGCGATCGCGGGATACATCGTCGTCGATTCGTCGACCCTCAATGACCAGGGCGCGCGGTACGCTGGGCGCGAGGCATCGTCGGTCGGCGAAATGCAGATGTTCGAGAACGCGATCAAGCAGGCGCTCGTGACCAGGCGTCTCGAGCACGAAGGCCTCGATCCGAAACGCGTCGACGCGCTCACCAAGGTGCGGCTGTCGATGTCGGCGGAACGCATCAGCGAGAAGGGACGCGGCGGCACGGGGTTGGCGTCGACGATTCTCGGCGGCGCGCTCGCGTTCCTGCTCTACATGAGCCTCGTGCTCTACGGGCAGAACACGCTGCGCAGCGTCATCGAGGAGAAAACCACGCGCGTGTCCGAAGTGATCGTCGCGAGCGTGAACACCGACACGCTGCTCGCGGGCAAGGTGCTCGGCGTGTCCGCGGTCGGCATCACACAGCAGATCGTGTGGGCGCTTGGTGCACTCCTCATCTACAACGGCCGCGCCGCCATCTTCGCGAAGCTCGGCCTTGGCACGCTGCCCCCGGTCTCGCTGCCGCACGTCAGCATCGGCATGGCGATTGCGCTTGCGCTGTTCTTCCTGCTGGGTTTCCTGTTCTATTCGTCGCTGTTCGCCGCGGCGGGCGCGACCGTCAGCAGCGATCAGGAAGCGCAGCAGGCGGCGCAGCCGATCATCCTGCTCCTCGTGGCGAGCATCATCTTCATCCAGCCGATCCTGCTCGCGCCGAGCAGTACGATGGCGCGTGTGTTGTCGTGGCTTCCATTCTCGGCGCCGATCGTGATGCCGCTCCGGATGTCCGTCGTGGCGCTCAGTCCGATCGAGATTTCGCTCGTGATCGCGGGGCTCGCGGTGGCCTGCGCCCTGGCGATCCTGCTCGCGTCGCGGATTTACCGCGTGGGCATGCTCATGTACGGCAAGCGGCCGAGCTTCGCAGAGCTCGGCCGCTGGATCGCTCAGAGTTAGGTCGGAGCAATCAGCTCGCTGTCACGCCACAGTATTTCTCGAAGGCCTCCTGCAGGTCGGCCGCAATGGCATCCGCAGGGCGGCCTTCGATCTGCCAGCGCTCCATCATGTAGACCAGCTCGCCGTCCTTGAGCAGTCCCATGGACGGCGAAGACGGCGCGTAGCCGGTGAGATACGTGCGCGCCTGGCGCGTGGCGTCGCCGTCCTGGCCCGCAAAGACGGTCAGGAGGCGATCGGGACGCGCTCCCTGCTGCAGCGCGCGTGCGATGCCTGGGCGTGCGTTACGCGCCGCGCAGCCGCACATGGAATTCACGACGAGGAGCGTCGTGCCTGCGGGGTTCTGCATCGCCGCCTCGACATCCGCGGCGGTGCGAAGCTCCTGAAAGCCGATCGAGGTCAGCTCAGCGCGCATCGGCGCGATCATCGGCTCGGGGTACATCGTCATGACTTCGGTCCTCCTGGGGTTATTCGTCTTCCCGCGCCACACCGTCCCGCACGAGGGCGAGAATGGCGTGCTGGGGAACGACGAGATATTGCTCGTTTTCGAACGTGATCTCGACTGCGGCTTTGCGGAAGAACAGCGCGTAGTCCCCGATTTTTGCCTGCATCGGGACGTACCGCGTTTCGCGTTGCCGCTGCCTCCAGGGCTCCTCTGACGCGTCGCCGAGGTCGGGCATGGGGTGTCCCGGCCCGGTGGCCACGATATCGCCTCCCTGGACCTGCGCGGCGTCGACGGCGGTGGGCGGGAGATAGAGTCCCGCGCGACTCCGCTGGTCACCGTCCTCGGCGCGAACCAGGACCCGGTCACCGACGACGATCAGACGCTTGTTCATGGAGAGAAAGCTAATGCGTCCCCCTATCGCCCGATTACTCGGGCAGCGCGTCCTCCGCCTTTCGCAGCGCGGTGACGACGACCGCGAGGACCGCCGCAAAAAGGGAGACCACGAGCACCCGCGTCAGCACGACGGTCACGGCGGCGCCCGGCCAGTCTGCAAGCGTCGCGAGCGCGTGGCCTCCGCGCTCCTTGTGCAGCAGCGTGAGCAGGAGGCTCGTGACCGCGTCGCCTGCGCCGATACAGAGGCCGAGGAGCGGCGCCCGCCACCGCCACGAGCGGAGACTGAAGCTGGCAAAGTGCGTCGTCGCCAGTCCGCACATCAGCACGACGCCCACGGCGATGGTGCCCAGGATGCTCGTCCAGGTCTCAGGCGCTATCACTGCGAGGACGAGCCATCGGTAGAGCCGGATCAGGACGCCGATGCCAAAGCCGTACCACGGCAATGCCTGCGACACGCGCTGCCACGGCGTTCGCGCCTGCACTCTCCATGCGATGCTGTGCCGGGGAAACGCTGGCATCGGTCTTTGGAAGCTAACTGCGGAACTGCTCTTGCTGCTCTTAGAGCAGTTCCGCAGTCTTGGCAGCTATCTGATCCACGTTCCAATCCTGCGCCACCTGATATCAGTAAGCCACGGCGCCGCGCGATCGGAGTCGTCCGCGTTGTACGAGTAGTACACGAACATGGGCCGCCCGCGGAAATTCGCGCGGGGCACGATGCCCCAGTACCGGCTGTCCTTGGACTGGTAGCGTGCGTCGCCCATCATGAAGTAGAAACCGGGCGGAATGACGATGGGGCCCCAGTTGTCGAGATCCGGCTGCTCCGGCGCGGGGCCGAAGCGCGACGTCTTGAGCGCGTACTCTTTCTGCCACGAAAACAGCGGACTGGTGCTGTGCGGATCGGCGCCGGCCGTGTCAGGCTTGTGCGGGAGCGGCCGCGCTTCGCCGTTCAGATACAGCATGCCGTCGCGCATGTAGAGCGTGTCGCCCGGCAATCCCTGAATGCGTTTGACGAGCGTCGGCGTCGGATCTTCCGGCTGATCGATCTGATTCGGCGACACGAACACGGCAACGTCACCGCGCTTCGGCTTCGCGTATCCGGGAAGATTCCAGCTCGTGAACGGAATGTGCGGCCCGTAGCGCAACTTGTTCACGAACAGCCAGTCGCCGATGAGCAGCGTGGGCACCATCGAGCCAGACGGAATGCGATAGGCCTCGACGACGAAGGCGCGCAGCAGGAGAAAGATCGCGATGGTGCCGGCGATCGATTTGAAATTCTCCCAGCCTTTTCCACGCGCGGGCTTGGCGTCGCGGGCATCCGCGACGGCGGTGGATTTTTTTTCGGAGGGGGGAGCGGTCAAGGCGGGAACGCGATGAACGGCGTGAGGACGAACGGCGTGAAGGCGAATGGCGTTGGAGCTGGACGCACGAAGGGGGCGGGCCAGTGATGGCGCCACCCCCGTCTGTACGAGCGTGCGCTCTGAACGGTTCCGCCTGCTACTTCACCAGATTCTTGTTGGCGTACTTCGTGAGCTCGAACATCGTCGCGTTCGACTTGCCACCGAACAGCGCCTTCATCTTGTCGTCGGCATTGATTTGACGACGGTTCTTCTTGTCCTGCAGGCCGTTCTTGCGGATATACGCCCAGAGCTTCTTCGTGAGCTCGGTGCGCGGCATCGCGCCGTTGCCGACGATCGCTGCGAGCTTGTCGTTCGGCTGCACCGGCTTCATGAACGCCGCATTCGGCTTGCGCTTCGTCTTTTTCGCGGCCTTCTTCGCGGCTTTCTTCGCGCCGCCTTTCTTTCCCTTTTTCTTCGCCATTACGAACTCTCCCGGCAGAGTGGACGCTCGCGTCGGCAGACGCCGACCCGACGAGCGAAAAGCTAAGGCTTCTCTAGAGTAGCGCAATGGGTGCGCACTCTGAAAACAGCGCATTTTCCCTCTGAGAACCCTCCGGCGCGCGCGTTTACGCGAGCATTTCTCCGAGGAGAGCGACCATGCGCGCGTCGGCGGGATCGGCGCTGAGGTCGTCTTCCGCGATGTCGGGATTCGCCTGCGGCGTCTCGAGAATCAGCGGAATTCCCTCTGCGCGCGGGTCCCCGAGCAGCCAGCGGAACGGGTCGACCCCGATCGCGCCTTCACCGATGAGCGTGTGGCGGTCACGGTTGGAACCGAATGCGCCCGCCGAGTCGTTGAGATGGAAAAACGACGGGTTTTCCCCTGTAGCGGCGGCGAATTCGTCGAGCACGGCGCGCAGCGCATCGGGTGACGAAGCGATGTCGAGGCCGGCCGCGAAGAGGTGACAGGTATCAAGCCCGTACCCCGTACGTCCCCGGAGAGACGCGGGAACGCGCGCCAGCATTGCCGCAACTTCGGCGGCGGTCTTTCCGACGGTGTTGCCCGCGCCGGCGGTGTTCTCGATGAGCACCCGCGCACCCGACGGCACGCGCTCGAGGGCGCGAACGATGGCGTCACCCACGCGATCGATCGCGCTTGCGGGATCGCCTTTCCCCGAGGAGCCGGGGTGAAAGCAGCATGCAAAGGCACCCAGCGCACTCGTGCGTTCCAGCTCTTTCCCGAGCGCGACCGCGGCCCGCTCTCCCTTATCGGCCTCGGCGGAGGCCGTATTCAGCACGTAGGCCGCATGTACGAGCACGCGCTCCGGAGCGATGCCGGTGGCTTCCAGCGCGTCGCGAAAGCGCGTCACCCGCTCCGGCCGCACCGACATTTTGTCGTTGTAGTACATGGGCGGCGCCGTGAAGAGCTGCACGGCGCGCATGCCGGCCGCGGCCGCGCGGCGGACCGCGCGGTCGATGCCGCCCGTGTCGATGGGATGTCCCCCGATGTAGTGCGCCACGCTGGAGAGTACGCAGGAGAGCCTCGCGGGCGCAAAGCGGCCGACATGCTAGATTTCGGCTCTCGTTGTCCCGTTCTCTCGTCTCCTCGTCTCTGCTCTTTCTCACATGACAGACTTTTCCGGCGTCAGGCGCGTTCCGGCCCCCGTCAACGAACCCATCCGGACGTTCATCCCCGGCTCGCCCGAGCGCGCCCAGCTCAAGGCGCGACTCAAGTCGATGGCCACCGAGCGCGCCGACATTCCGGTCGTGGTCGGCGGCAAGGAGATTCGCACCGGCGACACCGTGAAAGTGGTGATGCCGCACGCGCACGGTCATCAGATTGGCGTCATGCACAAGGCTCGGCCGCGCGACATCGAAGCGGCCGTGTCCGCTGCGAGGAAGGCGTGGAAGGAATGGTCGTCGTGGCCGTGGGAAGACCGCGCCGCGGTGCTGCTCAAGGCGGCCGAGCTCCTGACGACCACGCACCGCGACAACATCGTCGCGTCCACGATGCTCGGGCAGTCGAAGACCGTGCACCAGGCGGAAATCGACGCCGCGTGCGAAATGATCGACTTCTTCCGCTTCAACGCCGCCTTCGCTGAAGAGCTGTATCGCGAACAGCCGCTTGCCGATCACGGCAACTGGAACGTCAGCGATTACCGCCCGCTCGAAGGATTCGTGTTCGCCGTGACACCGTTCAACTTCACGGCCATCGGCGGCAACCTCTCGTCGTCGCCGGCGCTCATGGGCAACACCGTGCTCTGGAAGCCCGCGACGTCGTCGGTGCTGAGCAGCTGGTACACGTACAAGCTCTTCGAGGCGGCGGGCATGCCGCCGGGGGTGATCAATTTCCTCCCGGGCGACGCCGGCATGATCTCGGACGCTGTGCTCACGCACCAGGATCTTGGCGGCGTGCACTTCACGGGAAGCACCGCCGTGTTCCAGTCGATGTGGAAGACGATTGGCGAGAACATCGCGAAATACCGCTCGTACCCGCGGCTCGTGGGCGAGACGGGCGGCAAGGATTTCATCGTCGCGCATCCGTCGGCCGAGGTGGAGTCGCTCGCGACGGCGATCATCCGGGGCGCGTTCGAGTTCCAGGGGCAGAAGTGTTCGGCAGCGAGCCGTGTGTACATCCCGCGGTCGCTCGCGGCCGACGTGAAGGAGCGCGTCATCTCGGCGATGCGTGAGATCCGCATGGGGGATACGCGCGACTTCAGAAACTTCATGGGCGCGGTCATCGACGCGAAGGCGTATCAGCGCATCACCGGGTACCTCGCCGACGCGAAGAAGAACGCCAAGATCCTTCAGGGCGGCGGCGCATCCGACAAGAAAGGCTGGTTCATCGAGCCGACGCTCGTCGAGACCAAGGATCCGGGATACCGCCTGATGTGCGAGGAAATCTTCGGACCCGTGCTCACCATGCACGTCTACGACGACGCGAAGTGGTCACAGATTCTCGGCATCGTCGATCGCACGTCGCCATACGCGCTCACAGGCGCTGTGTTCGCGCGTGACCGCGCTGCGGTGCGCGACGCGGCCGCGAAGCTCCGTCATTCGGCCGGCAATTTCTACATCAACGACAAGCCGACCGGCGCCGTGGTCGGACAGCAGCCGTTCGGCGGCGCTCGTGCGAGCGGCACGAACGACAAGGCCGGATCGAAGCTCAACCTCGTACGCTGGGTGAGCGCGCGCACCATGAAGGAGAACCTGTCGCCTCCGACGAACTGGAAGTACCCGTTCCTCGACGGCGAATAATCCCGTGGATGCGCGGTTCCTGACCGCCGACGTCTTCACGACGAAGACGTTCGGCGGGAACCAGCTCGCCGTCTTTCCGGACGCGACGGGCATTCCGGAAGAGCTCCTGCTCCCGATCACACGGGAGTTCAACTATTCCGAGACGACGTTCTGCTATCCGCCGGCAAATCCGGCGCATTCGAAGCGCGTGCGCATTTTCACGCCCGCGGGAGAGATTCCGTTCGCGGGGCATCCCACGGTCGGAACGGCGCACGTGCTCGTGGCGAAAGGCCTCGTGCCCGCCAGCGGCGACGCGGTGTCGCTCGTGCTCGAGGAAGGCGTGGGGCCAATCTCGGTCGCGGTGCGACTCGAGGGCGGCGTGCCCGTGTTCGCGCAGCTCTCTGTCGCCAAGTTGCCGGAGATCGGACCGCAACCACCGTCGCGCGGCTCGCTTGCCGAGATCCTGTCGCTCGAGGCACACGACGTCCTGTATGGCGCGTCGTCGCCACAGGCCATTTCGTGCGGGTTGCCATTCCTGATGGTGCCCCTCCGCGACGTCGATGCCGTTACGCGATCACGTGTGCGCACGGACCGGTGGGAACCGACACTGAAAGCGTATTGGGCGCCGGACATGCTGGTGTTCGCTCCCGATCCATCGGGCGGACCCGCGCATTATCGCGCGCGTGTGTTTGTGCCGGGCCAGGGCATCGTCGAGGATCCTGCGACGGGTTCAGCCAACGCGTGTCTCGCCGGCTATCTCGCGCAGCGCGCACCGGAGCGTGACGGCACGATCCGCTGGACGGTGGATCAGGGCGTGGAAATGGGGCGGCCGAGCCGCCTCGAGCTCGAGGCCGACAAGAAAGACGGTGTCATTACGGCCATCCGCGTCGGCGGAGCGACGGTGATCGTGAGCGAAGGCGTGATGCGGCTACCGGAGCGAACTTCGGACAGCTGATGGCTGGTAGCTGTCAGGGCGTAGCTGGTGGTTATTCGTTGCCAGCTATCTCCGCCCTATCGCGTCCGCCGCGCTTCGCCGCGTAGAGCGCGGCGTCGGCCTTCGCACGCAGGGCCTGCACGACCTTGTCCGTTCGCGCGGGCAGATACGCGATCCCGACGCTGATCGTTACCTGACGATCGCCAAGCGCTTCGAACCTGTGCGCCCGGACGGCGTCGAGCAGGCGCTGCGCGAACATGGTCGCGCCCTTCTCGTCGGTGTCAGGAGCGAGGATGGTGAACTCCTCACCGCCGACGCGCGCGACAACATCGCTGAGCCGTGCCGTCGTGCGCAGCACCGTACCGATGTCGCGGAGTACGGCGTCTCCGACGATGTGGCCGTACGTGTCGTTGATGGCCTTGAAGTGATCGATGTCGAGCGCCAGCAATGACAGTCCCGAATGGGACCGGGCCGCGCGCGACACTTCGCGCGCCGACAACTGTTCGAATCCACGAGGGTTGAAGCACTGGGTGAGTGGATCGGTGAGGATCAGCGATGTCAGCTGCTTCCGCATCTTGTCGTACGTCGATCCAATCACCGTCACGCCAGGCTCCTCGCCGCTCTGCTCGTCGGTCGAGAGCGTGAACACGCCTTCGCGGGCGCTGTTGAACGCGCGCACGATCATCGAGAGCCGGGCGCTGAGATCGGCATGCAGCATGACGAACGCGGTCATGCCCAGCATGAAGACGCCGCCCGTCCAGAGCGCTTCGTTCATCTGGACATCGCTGCCAAGCCGCTCTGCGATGAGCAGCGCACCGAGATAACCGGCGACCGAGAACAACAAATTGAGGAGCGCAGGGCGCCACCCCAGGTACAGCAGCGTCAGCTGCAACGAGAACGACGAGAGGATGAGCGCGCGCTCGTACCACTCGGGGCGCGCGCTCAACAGCACCAGACCGTTGAAGGCAATGACGTCCGCGAGCAGCGTTGCCATCACGGCCCACGTGCCGATGCGGCCTCGCCGCATCATCCGCAGCGCCAGGAGTCCGACGAACCCGAAATACAACAGCGAGAGGACTGCCGTCGCGTTGAGGGCCGCGTCGACACCGTACCGCATCGCGATGACCGAGCCAATTTCGAGCTTGCCCGCCCAATTGAGCCCCACCGTCGTACCACCGACCGCAATGATCAGCAGGAGCCGGAACCGGCTCTGCCAGAGCAGCACTGACGCGTTCGTTTGGGCCTGCGACGGCTCCTGAACGGCGGCGATCTCCGCAGACAAGCGGTTGGTCGTGGCGGGCATCGGCTCCGAGAATGGCCAAACGAAGGGCAAAGCGCAAAGGGGGAAAGGGATCGTTCCGACCCTTTGCCCGTTGCCCTTTGCCCCCCTGCCCTGCTAGAACGGCGCGTCCAGCGAGAAGTCCAGGCGCCATTTCTGGCGCGGCCAGAGTCCGCGGCTGAGGTCAAAGCGCATCAGCCCCTGGAGGAACGACGAGCCGATCCCGACACCCGAGAGCAGGCGCTGAGACCGGCCCCAGTCGCTCGAACGGTCGCCCGCCCAGCCAAGGTCCGCAAACAAGGACCAGCGTGACGCATTGCGATCGCGTGCAAGCTCCGTTCGCGCGAACCAGAACGCGTTTCCGGCATGCGCGGAATCCACGCCAATCACCTGGCCGCGGACCGTCGGCGCGCCGCCAAGGAACCACTGTCGCTGCGCGGGCAGGTCGCCGACCGACGTGCCGCCGGCGCCAAGGATTCCGAAGGAAATCGGCCCGAACAGCGCGCGCGACACGCTCAGGTCGAGCGCGCCACGCCCGTAATCGAGCGTTCCGCCGGCTCCTTCGAGACGAAGATCAGCGAAGGTCTTCCATCCGCGGGGCGCGAGTCCCCACGATTGCCGCCACCGCACGGAACCGCCAATGAAGTTCCCTGCGTTTGCGACAACGTTGTCGCCGAGGCTCCGGTCATGCGATCCGCCAAACAACGAAAACCGGGTTGTGCGCTCCGCAGTCCATTCGTGCTCCGCGAACACGCGCCAGTCGAGCCTCTTGTTGCGATCGGTCGTGCGCAGCAGCTCCGCGCCCCACGCGCGGTAGTAGACGCCTTCGTCCCGGCCATAGAGCAGGGCCGGGAACGACGAGCTGAAGGACAGGGGCGTGCCCCAGTCACTCGCGGACACGAGCCGCCTGTAGGCGTTGAGACGCATTGTGGAGCGGCCGTTGCTGCGCTCGATGCCCGCCTCGCCCCCGAGCTGACGATCGCCCTGGCTTCCGCGAAGCACGCCGGACCACGTGTAGCCGGCGCCGAGCTCCTGGCGAATGCCGATGCCCGTGCTGAATCCCTCGACGCGATTGTAACGCGACTGGCTGAAGCCCCACGTAATTGCGGGCTTCTGCGGCCCCCATCCGGCTTGCAATCCGAAATCGAGCGCGTGCATCAGCTCGTCGCGCTGCTTCGTGCCGAAGACTTCTTCATTGGGATCGTATGCAGACGCGGGGAGCTCGGGCGAGTGCGCCAGCGCGCGCAGATCGCAGGGAACACGCAGGAGCACATCGACGCTGTTGTTGTATGCGCGAATGCGCCGCTGCGTTTGCGTGCCCCGCTGTTCGCAGGCGCGCTGTTCGATCAGCCCCTTCGTCACGGAATCCGAGTGCGCCTTGCTGCGCGCGGCGACGATCGAATCCTGGACCTTCCGCGTGAGGCCCGCCGTCGCCATGGAATCGCGGAGCGTCCGGTCGTGGGTCTTGATGGAGTCCTGACGCGTCTTCGCGCGCGTGGCGATGCGCGTGCTGTCGGCGACGCGCCGTGCCTTCGCCAGCGAATCGATCGTGGCCTTGTCGGCTCCCGCCTTGGCGAGCGAATCGCGGTATTGGCGCTGCGTAAGCGCGGGCGCACGAACGGCGGCCATCGGTTTCACGACATCCACCGGGCCGTTCACGCCCGTGTATTCCACGCGCTCCTCGAAGTTCACCGGCACGCGAAGCATCATCGCCTGCAGTTTTCCTTCCGCGCCTTGCGAGACCGGGAGCCAGAACCGTCCTTCGAAGAGACTGTACTCGACCGTGAAGACATTCATCGACGCCTTCATTGGGCTCACGAGACCCTTCACCCACCACGGCACGTCGTCGTCCTTGTTCGTCGTGTCGCGCTCGGCGCTCTCGGCTGCGACCTGCCAGATATCCATCTCGATCGATGGCCGGTACACCGCGCGCACGAGTTGCCACGAGGCCTGGTCGAACCAGAACGAGCCAACGATCACGTTCCAGTGCGGCTGCCGCGCCTCGACGCGAAGCTCCTTCAGCATGATGATTTTGCCGTCGGGCAGCGTGTAGGACACCGAGTCGCCCGAGCTGTACTTGTAGTACGCCTCCGCACCGGTGGCGATGGGATGCACGAAGCTGCTTTGATCAACCGAGGTCTGCGCGATGGACGCGCCGATCCACAGCGTTTCGCGCCCCGGAAAATACGGGATGGGGAGCTGCAGGCTGCTGCGTGAGCTCTGATCGATCTGCTCAGGGTCGTCGGCGACGGGCACGGTGGTACGCTTCCCGAGCAGGTCGACGACCGCCCCGACGTCGCGCTGCCACTGCACACGAGCGACGCCCTCATCGCGCATCACCAGCCGGTCGCGCCCCGAGGCCTTGAGATTCATGCCCACGGAAATGCGCTGCCGGATCTTCGCGTCGTACGTGCGGAGGGCAGAATCCTGCCTGAGGCGAGCGACGCGGGCGCCGATCAGCATCGTGCGCGCGAGCGGATCGTGGAACGCTGTGGCGAGATGCGCCGCGGTGACCGGGATACGCTTGTTCGAATCGGTTTCTGACGCGCCGCCGATGCGCACCTGCAAGCTGACTTCCTTGCCGGTGCTGTCGCGCGACACCTGTGCCTTTGCCTGCACCTGCAACAGGAGCGTCGTGGCGAGAAGAAGCGGACCGACCATCTGGCAGAGTGGTGAGAGTGAGTCCGTCAGTACGGGCCGGCGGGACGAGAGGTTTCCCGACCCGGCGCGTTGTCTCAGACAGCGGCGGGCTAATATACGTTTCCTCGCCCCGAACCCACCCTGCGTGTCATTCGACGACGCCTTCGCGACACATGCGCACGAGCTGGTCGACTGGATCGCGACGTACCTTCGCGATGTCGAGCAGTATCCGGTCCGCGCGCAGACTGCGCCGGGCGACATTGCCCGTGCGGTCGACGGTCCGCCTCCGGAAGAACCGGAGCCGCTCGACGAGATCGTCGCCGACGTGCGCGACAAACTGCTTCCAGGCATCACGCACTGGCAGCATCCCGCCTTCCTTGCGTGGTTCGCGAACACGGCAACGACGCCGGGAATACTGGCGGAAATGTTCGCCGCCGCGCTCAATGCGAACGGAATGGTCTGGGCCTCGTCGCCGGCGGCGAGTGAGCTCGAGCACGTCACCATGCGTTGGCTTGGTGAACTGCTCGGGCTGGGCACGGGATGGTTCGGGCAGATCACCGACACGGCGTCGACGTCGACGTTGCTGGCGCTCGCCGCCGCGCGAGAGAGCGATGCGTCGCTCGACATTCGCGAACGAGGCCTGGCGGGACGCGCGGACTTGCCCGCGTTCCGCATTTACACGTCCGAATTCGCTCACACCGTCGTCGACAAGGCGGCGATGACGCTGGGTATCGGGCTCGCGAACATCGTCCGCGTGCCGGTCGACTCCGAGTATCGCATGCGCCCCGGCGAGCTCGCTCGTCTGATCGCTGCGGATCGCGCGTCGGGCTGCCGCCCCATGGCCGTCGTTGGCGTTTCCGGAACGACGAGTGTCGCGAGCATCGACCCACTGCCGGCGATCGCCGACATCTGCGCGCAGGAGAAGGTCTGGATGCACGTCGACGCCGCGTATGCGGGCTCCGCGGCGATCGCGCCGGAATTCCGCTGGGTGCTCGAGGGCGCCGAGCGCGCGGACTCGGTGTCGGTGAATCCGCACAAGTGGCTCGTGACGCCCATCGGGTGCTCCGCACTCTGGGTGCGCGACGTCGCTGCGCTCCGCCGCGCGTTTACCGTCGTGCCGGAATTCCTGAAGACGTCGGCGCGCGACGTGACGGACTTTCACGATGTGGGCTTTCAGCTCGGGCGTCCGTTTCGCGCGCTCAAGCTCTGGATGGTGCTCCGGGCGTACGGCGCGCGCGGCCTGGCGCAGATCATTCGCGCGCACTGCGCGCTCGCGCAGAGATTCGCCGAATGGGTGCGCGCGGAACCGGATTGGGAGGTTGCCGCGCCCGTGCATCTCTCTCTCGTGTGCTTTCGGTACGCGCCCGCGGGTCTCGCGCCCGAACAGGCCGATGCGGCGAACACCGCGATTCTTGAATCGGTCAATCGAAGCGGCCGGGCGTTTCTGTCCCACACGAAGCTCGGCGGACGGATCGTGCTGCGGCTGGCCGTGGGGAATGCGCGCACGGAGGAGCGACACGTGCGCGCGGCGTGGGAAGCGCTGCGGGAGGCCGCGCCTCGGAAGATGTAGCGCGACCGTCGTGCGCCTTACGGCGCGAGGCGCACGACCGAAATGCCCGATCCTTCCGCTGCCCACGTCATGATGAGACCGTTTCGCACGGCCGCGATCGCGGGATACGAACCGCGGTAATTGCCGCGAAGCGTCACCGTCTTCATTGCGTCGCCAAGCCGCGCGAGATGAACATCCGGTCCGTTCTGCGCGGGTTCTTCCCACGCAGAGTACGTCGTTCCATCAGGCGCCACGAGTATCCGGATGTGCAACGCCGCGCCCGAGGACGTGAGCGCCTGTCGCGGTGTGAACGTCGCGCCGTCGGCTGACGTCGCGTGAAAGAGTGTCAGCGGCGCATCCGGCGTTCCGTCACGCGGCGTCGGCCACACGACATGAATGCGCTGGGTGGAATCGATCGCGACCGACGGACCGTTCTCGGGACATCCATCGAACGCCCAGTGGTCCTCGGACACGCGATGCGGCTCACTGAACGTCGCACCACCGTCGTGCGAGACGGCAAGCGCGATGTCGCGCTGACTGCCGGGATACACGTGCCGCCACGCGGCCACCACCATGCGGCCGCGCACGGCGACGCTGGTCTTGCAGCAGTAACACACGCTCGTGCTCATGACGCGCGTCGCCGACGTGTCCCCGACAATGCCGAACATGACCTGCGATTGCTCCGCCTTTTCGTTCGGATCCATCTTCATGGCGTGCGTGGCCGCACCGCCGTGCTCGTGGGACATTGCCATGGAGGCCGCGGCGTTCCGGTGATCGAGCCACACCACCATGGTGCGCCCCGCCGAATCGATCGCGAGCGATTCCCAGCCGCGATTCCCGGCGGCCTCCGTGCCGGTGACGACGCTGGTTTCCCCGAACGTTTTCCCGCCATCAGTGGAACGCGCCGTGAGCAGGCGGCTCCCCTCGGCGCGCTTGGCCGGCCACACGACGACAACGCTTCCGTCACCGCTCGTAAGCACAACCTGCGGCGGCTGTTCCCCGGCGACGCGCGCGTCGCCCTCAGTGGCGTTGACGCGGACAGGAGCACCGAACGACGTGCCCCCGTCGCGGCTCGTCGCGACGTAGATGTCGGTCGTGGCGTTCGCCGTTGCCGCCCACGCGACCGCTACGAAGTCACCGCGCGCGGCGACGGTGGCGAATTGATTCGTCCGCCCCGGAACAGCGAGCGTCACGCGCGGCGTGCGTGCGCCGCACGACACCGCGAGCACGCACGCGGCCACGCATCCGGCATTTCGAAGCACGTTCATGTCAGTACGCGAACGTCAGGTCCGCGACGAACGTGCGCTGCGGAAACGGATGAAAGAGGAAGTACTTCCTGTTGAACAGATTGTCGACGCCGAACGCGGCCAGCCATTTGTCGGCCACGCGATACGTCGCGCGCGTGTCCGCCACCGCCCACTCGCTGAATCCCTGATACGTGTTGGGATGCACGTCGGTGTTGTCGAGCGTCGTGTAGATCTTGCTGTTGTAGCGCCCCGCGAGTGACAGCCCGAGGCGGTTCGTGGCCCGGTACGTCGCGAGGAACGTCGCGCGGCGCGCGGGGATGTTCGGCAACATCTTGCCGACCGCAGCGTCGGCAGGCGCCGTCGCACTCGCGCGGCCGCTCAGCGCCAGCGTGCGCGCATCGAGATACGTCGCGCTCCCGGAAACATCGAGCCCGCGCACGAACAGATCACGCCACGTGACGGTCAGCTCCGCGCCGCGCGAACGCACGTGATCGACGTTGGAGACATACGAGTACAGCGTGGGCGAGTTCGGTACGAGCGGCAGGAACTGGGAGATGATCGCGTCATGCACATCGTCCTGGAACAGCGCGAGCTGCACGTCCGAGAGTCCGATCTGCCTGCCGACACGAAGCTCGGCGGAGAGAACGTTGTCGGGTTTGAGATTCGGATCGGGTGACGTGAACGTCGACCCTGTGGTGACGAGCTGGTACAGCTCCGACGGAGTCGCGAACCGATACGCCTTTCCAACCGAGAGCGCGGCGCGCCACGCTGATACACGCGAGCCCCATTCGATCACGGCCTTGGGCGAGAACCTCGACATCGAACGTTCGGGCTGTGTCACGCTCGTCGAGCCGTTCTGGTTGAACCCGTCGAACGCGCGCCAGTGCTCGTAGCGCCCGCCCACGGTCATCTTGAGCGACGGCGCAACGCGCCACGCGTCCTGCAGCCAGAGCGCGGCCGTCCGCGTTCGCCCATCGCCCTCCGTCGCGACCGTCGTCTCCGAATGGTCGACATGCCAGTTGGGCGTGTTGAAGGTGGGATTGCGGAGCTGGTACGCGTCGCCATGCGCGCCCATGCTCACGCGGTGCGCGGCCCCGTCGCCGCCCCGGTGCCAGGTCACCTTGAGATCGAGGTTCGCCCACTGCGTGCCGTCGAGCACCGCGATGCGACCGGCGGTGCTGAACGTGTCGCTCGCCGTCGCCGAGAGGGGAAGGCGCTGGCGATCGGTGTCGAACGCGTAGCGCGACGCGACCGCTTCCATGTCCCAGTTGCGATGCGTGTCGCTGCGCAGCGAGAGGCTGTGCGCCGAATGCTTTTGCAGAAGATCGTAATTGCCCGACGCGAACCCCGAGAGTCCGGCGTAGGTCACCGTGCCACTCTTGGTGAGATACGGGTCGACGCCGGCATCGGCATCGTTCTTCCAGTATCCGAGCGTGTAAGCAGCACGAAGTGACGGCGTGAGGTCGTACGCGAGCTTGGCCCGCGCATTCGTCATGCGCGTGTGCAGAAGGCCCGTTGCGCCGACCACGTTCGCCGCGGCGCCGAGTTTGTTGGTCTCAGCGAAACCACCCGACGTGCCCGCAGGAAACGTCGCGCTGGTCACGTACGCGAGCGGCTGGCTGTGGCTGTCCTGATAATTGCCGCTCACCCAGAACGCGAACTTTCCGAACCGGTCGCCCGCGCTCGCGGACGTCTGTGACGTGCCGAACCTGCGGTCCGTGCCGTAGAGGCCGAAGGTCTGCAGCGCCTGTGTCTGCGTGACCGCGACTTCTCTGCGCTCGGGGAGCCGCGTCGTGATTTCCATGACGGCGCCCATCGAGTTTCCCGCGTACGCGGCGGAGAACGGACCATACATCATGTCGATGCGCGCGATCTCCACGGGCGAAATCAGGCCCCATCGCGGGCCGCCGATCGTGTTGTTATTCGCGATGAGCGCCGTGAGCGGCACGCCGTCCGCAAATACCAGGCTGCGCGCGCTCGAGCTCACGCCCCACGTCCGCGTCGCCATTGTCGCCTGCGTGTCGCCGTTGTTCCGCTTTCGCAGGAACACGCTCGGCAGGTATTTCACGGCGTCCTCGGTGTCGACGAGGTTCACCGTTGCTTTCGCTTTCTCCGCGGTCACGCTCGCCGAGACGGGAAGGGTCTCGCGCACCAGCGCGGGCGGGGTCGCTGTACGCTCGGTCGAGACGAGTACGGGCAGAAGTTTTCGCGCCGAGTCTTTTTTTGCCGTCGTGTCCTGCGCGGCAAGCGCCGCCGGACAGAAGCCTGCAAGGGCCAGTAGGATTGCTGCTCTCATTACGCGATGCCTTGGATGCCGCAGCACCCGTGCGCGCGGGAACCGCGCGACGGATCGCAGCAGATTGTGGGTTGTGGAGGAGGCCGGGTCGTGCGAACGCACGGCCGGCTGTCAGTTCACGCGGGCATCACGCGTGGGGGCGCCGTGGAGAACGGCAGCTTGACGTCGACCCGGCCGCTCAGCGTGCCGGACGCGGGTGAGGCTACGGAGGACTGCGATGTGACAACGAATGTGTGGAACGCGGGAGCGCCCGGAAGCACGAAGGCCGCGACGCTGCAGCAGCTCCCGGCGCACGTGCAGTGGTGTTTCGCGTGATCCGCCGGCGCCTGCGGCGCGCCGTGCCCGTGGTGCATCGCCTCATGCGAGCCGGCATCATGCTGTGCATGTCCCCCGTGCGCCGCGACTGCACGGCCACCGTCGTGCAACGGACACAAATCCGTTGTCGCGGACCTGAGGCCCGCGACAACGAACCACACTCCGAAGAGTGCAGCGAGCGTCCGGCGGAACGGGGAGGGGGGGGACAAGGGAGGACGGGCGAACGGGCGAACGGGCGAACGGGCGAACGGGCGAACGGGCGAACGG
>DASRAP010000317.1:0-3947 GCA_035638155.1 Gemmatimonadaceae bacterium | reverse complement strand
CGTCCCCAGCGTCTGCGCTACGCCGAGGATCTTCGCCCCGTTCGCCGTCATGATCTGCACGGCCTGCGACGGCGTGAACCCGGCCTCGATGAACAGCTCATAGTTGCGCTGATCGCCGAAGCCCGCGAGCGCGCCACCGATTCCCGTCGGATCGACGCCGGCCGCGAGATTGCCCCCCGCCGCCACGAACGCGCGATCGAACGCCATCGCGCTCTTGAACGCGCTCAGCGGCACCCAGCCCGTTCCCGCCGAATCGATCTGCTGGCGCGTCTTCAAGTACGCGGCCCGCACTTCCGGATCCATCGCGTTCAGCGTGCGCTCATCCTTGGTCGGCCGGTTCGCGACGAACGGTTCGTACACCGCGAGCGTGGACGTCATCGACACGCCCTTCTGCACCATCGTCCGAATCGTCTGCTGCGCCGTGCTCCCGTGCGCATCGGCGGAGCCGAGGGAATTCATCAGCGTCATCGGACAGGCGTCGGCCTTCTTGGACGTGTCGAAGTCCGACGCGGTCAACATGCCGTGCTCGAGATTGTCGATGCCGAGCGACACCGCTTCCTGAAAGCTCACCGAGCAGAGATGCCCGGTGACTTTCATGCCGTGCTTGTGCGCTTCCTGAATCGCCGCGGCCAGCTCTGAGCGCCGGATGTCGGTGTAGGCCTTGATCCAGGTCGCGCCCTCGGCGCCCCAGTACGCCACGAACCGGCGCGCCGCTTCCGGCGTCGCGACCACCGCCATCGAACCGCCGCCCGCCGTGCCGGTGATGTATGGCGCCGTGATGTGAATGCGCGGACCCGGCGACAGGCCGTGGTCGATCGCGTCTTTCAGATTGATCTCGGCATACGGCGAACGGCTGCCGGTTGTACGAATCGTCGTGACGCCGGAGCCCAGGTAGATCCGCGGGCCGGTGTATCCCATCTGCACGGCGCGGCCGCCCGCCGCGGTATAGAACAGATGGTCGTGCATCCCGATCAGTCCGGGAATCAGCGTCGTGCCGCTCATATCCATGACTTTGGCACCGGCCGGGATCTGGACGGAACCGACCGGTCCGACGGCGGCGATCTTGCCGGCGCGAATCACGACGGTCTGATGCGGCTTCGGCGCGGCGCCCGTGCCGTCGATCAGCAGCACGTGCGTGAGCGCCAGCAGCGACGTGTCCACCGTGACGTATTCGCGGACCTGCGCCGCGAGAGAGTCGGGACGCTGCGCGGCGAGCGCGAGCAGGAGAGTCAACGCGTACATGAAAGCTCCTCGCTAGTCGACTGTGAGGTGCGTCATCATTCCGGCCGAGAGATGCTCGGCGATGTGACAGTGCAGCATCCAGTGACCGGGGTTGGTCGTGTCGAACAGAATATCCACCGTGGACCCGGCGGGCACCAGAACCGTGTCTTTCCAGGCGAGATCACGCATCGGCACGCCGTTCACGGCGAGCACGAGGAAGCGCTGGCCGTGCAGGTGGATCGGATGCTGCATGCCGTGGAACGCGCGGCGCTCGTTGACGAGACGCAATTTGACCGTACTGCCGCGCGCGAAATGCCAATCGATGTCCATGTTCTCGCGACCGGTTTCGGGATCGCGCAGAATCCACCGCACCTGCTCCCCCGTCGCCGCCCAGTTCATCATCGGCATCGAGCCGCTCCACTCGACGGGCTGGAAGAAGATCGAGTCGAGCTGCATCAGCCGTTCGGTGACGGGGGGGAGATTAGTGGTGTGGAGCGTGAGAATCAGTGTCTTGTCGGGGGGACGGCGCGCCAAGGAATCTAGGGCGGCGAGGTGAAACGGCGGCGAGGGGCGGCGAGATGAAGCGGCGGCAACGGCCGGCGCTCGCCCGTTGGATACGGTGACTACGCCGAGCGTATCCACCTCAGGGAAAAACCGGCCGAAGATGTGATCGAGCGCCTGCACGCGATTCACGAGCGCAAAGCGTCCGGGGCGATCGAACGTCACATTCACCACGTAGCGCTCGGCGGGGGCGATCACGACGCTCGCAACCGCTCGCGGCGTCGCATACGCGCCGGCATCGGCCGCGACGAGCTGCATGCGCGCGCCGGCAAACGAGAGATTCAGCGTGCGCGCGTTGGCGGCATTCGTGAGATAGAATCGCACGACCTCGCCCCGCGCGACCGCCAGCTGATAATCGCGCTTCGCGTTCACGACAAAGACGTTCCCAAACCGGCCCATGAGCGCGTGCGTCGGTGACTCGCGGCCCGCGGGGATCGGTCCCTGATCCCCGACGAGGACGTCGTCCAGCATCAGAAACTCCTCGCGATGCGCGGGCGGCAAGACGCTGTCGGCCGAGCGCACGAGGATGTTGCCGTACAGACCGAAGTCCTGCTGGATGTCCTCACGCACGTGCGCGTGGTACCAGTAGATCCCCGCGTCCGGAAATCGAATGTGATAGGTGAACGTTCCCCCGGGCGCAATCGCGGGTTGCGTGAGCCCCGGCGCGCCGTCGGACCTGTTGTCGAGCCGAATACCGTGCCAGTGAATCGCCGTCGAATCGGGCAGATGATTGGTGAATCCGACGACGATCTCCGAGCCGCGGCTCACTTCGAGCAGCGGCCCCGGCTGCTCGCCGTTGAACGCGAACCCGCCGCGCACGACGCCCGCATCGAGCCAGAGCGTATCGCCATTGCGCAAGCGGCGCCGCTCGCTCGGCCGCGCGATCGCGAGTGAATCGCTCGAAGGACGCGGATACGGCGCGACACCGGGACGCAGCGCCATCTCCGCAGGCAGCATCGTGAGGTTCGCCGGCATCGGCACCATCGGCCAGTCGCCGTGCCCCTCGTGCTCGTGCGCCGGAGTCGCGGTGCTGCCACCCGCGGCAAACGTCAGCTGATCGGGCGGAAACAGCCGCGTGCTCGGCGATTGCCCTCGTAATACCAGATGCTCGCTCGGCGACTGCACACGACCGCTGCGCTCGGCCGTAATGAGCACGACGAACTTGTGGAGCGCGACGTCACGCGCGACGAAGCTTCCGCGAGTCACGACGCCGAGTTTGATGATGGTGTCCAGCTGCGGCGTCATCAGCCACGCGACGTACGTGCGGCCGGGCTCGAGGCCGGCGACTGATCCGATGAGGTCGTACCGGGAATGGCCGTCGGACGTGACGCCGACGGTGAACGGGCCTGCTGGAGGGCTCAGCTCGACCCGACCGGACGCGGCGCGCGCGCCCGGGGCGGCGATCAGGTCGATGCAGTAGAGATCGTGGCTCGGTCCGAGCGGGGCCTGCGGTTCACACGGCCGCGGCCCCGCCCCCTGCCCAACACAAACCCCCGCCCCGGCGGCGAGGAGCGCTAGTGTGTAGAGCGCTTGGGCAAACCGACGTTGCGCCACCAACCGTCCCGGCTGCTCGCGTTCGGTGCGGACCCAAACGGATGCGGAGCGAGCGTGGTCGAGCGGGAAACCGCGAACGTGTAATCGCCCGACTGGCCCCCCGTGCTCGTGCCGATCACGATGTCGTAGAAATTGTTGGCCGGCACCGTGTACTGGAGGAACGCGTTCGTGCCCGCTCCCGAGACGCTGTCGTCGTTCGACGCCACCAGGGCCCGCGTGTACTGCGAGGGATCCAGGCGATACAGCGCGAGATACGGATTCAGCGTCGTCGAGTGCATGCTGAGCGTCAGCACGGTGCCGGCGAACACTACAATCCTGGCGACGTCGTAATTCTTCGGCGTCACGGAAGAATCGGCGCAGTCGGTGGCCTTGATCGAATCGGCGACGCTGATCCCGCGCGTGACCCAGACCGCGCGACACCCATTCATCGCTTGCGCGCGGTTTTCGCTCGTCAGCGTGTAGTTCCCGGTCGTGAACGGGGCGAATGAGTTCGCGCCGATCACGAACGTCGTATCGCCGGGGAAAATGATGTCGAGCTGGGAATTGCGCGCGCCGTCCTGGCCCAGGACCGAGTCGTCGTCGAACGCCACGATCTGGACGATGTTGCCGTT
>DASRAP010000316.1:0-8654 GCA_035638155.1 Gemmatimonadaceae bacterium | reverse complement strand
CGTTGACCCGTTCAGTGGAAGCTCGAGCGTAAAAATACTTCCGGTACCGTCCTCGGACACCATCTCAACTTCGCCGCCCATGAGGCGAGCGAGTCCTCGAGCGAGCGCGAGACCGAGGCCGCTCCCGCCGTAACGACGAGTCGCGCTCGAATCTGCCTGGCGAAACTCCTCGAATACGGTCGGCTGAGCCGCCAGCGGGATGCCAATTCCGGTGTCGGCGATGCGGTACCTGACCCGCCCTTTCGCCGCGTCAACGGATGCCGTCACTTTGCCGCTCGGCGTGAACTTGTAGGCGTTGGAGAGAAGACTGCCAATCACGCGCGTCGCTTTCTCGCGATCGCCGCGCATGGGCGGGAGGAACGTGCGTGGTTCTTCCACGACCAGCTTCACGCTCTCCCCCGGCTTGCCCGCGGCCTTGAGTGCGTCGCGCAGCGGATCGCGCGCGTCGAATTCCGTCACCGCAAGCTCGAGTGTGCCGCGCCGCAATGCCGACAGGGCGAGCAGCGTTTCGACCAGATCGAGGAGGCGCTCGCTTGCATCCCGGGCATGCGAGAGGTCCTCTCGCTGCGCGTCCGTGAGCGGACCGCCGAGCTCCTCGGCCAGAAGGTCGATCGTCGCGAGTACCACCGTCAGCGGCGTGCGAAGCTCGTGCGACACGTTCGCAAGAAACTCGTCGCGCGACCGCGCCGCTTCGATGGCCGCGACCCGTTGCCGGTCGACTTCGGCGCTCGCCGTCACCGTGCGTGATTCGGCGCGGAAGGTCCGGTCCGCGAGCTTCGTCATCGCAACCGTCAGCGCCATTTGATCAGTGACGGCGCGGAGAAGGTCACGCTCGACGGCACTGAATCCGCCCGCGCCGGAAAAGTAAAAGGTGACCGCGCCGAACACGTGTGTGCCAGCCGCGAGTGGCAGCGCAACAAGCGCACCAACGCCGAGCTCCTCCGCCGCCTCGCGCCAGTCGCCAAGCGAAGGATCGGAGTGGATGTCGGCCACCTCGATCACGCGACGTTCCACGGCGGCGAGTCCTGTCGGTCCCGACCCCGGCTGGACGCGCATGTCGTTGAGCCACTTGTGCCAGCGGCCGGGCCAGTTGTGCGAGACCGAGACGCGTAACAATCCGTCGGCTTCGTCCAGGAGGAACACCGCGGCAAATGCCGCACCGACCAGCGGCGTGACCCGCTCCAGCGCAACGCGAAGCGCTTCATCGGCTCGTTCGGCAGACAGCGCGGCACGTGCTACTTCGCGGAGAACGCGCACGGCGCGTTCGGCTTTATCGGCCTCGGACATCAATCGTCAATCGGCGAATCGCCTGTCGGGTACTCGGGCAATGTAGTATCGTCCCCGCCGATGAACGAGCTTCGTCGCTCCATCGGCCTCGTGCGCGCGACCGCGATCGTTGTCGGCATCATCATCGGCGCGTCGATCTTCGTGCAGCCCTCGCAGGTCACCGGCGCGATCAGCTCCGAGACCGGTGTCCTGGGCGTGTGGCTCATGGCGGGCCTGCTCACGCTCATCGGCGCGCTCGTGATCGCCGAGCTGTCGTCGGCATGGCCACAGACCGGCGGCGTGTATGTGTTCCTCAAGAACGCTTATTCGCCGGTTGTCGGGTTTCTCTGGGGTTGGGCGATGTTCTGGACGATGCACACCGGCATCGTCGCGATCATCGCGATGGTGTGTGCGCGTTACGTTGGCTCGTTCATCGAGCTCAGCGACACGGGCATTCGTGTGGTCGCGATCGTCGCCGTCGCCGTGCTCTCCGCGGTGAACTACGTCGGCGTCAAACAGGCCAGCGCGGTACAGGCAACCCTGACACTGATCAAGGTCGCGGCGTGCATCCTCATCGTCGGCATGGCGTTTCTCGCCGGAGGCTCGCCGGCGGCCGCCGCCGGTACGGCAATGCCCAACGTCACCCTGCCGCGAATCGTGACCGCCATGATTGCCGGCCTGTTTGCGTTCGGCGGCTGGCACATGGTTTCCTACTCCGCCGAGGAGACGATCAATCCAACGAAGACCATTCCTCGGGCCCTCGTCCTCGGCACGCTCACGGTCACGGTTTTGTATGTCGCACTGAATGCGTCGTACCTGCACGTACTCTCGGTCGACCAGGTCAGCAAGTCAACGCGCGTGGCCGCGGATCTCGCTGACGCGGTGTTTCACGGCGGCAACTGGGCCCGGATCGTGTCGTTCTTCGTGATCCTCTCGACGCTCGGTGCGGCCAACGGCGTGATCCTCGCCGGCCCGCGTGTTTACCTGGCCATGGCGCAGGACGGAATGCTCTTCAAGCAGATCGCGCATATTCATCCGGTGTTCCGCACGCCGTCCCGCGCCGTCGTGCTGCAGGGAATCTGGGCGGCGGTGCTCATCGCGACGAACAGCTATCGCACGCTGTTCACGCGCGTGGTTTATACGGAGTGGATCTTCTTCGCGATGCTGGCCGGCGCGCTCTATTTTCTCAGGCGGCGCGCCGGCTACGCGCCGGCGTACCGGTTTCCCGGCTTCCGCGTGTGGTGCGCGATCTTCGTGGCGTCAAGCGCGACGATCGTCATCACCGAAATCGTCACCAAGCCGCAGGAAACGGGGACCGGTCTGCTGCTCGTTCTGAGCGGGCTCCCGGTTTACTATTTCTGGTCGCGGAAACGACTGACCTTCAGGAGCTAGCGTGCGCATCATCGACGTCCACAATCATTTCTATCCTCCGGAATACATCGACGCGCTCAAATCCGGCGAGAGCGTCGTCACCGTCAAGATGGACGCCGAGGGCAACCCCGAAATTCACTATCCGGGTGATTACAACGTCGCCGTACCCGGGCATCGCGATATCGACTACCGGCAGGGCGTGCTCGAACGCGAAGGCGTCGATACGCAGGTCATCACGCTCACCACGCCGGGCACGCACGTGGAATCGCCCGCGACCGCCGCCCGCCTCGCGTCGCTCGTGAACGACGCCTTCGCGAAGATCGTCGCCGAGCGACGTCCGCGGTTCGCCTCGCTGGCGACGCTGCCCCTCAATGATCCCGCGGCGTCGGTGAAGGAGTTTCGCCGCGCCACGGAGCAGCTCGGTTTCCCCGGCGCCATGCTGTTTTCCAATGTCAACGGCGTCGCACTCGCCGACCAGCGATTCTGGCCGCTCTACGAAATCGCGAACGACAAGGGTGCGGTGCTCCACATTCACCCGACGAATCCCGTCGACGTGAGCCAGATGGAAGACTACTGGCTCATGCCGCTCGTCGGCTTCCTGTTCGACACGACCGTGGCCGCCGCGCACCTCGTGTTCGCCGGCGTCGCCGAGCGCTTTCCGAACATCAAGTGGGTGCTCGGACATCTTGGCGGCGGCGTACCGTACCTGGCCGAGCGATTTGATCGCGGCTTCGAGGCGTTCAAGGAGTGTCGTGCAAACATTCAGCGTCCACCGAGCGAGTATCTGAAGACGTGGTACTACGACACGGTGAACTTCGACAAGAATGCGCTGGAGTTCGCGATCACGTTCTGCGGCGCAAGCCATATCCTCGCGGGCAGTGACTACCCGCATGCGATCGGCAGTATTCCGAAAATGAAAGCGGCCCTCAATTCGCTCGCTATTTCCGACGCCGACAAGGCGGCCATTTTCGGCGGCAACGCCGCTCGGCTGTACAAACTGTGATCGAGGTGCACCTCATGCGCACTGCACGCATTGTTGGACTGGCACTCGCCTTCGGGACGGTTGCGCACGGGCAGTCGCTTCCGCCGAAGGATGTCGCGGCGCGACTCATTGATTCGCTCGCGAAGGATTTCATGACGCAGAACGGCGCGCCGAGCATGGTGCTTGCAGTGGTGCGCGGCAGCGACACGATCGCCATGGGCGCTTGGGGCACGGCGGACCGCGAGAAGAACATCGCCGCGACCATGCAGAGCATCTACCGCGTGGGATCGGTCACCAAGCAATTTACGTCGGTCCTTGTGATGCAGCTCGTCGAGCAGAAGAAAGTGTCGCTCGATAGCGCCATCGGCGTGTACCTGCCCGCGCTCCCCGAGAAGTGGCGCCGGGCGACGGTCACGCAGCTGCTCAATCACACGTCAGGCATTCCGAGTTACACCGACGTCGGCCAGCGCTGGGTGTCGCGATGGGGCGAAGACATGACGCCCGCAACACTCGTCGAGCTCACGGCGAAGGACACCATGTGGTTCGAGCCCGGCACGAACTGGAAATACGACAACAGCGGGTACGTGGTGCTCGGCATGCTCATCGAGAAAATGACCGGCCGGCCATGGAGTACCGAGGTCGTGGAGCGCTTGTCGAAACCGCTCGGGCTCGCGGATACGCGCGCGTGCGATTCGAAGCCGAACGACCCACGCGCAGCGAAGGGCTACAATCCGCAGAACACATCGTGGAGCGCCGCGCCGTACCTCTCGATGACCCAGCCGTACGCCGCCGGCTCCATGTGCTCGACCGTGCGGGACCTTGCGGCATGGAACCGCGCGCTGGGAACGGGGAAGGTTGTTTCAGCGGCGTCGTATGCGGCCATGACCACCCCGGTCGGCGCAGCGTCGTCGTCGAATTACGGCTTTGGGCTGATGCGACAATCGCTTGGCAGTCACACGGTGATCACGCACGGCGGAGCGGTGCACGGGTTCATCACCGCGAACGCGTGGGTTCCGGACGCGGAACTGTCGGTTACGGTTCTCACGAACGCAGCGAACGCTCCCGCGGAACGATTGCTGCAGCAATCCGCGCGTGCCGCGCTCGGCATACCGCTGATTCCCGCCCCTCGCCCCGCTCCGCCGGTGGTGAAGCTCACCGAGGCTGAGCGCAATCAGTACACGGGAGTGTTTTCGCTCAAGCTCCCGTCGGGCGCGCGTGATTTCACGTTCACCGATCGCGGCGGAACGATCTTCGCCCAGCTCGAAGGCCAGGGTGCGAACGCGCTGATCCCGTACGGGAATCACACGTTCGGCGCCGCGTTCGACGGGACGCTGCGCATCACCTTCACGGTCGAGAATGGGAAGGCGACGAAGCTTCTGCTCCAGCAGGCGGGCCAGACCATCGAGGGCACGCGCAAGTAGCCCGGGCGCGCGGTCCATGAGGATGTGTGCGTGAGACTCGACGACCGCGTTGCTGTCGGACAAAGCGAGGCGCATCTCTGCTCCGCCGATGACGAGGCGCGAATAGGTGCGCGCGTTCACATTGATGCCGTCGAGCCGTTCCTTGCATTGCGTGCCGACGCCGCGGCCGCCGGATTCACCCTGCATGTTCTGAGCGGTTTTCGCAGCTTCGAGCGGCAGCTGTCCATCTGGAATCGCAAGGCGCGCGGCGAGCTCGCGCTGCTCGACTCGCAGGCCCGGCCCCTCGACGCCCGGGCGATGTCGCCGGCCGAGCTGGTGTTCGCCATTCTGCGCTGGTCCGCGCTCCCCGGGGCATCGCGCCACCACTGGGGTACCGATATCGACGTGTACGACGCCGCCGCGAAACCTGCCGCCTACGAAGTCGAGCTGATTCCCGCTGAGGTCGATCCGGGCGGGATGTTCGCGCCCTTGCATGAGTGGCTCGACGCGCACATCGCCGCCGGCACCGCGCGCGGATTCTTCCGCCCGTACGATCGCGATCGCGGCGGCGTCGCACCCGAGCGCTGGCACCTGAGCTTCGCCCCCGTCGCAGCGGTATTCGGACAGCTCATGACGCCGGATCTTCTGCGCGCCACGATCGCCGCGAGCGATATCGAGCTCAAGAGCACCATACTCGACTCGCTGGACGAGATCCATGCGCGCTTTGTCGTCAACGTCGCGAAGGCGCCGGCATGACCGGTTCGCTCCGCTCCCGCCCCGAGTGGGGAACCCACCAGTGGAAGCCCGACACGTACGGTCTGTCGGTGCTGGGCATTCCGCTCGAAGTGTGGCGTCCGACGGGAGACTGTGCGCTGCTCATCTTCGCCGGTATTCACGGCGAGGAGCCGGAAACCACATACGCGCTCTCTCGAGCGCTCCGCCAGCTCGTGACGCGCCCTACTCGCTGCGCCGTCGTGCTCGCCGCGAACCCCGATGGACTGATTCGCGGAACGCGCGGCAATGCGCGCGGTGTCGACCTCAACCGGAATTTTCCCACGCGCGATTGGCGCGAAGGGACCGTCACGCACCGTTCCACGCTCAAGGATCCCAGCGACGTGCTGCTCAGCACGGGGTCGCACGCCGGGTCGGAGCCCGAAACGCTGGCGCTCCTTTCGCTCATTCGCGACCTCAGGCCCAAGGCCGTGATCGCGATGCACGCGCCGCTTGCCTGCATCGACGACGCGCACGCGAGCCCTCTTGGCGAAATGCTGGCGCGGCGGACCGGGATGCCGCTCGTCCGGGAGATCGGCTACGCGACTCCGGGCTCCTTCGGGACCTGGGGCCTCGAAAACGACCTGCCCGTCATCACCTACGAGTTCCCGCTTACGTCCACCGAGGACTTGATGCAAACTCACGTGCCCGTGCTGGTCGAGCTTCTCTCGCGACACGAATTCTGACGCCGACGCAATGGTCCTGAACTACATCTGGATCGCATTCTTTGTCATTGCGCTCGTGGTCGCGCTCGGCAAGCTCATTTTTCTCGGCGACACGACGGTGTTCACGTCGATGGTCACGAGCACGTTCGACACGTCGAAAACCGGTTTCGAGATTTCGCTTGGCTTGACCGGCGTGCTGACGTTGTGGCTCGGACTCATGAAAGTCGGCGAAGCCGGCGGCGCGGTGAACATCCTCGCACGCATGACGCGGCCGTTTTTTCGGCGCCTCTTTCCGGAGATCCCGCCCGATCACCCGGCGCACGGTTCGATTCTCATGAACTTCGCGGCCAACATGCTGGGCCTCGGCAACGCCGCAACACCGCTCGGCCTCAAGGCCATGCAGGAAATGCAGGAGCTGAATCCGGAAAAGGACACGGCGACCAATGCGCAGATCATGTTTCTGGTGCTCAACACGTCGGGGCTGACGCTCATCCCCGTGAGCATCATGGTGTTCCGCGCGGAGCTCGGCGCGGCAAACCCGGCGGACGTGTTCGTCCCGATCCTGATGGCGACGTATTTCGCCGCACTTGCGGGCATGATCGCGGTGGCGGTCGTACAGCGCATCAACCTGCTCGACCCGGTGATTCTCACGTACGTGCTCGGCATGACGGGGCTCATTGTCGCGATCATGCTGGCGTTCTCCGCGATGCCGCAGGACCGGATTCAGACGGTGTCGAACGTCGCGGCGAACGTGATTCTGTTCGGCGTGATCTCGGGATTCATCCTGCTTGCCGCGGTTCGGCGAGTGAATGTCTACGAGGCGTTTATTGAGGGCGCGAAGGACGGGTTCAACGTGGCGATCAAGATCATTCCGTATCTGATCGCGATGCTGGTGGCGATCGGGGTGTTCCGCGCGTCGGGCGCGCTTGACCTGCTGGTCAAGGGCGTGGAGAACGGATTTGCCGCGCTCGGCCTCCGCACCGATTGGGTCCCGTCACTGCCGACGGCGCTGATGAAGCCCCTCTCGGGAAGCGGCGCGCGCGGCATGATGGTCGACGCGATGAAGACGTACGGCGCGGACTCGTTTGTGGGCCGGCTCGCGTGCACGTTCCAGGGCGCGACGGACACGACGTTCTACATTCTTGCGCTCTATTTCGGGTCCGTGGGCATCAAAAAAACCCGTCACGCGGTGGCGTGCGGGCTGATCACGGACCTCGCGGGCGTCATCGCGGCGATCGTGATCGCGTACATCTTCTGGGCGTAGGGAGTGCCCGAATACCCGAAACCCGGGTATTCGGGCAATCGGGCAATTCGCTACTGCTGCCCGATGAACGCTGACATGTTCATCGGACTCCCGGCCGTTTCGATCACGAACACGACGCGCCGGTTGAGCTCGGCGCCCGGTTGATCCTTCTGCGCCTTCGGGGTCACGAGACGCGTCTCGCCGTACCCGACGGACCGGACGCTCGTCTTGTCGAGACCCATGGACGCCAGTTCGGACTGCACGGCATCCGCGCGCTTCTTCGACAGTGAGAGGTTGTAGCCGGTCGTTCCCGCGGGATCCGCAAACCCTTCGACCGTGATCTGCGCCCCGGGATAGAACTTCTTCGCGAAGTGCGCAAACCGCTCGATGGCCGGACGGTCCGCGTCGCGGATCGTTGCCTGGTCGAAGTCGAAGTTGACCGGCATGCCGATCTTGAGCGAGTCCTCCATCATCGTGATTTTCGCATTGAAGTCGGTGCGCATCGAGCTGAGCTCGTTCCGAAGCTCGTTGCGCAGCGCATTGACCTGCGAGTCGGTACGGGCGTTGACGCGATTCTCGAGCACGCTGTCCTCGCGCATCCGCGCCTGGTTGGCCAGCATCACCGCAGAATCCCGCGCCGCCGACACGCTCGTTCCGGTCGTCACGGCCTCTTCCCTGATCTTGTTGCGCACGTACCCCTTCGTCGCGCACGCCTGGGCCGCGAGTGCACCGGCCACGAGCAGTACAAACGTCCGTGACAGCCGTCGTTCGTATTGAGGGCTCATCGGTTTCCTCCATGAGGCTTTCGTTGGATAGATCGTCATACCCAGAAAGGCGGAGACCGATTCGTCCCTCCACTCACGCCGCGAGACTGTACTTTTGACGCATGTCTGACGGGAACGTCGTCTCAACGGTGGCGCCCGGCGCAGTGCGCCGCATTCATCTCGTCGGCGTTG
>DASRAP010000315.1:0-5175 GCA_035638155.1 Gemmatimonadaceae bacterium | reverse complement strand
CAGACCCTCGAGCACGGGCCGGCCCTGGTGCACGCGGGCCCCTTCGGCAACATCGCGCACGGATGCAACAGCATCCTCGCCACCCGCTCGGCCCTGGCGCTGGGCGACGTCGTGGTGACCGAGGCGGGATTCGGGTCGGATCTCGGGGCCGAGAAATTCTTCGATATCAAGTGCCGGATCGGCGGGCTGGATCCCCAGGCTGCCGTCCTGGTCGCGACGGTGCGTTCGCTCAAGATGCAGGGCGGCGCCGACAAGCGCGCGCTGGGCAAGGAAGACCTCGCCGCACTCGAAAAAGGTCTGCCCCACCTCAAGCACCACGTCGACAACGTGCGCCAGTTCGGCGTGCCGGTGGTGGTCGCGATCAACCGGTTCGTCGCCGACACCGAAGCCGAGCTCAAGATGGTGAACGACTACACCGCCAAGCTGGGCGTGAAGGTCGAGCTGTGCGAGGTGTGGGAGAAGGGCGGCGCGGGAGGCGAAGGACTCGCGCGCGAAGTCATGGCCCTGCTCGACAGCAAAACCGCGAAGTATCAGCCGCTTTACGAGACAACGCGCCCGATCAAGGAGAAGATCGAGACGATCGTGAAGAAGGTGTACGGCGGCGATGGCGTGGATTACACACCGGCCGCCGAGACGGCGATCAACTATCTCAACAGCATTGGCCTCGAGCACACGCCGGTCTGCATGGCCAAGACGCAGTATTCACTCACGGATAACGAGAAGATTCTCGGCAAGCCGTCGGGCTTCCGGATCACGATCAAGGACGTGTACGGCTCCGCCGGCGCCGGGTTCGTGGTCGCCAAAACGGGCGACATCATGACCATGCCGGGCCTGCCGAAGGTGCCGGCCGCCGAGGGCATGGCCGTGCGCCCCGACGGGGAGATCGTGGGACTCTCCTGATCTCAAGAATCCGACCGGAACTGCCGACACTCAATTAACGAGAGGAGCGTCCGAGCGGAAAATCAGCAGGAGAGCAGAGAGGAGATGAAGTTGCATTGGCTGGTTCGCGCCGCAGTGCGCTCACGCCTGTCCGGCGCGGACCGGTGCAGTGTTCCTCCTGGAACAAGGGCCATCGAGGCCTGGGTACTCGTCTCACGCCAGCTCGGCATTCCGCAGTCCAGGCTTGCTGCGCTGATCGCGCCGGCACTGGCGCTGCGCTCAACGCAGGCCGACAAACTCGACACCAGGGCCATCGAGGCGCTCGCTGAGCGCTGGGCCCGGCTCCATCACGTGTGTCCGGTGCGCGTGCACGAGCGCGTCATCGTGATCGCGACGTGCGATCCGACGGATCTCGCCGCGGAGCAAGCCATCTCCTTTGCGACGGCTCGCAAAGTCGTGTTCGAGCTCGCCTCGCCGCACGCCATCAACGACGCCATCGACCGCGCGTATGGCAATCCGCCCAAGGCCGACGCCACGACCGTCGCCGTTGCGGATGATGTGCTCGCGGATGCCGTCGGGTGCGGCGCCAGCGATATCCATATCGAGCCGGGCCCGAACGGAGGAACCGTTCGCTTCCGCGTGGACGGCCTCCTTCGCCCGCACATGCCGCTCGCGATGGACGCGCTCGCGCGCGTCGTGTCGCGCATCAAGGTCCTGGGGCGTCTCGACATTGCGGATCGCACACGGCCGCAGGATGGTCGCGCGCGCGTGGACATCGGCGGAACGACGTGCGACCTCCGCATTTCGACCATCCCGACGCGCGACGCGGAGAAAGCCGTCATCCGCATTCTGAGGCCCGGCACGGCGCAGTCCCTCGAGGACACGGGCATGCCGGCGCGCGAGCGCGCGCTGTTCCGCCAGTTGCTCGGCGCACGCGACGGCCTCGTGCTGGTCACGGGGCCGACGGGCTCCGGCAAGACGACATCGCTGTACGCCGCGCTGCGCGAAGTGGCGCGGCGAGAGATCAACATCACGACGGTCGAAGATCCGATCGAGTACGAGCTTGCCGGCATCACGCAGGTGCAGGTCGAGCCCAAGCGCGACATCACGTTCGCATCGGCGCTGCGCGCGATTCTCCGGCAGGATCCCGACGTGATTCTCGTCGGCGAGATCCGCGACAGCGAGACGGCACAGATTGCGTTGCAGGCAGCGCTCACCGGGCATCTGGTGCTCGCGACGCTGCACACCAACGACGCGCTCTCGGCCGTGACCCGGCTCGCCGACCTCGGACTCGAGCGCGCGAGCATCGCCGCCGCGGTTCGCGGCAGCGTTGCGCAGCGACTGGTCCGAAAGGTCTGCGCGCATTGCGTTGCGACGGCCGGCCGCGTGCTGACGCCCGAAGAGCGCCGTCTCGCGGCTGCGTACGGTGTCAAGCCGATGGTGCGCGCGAGCGGGTGCTCATCGTGCGGTAACACGGGATACCGCGGACGGCTGCCGCTCGTCGAAGTCGCGCTGGCAACGCCTGATCTCAAGGCGATGATCGCGGCGGGTGCAAGCTCCGCCGATCTTCAGGCGGCCGCTATCGCTCATGACCTCCGGACACTCCGCGATTCCGCGATGGCACGCGTGCGCGCAGGCGAAACGACGCTCGAGGAGATCGACCGCGTGATCGGCACGACGTCGGACGACACGCTGCCGCGGCGAAACGTTCTCGAGTTCCCCGCGCCAGCGCCGATGACTGAGGCGTCGCACCGGTTTCTTCGAGACATTGGACTAGCGCTGACCCGCTAGCCCGCCGACCCGCCAGCCCGCTAGCCCGCTCGTATCCTGTCGAACGTCTGATTCCCGATCGGATACCGCGCCCAGTCCTTGTAATCGAAGTGCCACCACTCGGTCTCGTATACCGAGAACCCTTCCGCTTCCATCGTCGCACGCAAGAGCTCGCGCAGACGCGTCTCGTCGGCGGTCCCGCCTGTGTACGTGGGATAGGCGCGCTTTGACATCTCGTCGTACACGCTCGGCATCTGCACCGCCTTGCCGGTCTTGAGGTCGTACAACGTGAGGTCCACCGCACAGCCGCGGTTGTGCCGCGAGCCCTGCGACGGATCAGCAACGAACTCGTGCTTGTCCGGCGGCGTCGCATCCCAGAAGATCTTCGTCACGTACCACGGACGATACGCATCGTGGATGAGGAGGCCGTAGCCGCGCGAGCTGAGCGCGCGATGCGCGCGCACAACGGCCTCAGCGGCGGGACGCTGCAGGAACGCGCGCGGCTGATCGTAGATCTTCGTGCTGAGAAAGTTGTCGGTGCCGGCGTAGCGAATGTCGAGATGAATCGTGGAATCGAGCGACGTGATCTCGACGAGGTCTGGCGGAAGCTTGCCCGTTTCCGCCGGCGGCGCGGCTGCGAGCGCCTCGCGCCTGAGCTCGGCCACGGGACGAACCGGCGTAATGCGAAAGACGGCGGGGTGCCCGCACGCGCACAGAACGAACGGCAGAGCGTACCGAACAAATCGCCGTCGTGCCCGCGATCCGTTGCCCTTTGCCCTTTGCCCTGTGTGGGTCATGCTGTAGGATACGTTTCCGTCTCGACCATCGCACCTGGAGAACACCGCATGTGGGGTAGCATCGCGTTCGTGGACCTTTTGCTCGCGCGCCTCGCATACGTGGTGTGGGTCGGCTATACGCTCAAGATGCAGGACAAGGAGCAGCGTTATACAACGCGTTACGGCGTCGAAGGCGCGTTTTTGCGCTTCAGAACGATCTCAAACTGGCTGATGCTGTGGGATAGCGCGGCGTTCATTGCGCTCAACCTGCTGACGATCGATACCATGCACCTGCCGGTCCCGCGCCTCCTCCTCGCGACAGCCGGCGTCGTGATCGCGCTGATCGGACTCGGCGTCAAAGTCTGGGCCACGCGTACACTCGGACCGCAGTCGTATCACTGGCACAATTTCTTCGTGCCCAAGGTCCCCACGCGCCCGAACCCACCCGGGCCGTACAAGTATCTCAGCAATCCGATGTACGGCGTGGGTTACCTCCAGACGTACGGGCTCGCGCTGCTCTGCTCATCGTGGTACGGGCTGATTGCCTCCGGCTTCATGCAGCTCTCGATCTACGCGTTCAATGACCTGGTCGAGACGCCCCACTATCTCGCGCTCCTCCGAACGGGCGAGCACAAGGCACCGCGAGACGGACTCGCATCGGTGTAAGGGAAGGGCTAGAGGGCTAGAGGGCTGGAGGGCTAGAGGGCCCAATGAAACTCATCGTGATCGCGGCGATCGTCGTTTGGTCCACGGCGCAGACCCGCGCTGATTCCGGGCCTGCGAAGCCGCTGCGCGCTACCGTGCCCTGCACGGTCACGCACATCGGAGATGGCGACACGATCACGTGCCGTGAGATCGGACGCGTGAGGCTCATCGGCATCGACGCGCCGGAACTGGACCAGAGGCCGTACGGCGCCGACGCGCTCAAGGCGCTCGAGCAGCTCATTCCTGTCGGAGCGCACATCCAGATCGAGCGCGACGTCGAGCCGCGCGACCAGTACGACCGCACCCTCGGCTACGCGTGGGCGAACGGCAAGCTGGTGAACTGGCTCATGATTCGTTACGGGTGGGTCGTGCTGTACACCGTGCCGCCCAACGTGCAGTACGCGACGCTCTTCACGCAGGCCGAACGAAGCGCGCGCACGGAGCACGCGGGTGTCTGGCGCGCGAGCGGCCTCGCGTGCCGGCCATCAGATCATCGAAAGAAAAAGTGCTGATGCGCGCGCATATCCTGCACCACGTCCCCTTCGAAACGGCCGGCAGCATCGCTGACTGGCTCGATGCACGACACGCGACCGTGAGCGAAACGAGGTGGTACGAGAGCGCGAATGTCCCGGATCCGGCGGAGCTCGATCTCGTGGTCGTCATGGGCGGCACGATGAGCGTGAATGACGAAGCCCAGCGGCCGTGGCTCGTGACGGAGAAAGCGTTTCTGCGTCAAGCGATCGCGCGCGGCACCCCCACGCTCGGCATTTGCCTCGGTTCCCAGATGATCGCCAGCGCGCTCGGCGCGCGCGTCACGCGAAACCCGTTCATCGAGCACGGGTGGTTTCCGGTCGAGGGCATTCCTGTGCCGGGCGCGTTTCGATTCCCAGACCGGTTCACGACGTTTCACTCGCACGGCGAAACGTTCGAGATTCCGCCGGGCGCCGTGCGCATTGCCAGCAGCGCGGGCTGCGAGAACCAGGCATACCAGATCGGGCGCCACGTGATCGGGCTGCAGTTCCACCTCGAGTCGAATCCCGAAAGC
>DASRAP010000314.1:0-3409 GCA_035638155.1 Gemmatimonadaceae bacterium | reverse complement strand
AGGAGTGGCGCAATCACGGAGAGCTCGGCCACGAATTCTCCGCTCGCGAGTATTTCACGCAGTTTGCCGCGCGTCGCCGCTTCGCGCGAGGCCGCACGCGCGCGCACGCCGTCGAGCATTCGGCTGCGAACCACGAGCGGCGCGACGAGCGCGCGCACCGACTCGATCTCGCGTGGCGCGCACAGGAACACGATGCTGGCCGGCGCCGCCGCGATCGCGGACGCGACGTGCGCCGCAGACGGCAATCCCGCGAAGACCACGAGCGACACCGCCTCTGGTGGGGGCGCGGCGGCTGCGACAATGTGGCTGTCCTCGCGATAGCCGAGGGCGCTGAGCGTCCGGCGCGCGTCGGCGAGCGATTGTTCGTTTTCGGCAACCACGACGCACGACGGCGGATCATTCTCCTCGAGCAAGCTCCGCAGCGTGGTCCACAGGGCCGCAGGGGCGGTTCCGACAACCGAGATCTCGCCGTAAAACGATTCAGGCACCCGGGCGCGGTCTTCGCGAATGCGACGCGTCTTGAAGAAGTGCCGTTCCACAAGCGCTTCGACTTCCGGTGTCTCGCGCGCGGCGACGAGCACACGCGAGGCGCCTTTCGGAAGTTCCGCCATCACCGTGTCGAGAGCTGCCAGCGACGACGGGTCACGCGGCATTGCGACAATGAGCTGGCGGACCTCGCCCAGGGGCAGCGCAGACTGCGCGATCAACGCGGCCGCGGTCGGGAGTGACATGGCTGCGGCGGGTGGAACGCCCGTGCCCAGCACTCGCTTGGCCCGCGCAGCCCCCGTGAGCGCGACGATGGCCAGCGTGCCGCTCACATTATTTACGAGAATGTGGACAACCTGGACTGCGGACTCGTCGTCGGCGGTGAGCACGAGAGTGCGCAACTCGCCGGATCCGGAAAGGAATGGCGCGGCAATCCGCGCAAGTTGCGCGGCGTCGGGAGAAACGAGGTGCAGAATGCTCGCGGCGCGTGCCGGGGCGGCGGCCGATTCGGGCGACGAAGTGTCCACGGGTCCGATTGGAAAAAAGCGTGGCGGAAAAATCGTTCCGCCGATTACTCTTCGAGGTCGCGAAAGCTAGCCACCCGCGCGCTTCACCGCTGCGCCCCACGCCTGTTTCCGCCGTGACCTTCACACCTTCCGCCAACCTCGCCGAGCTCAAGCCTTCGGCGACCATTGCCGTGTCGGCGCGCGCGCGCGCGCTGCGCGCCGCCGGCCGCGACGTCATCGACCTCGGCGCCGGCGAGCCCGACTTCGATACGCCGGAGTTCATCAGGAGGGCGGCGCAGAAAGCGATCGATTCCGGAGCGACGAAGTACACCGCAACGGAGGGAATCCTTCCGCTGCGCCAGGCGATCGCCGCGTACACGAACGCGTCGCGCGCGCCGCACATCGCTGACGTCACGGCCGATGAAGTCGTGGTGTCGAACGGGTCGAAGCAGTCGCTCTACAACGCATGCGTGGCGCTGTTCGGTCCCGGCGACGAGGTGCTCGTACCGACGCCGAGTTGGACGAGCTACTACGAGATGGTGATGCTCGCGCGCGCGAAAGCGATTCCGGTCTACGCGAAAGCCGAGTGCCAGTTCAAGGTCTCGCCTGCCGATCTTCTGAAGCAGGCGACGGCGAAGACGCGTGGGGTGATGCTCAACTCACCGTGCAATCCCACGGGCGCCGTCTACACGCGCGACGAAATGCGGGCGCTCTTTACGCTGTGCGCGGAGAAGGGATGGTGGGTGCTCTCGGACGAGATTTATGTGCGCATTGCGTATGACGGCGTCGCGACGCGCTCGCTTGAAGTCGCGCCCGACCGCGAACGCGTCGTCGTGATCGATGGTGTGGCAAAGGCCTACGCAATGACCGGCTGGCGTATTGGCTGGACGGTCAGCTCGAAGCCGGTTGCCCAGCTCATGGCGGCGTTCCAGTCACACACCACGTCGAACCCGTCGAGCATCTCGCAGCACGCCGCACTCGCGGCGCTCGGGAATCCGGCCGAGGCGGACACGTCCATCAACGCGATGGTGAAGGAATTCCACGCGCGGCGTGATGCGGCGCTCGCTGTCCTCGCGCAGGATCCGTCGATTCGCGTGATCCGTCCGGACGGCGCGTTCTATCTGTACATCGAAGCGCCGAACGCGAGCACCAGCGATGACGCCGGCGGCGCGTTCTGCAATCATCTCATTGACCAGCACAACGTCGCGGTCGTCCCGGGCTCCGCGTTTCTCACACCGGGCTGGGTGCGCCTGTCGTACGCCGCGGCGATGCCGCTCGTGGTCGAAGGCGTGAAGCGGCTCGTAACCGCTCACCGCGAGTGCCGCAGCTAGCGCGTGACGTGACTCCGGTCGCGGCGCCCGCGAGCGTCCGCGATCTGCTGCGCGCAGCGCGCGAACGGATCAATGTGCCGTTGGGCGACGAGAGTGCTGCTCCGCTGGAGCTGCGCTATTCGTCGGCCGCCCCGCCGCGTCTTGCTGATGCGCCGGCACTCGAGACCGGGTTTGCCGTCCGCGAAGTTCCCGGTGCCCCTGAGCCCGCCTTTGCCGCCTTTCTCGACGGCGTGCAGGAGAGCAGGGTGATTGCCTATACGCACGGCGTGCCGGTCGTCGTGGGCGTGACGGGCGCGGTGATTCTCGAGCGCGGACCCGACAAGCGGCTGGTGGCGTGGGGCGATGGCGCGCGTGTCACGCGAACGCTCGTGCTTCCGCGTGTGCACGTCGACGATCTCACGTGGCAGGCGCTCTCGAACGAAACCGCAGTTGAAGACTCCGGCGCGCGCGCCGACGCGTTGCATCCGGACACGTTGCTCGGCGACGCCGTGTCCCGCGTGGAGGGTCTCCGCGCCGCGAGCGAACGCGCGCTCGCGCTCGCGTGGAGCGAGCGCGAGTCGCGTCCGCTCGCGGCGGACGGAAGCATCACCGGACTCGGCGCCGCGGCGAGCTCGGCGCACGTCATCGGCATCGTGAAGTCGCATCGGACACTGTACGCGCCCGCGGCGGCGCTGACGTCGCTCTACGCGCTCCCTGTCGGCGCCCGCACGCCGGCCTTTCTGCTCACCCCGTCGGACGGCCGAGCGCAGGCACAGAGCTGGTACCTCAGACTTCGTCCCGCGTCGGCCGCGAACCCACTGCACGGTCTCGTGCGCATCGAGATCGCCCCGGCTCGCGACGTCAGCGCTCGTGCCGACGAGGCCTCGCGATGGGTGCTCGCGGAGCGCACACCCATCGCGCTCCCCGACGCGCGCTGGGACGTCATGTCCTACGGCATTGCGCGGTGCGAGGCGTACCTCAAGCGCGGCCTCGCGCTCCGAGCGCGGACGTAAGCCATGAGTCTCGGTCTCGTCGTCGCCACGGAGCGGCGTCCCAATACGCCGCATACGTTCCACTTCTGGACCGCGCTCAGCGCCCCGGTGGGGG
>DASRAP010000313.1:0-5440 GCA_035638155.1 Gemmatimonadaceae bacterium | reverse complement strand
ATGCTCGCCAATGACAAGCGCGAGTGGCGCAGCGTGATGGCGTATGGCCGGCTCAAGCCGAATGTGAGCGTCACCCAGGCCGACCACGAAATCGCCGGCATCGCGAAGGAGCTGAACCGCCAGTACGACCCCAATACCAAGTTCGTCGGGCGCGTCGTCGCGCTGCGCGACGACTTCACCGATCAGGGCGCGAACAGCATCGTGAAGACGATGTTCGGCGCCGTGACGCTCGTGCTCCTCATTGCGTGTGCGAACGTCGCAAACCTGCTCCTCGCGCGCGCGGCGACACGGCAACGCGAGATTGCGGTGCGCGCGGCGATCGGAGCGGGGCGCGGACGCATCGTGCGCCAGCTGCTCACCGAGTCGCTCATGCTCGCGGGTATCGCCGCGGCCGCCGCCATTCCGCTCACGTGGATTGGCCTGCGGCTCATTGACCGCGGCATCCCCGCGGACGATCCGATTCCGTGGTACTTCCACTGGAGCGTCGACACGGCGACGCTGGTGTATACCGTCGGCATCGCGGTCGTCGCGAGCATCGCGTTCGGCCTCATGCCCGCCCTGCAGGTGTCCCGCGGCCGCGTGTACGACGCGCTCCGCGAGGGTGGTGGCCGCGGCGCCTTTGGCAGCGCGCGGCGCAACAAGATGCGAAGCGCGCTCGTCGTCGCGGAGATTGCGCTGGCGCTCGTGCTCCTGGTCGGGGCGTCGTTGTTCACGCGCACGTTCATGGGACTTCAGCGGGCGCAGGTCGGATTCGACACGTCGAAGATCATGACGATGCGGTTCTATCTCCCCGGCCAGCGCTACGACAGCGCGTCGACGATCACGGCCACGACGCAGGATCTCGTGCAACGCGCCGAGGCGTTGCCCAACGTCGAGGCCGCGACCGCGTCGAGCTCCATGCCGTTCGGGAACTGTTGCAACGGCAGCAGCGTGATCATCGAGGGACAGCGTGCCGAGCCGGGCGCCGAACCGGTCATTGAATGGACCGGCGTCAGCGGGCATTGGTTCGAGACGCTGGGCATCAAACTCGCGGCGGGCCGCGCCTTTACGGACCTCGAGACGGGCGGCCGATCGCCGGTCGCGGTGATCGACCAGCGCATGGCCGACAAGTTCTGGCATGGATCGACGGCGGCCCTTGGCCAGCGTTTCCGCCTGTACAACGACACGACGATCTCCTACGAAGTGATCGGCGTGGTACCGACGACACGAATCCGCGCGCTCGACGAGACGGGTGAAGTGCGGCCGATGGCGTTTCTGCCGTACCGGTATCTCCTCTCCCGTAATACCGGGCTGATGCTTCGCGTCAAGGGCGGCGCGCCGAGCGCGGTCACGCGCGCCATGCGCGATGCGATCAGAAGCGCGGATCCGCAGATTGCAGTGTTCGACGTCCGCACGATGGAAGAGGTCCGGTCCCTGTCGTTCTGGCAATACAAACTCTTCAGCGAGATGTTCGGCGCGTTCGGCGCCATCGCGCTCCTCCTCGCCGTGATCGGCGTGTACGGCGTCATTTCATATGGCGTCTCGCAGCGCACGCAGGAGTTTGGCGTGCGGGTCGCGCTCGGCGCCCGCGGCGGCCACGTGTTCGGCATGGTGCTGCGCGAAGCGGGCTGGCTCGCGGGCATCGGCGTCCTTGCCGGCGTCGTCGGGGCACTCGGCGTAACGCGCGTGATCAAGAGTTTCCTGATCGGCGTGTCACCCACGGACCCGCTCAGCTTCGGCTCGGTTGCGCTCTTGCTGACGGCCGTCGCGCTCGTCGCGAGCTACGTCCCTGCCCGCCGGGCCACCCGCATCGATCCGCTCACGGCGCTTCGCAACGAGTAGGGCAGCTCTGAACAGCAGTCCACGGACAACACAGAGGACACGCTGAGTTCCGTGGATTGCAGTTACGGAGCCCAAACGTATGATTGACTCACTCTCTTCGGTGACTCGATCATGCGAGCTCTTCGCTCGGTAGCGTTTCTGGCCGCGGTCGCGGCCTCGCTTCCCGCCCAACAGCGCCCCGCCTCCGATCCCATCGCGAGCGCGCTCAAGACCATCAACTGGCGCTCGATCGGCCCCGCGAACAACGCCGGCCGCATCTCGGTGGTCACCGGTGTCCCGGGCGACCCGTCCACGTACTACGTGGCCGGCGGCAACGGCGGCATCATCAAGACCACGAACGGCGGCGTCACGTTCCGCCCGATCTTCGACGATCAGGATGTGTCGTCGATCGGCGCCATCGCCGTCGCACCGAGCGACCCGAACGTGATTTACGTGGGCACCGGCGAGGAGAATCCGCGGAACAACGCTTCGGTGGGCGACGGCGTCTACAAATCCATCGATGCCGGCGATCACTGGACGAAGATTGGACTCCCGAACAGCGACAAGATCGCTCGCATCATCATCGATCCCCGGAATCCCGACAACGTCTACGTCTGCGGACTCGGCCGGGAATGGGGCCCGAACGAAGAGCGTGGCGTGTTCAAGACCACGGACGGCGGAAAAAACTGGAAGAAGGTGCTCTACGTCGATCCCCAGACCGCGTGCTCCGACATCTCGGCGGACCCGACGAACTTCAACATCGTCTACGCGGGAATGTTCACGTATCGCCGCTGGGCGTGGCATCTCGAGTCCGGCGGCGGAAACACGGCGGTCTACAAGACGGTGAACGGCGGCGAATCGTGGACGCGTCTTTCCGGGCCGAACGAGAATCGCGGGCTGCCAAAGACCGACATGGATCGTATCGGCCTCGCGGTCGCGCCGAGCGATGCGAGCATTGTATACGTGATCAGCGAGACCAGGACGGAAGGTGAGCTCTGGCGGTCCGATGATGCGGGCGCGACGTGGCGCGTGGTCAACCGCGATCCCAACATCAACTTCCGCCCGTTCTACTACGCGGACATTCGCGTCGATCCCGCAAATCCGAATCGCGTCTATACGCTGTCCGGCTCGTTGTATCTCTCCGAAGACGGCGGACTCAACTTCCGCACGATCGCCAACGGCGTGCACGGCGACCACCAGGCCATGTGGATCGATCCCCTGAATCCCAAGCGGATTCTCGAAGGATCGGACGGCGGCTGGCAGAAGAGCTTCGATCAGGGCAAGACGTGGGAAGTCGAGAACATGTTCGCCTTCACGCAGTTCTATCACGTGAACTACGACTTGCAGAAGCCGTACATGATGTGCGGCGGCTTGCAGGACAACGGCACGTGGTGCGGGCCGAGCGTGGGCCTCTACGGCGGCATCACGAAGAAGGACTGGTTCACCATTTCTGGCGGCGACGGGTTTGCGGGCGTACCCGACCTCACCAAACCGTGGATCGTGTACTCCGACGCGCAGGGCGGCATGATCTATGTGACCGACATGCGCTCCGGCGCGCAGAAACAGATCTACCCGTATCCGAATCGCGTCGGCTCGGTCGGCGATGCAATGATCTCGCACAAGTATCGCTTCAACTGGAATTCGCCGATCTCGGTGTCGGTGAAAGAACCGGGCGCCGTGTACTTTGGCGGGAACGTGCTGTTCAAGAGCACGGATTACGGTCAGTCGTGGAAGGTGATTTCGCCGGATCTCACCACGAATGATCCGGCCAAGCAGCAGTCATCCGGCGGTCCGATCGTCGTCGACAACACCGCGGCGGAATTCCACTGCACGATCATCAGCATTGCCGTCTCGGAGCTCGATCCCGACGTGATCTGGGTCGGCACGGACGACGGCAACGTCCAGGTGACGCGCGACGGCGGCAAGACCTGGGCGAACGTGTTCACCAACGTTCCCGGCCTCAAACCGAATGCGTGGATTCCGACGGTTGAGGCGTCGCACTTCGACGCCGGCACCGCGTACGTCGCCGCCGACCACCACCAGGACGATGATTATTCGCCGTTCGCGTACATGACCACGGATTATGGCAAGACGTGGACGTCGATTCGTGGTGATCTCCCGCAGAAGGCCGCGTGGGTGCACGTCGTCCGCGAGGATCGCAAGAACCGCAACCTGCTCTTCCTCGGCAGCGAAATGGGCATCTACGCCTCGTGGGATCGCGGCGCACACTGGTATTCACTGCGCTCGAATCTTCCGGTAATCCAAGTGCGCGACATGCAGGTCCATCCGCGCGAGAACGATCTCATTGTCGCAACGCACGGGCGCGGTATGCTCGTGCTCGATGACATCAGCTGGATGCAGTCGCTCGGCACGGCGGTCACGAGCGAGGCGACGCTGTTCGACGTACGGAACGCGACGAACTGGAATCAGTGGAGTCGCGACGGTAACGTCGGCGACAAGTCATGGTCGGGTGACAACGCTCCTGCCGGAGCCCTGTTCACGTACTATGTGCGCACGCCGCAGGGCGTGACGCTCACGGTCGCCGAGAAGGCGAGCGGGCAGGTCGTGCGAAGGTTGAACGGGACGGGCACTGCGGGCGTGAATCGTGTCGTGTGGGATCTGTCGTACGACTCGCCCGATGGCGCTGGCGGGGGAGGGGGCGGCCGGGGCGGACGCGGCGGTGGCGGCGGACGCGGCGGGGCAGGCGCGGCGGCGGGTGCCCCCGGTGCCGCGGGTGCCGCAGCTGACGCGGGCGCCGGTGGTGGTGGCGGCGGACGAGGAGGGCGCGGCGGCGGGAGTCTCGACGTGCTGCCCGGCACCTACACGGTGACGCTTGTCGCCGGCGCGACACGAGCGTCGAAGGATTTCACGGTCGAGAATGATGCGCGCGTCGAGACCACTCTCGCCGCGCAGAACGCCACCATCGCCGCCGCGCGCGCCGCGCAGGCGACGGTGGCAAAAGTGAACGCGATCATCAGCACCGTTGACGACCTCACGAGCCAGCTCACGGGCGTGCAAACGGCACTCCGCAGCGCGCAGCGCGACACGTCGAACAAATCCATTCCCGCGGCGCTCGCGGAGATCAACGGCACGCTCGCGGATCTCAAGCAGTTCCGTGATTCAGTACTGGCGCGCCCGCTCGCGGGGCTCGGCTACCGTCAGTATCCGCGGCTTCGTGAAGAGGCGCAGTCGGTTGCGGGAAGCATCACGCGCGGCACGCGCGGTCCGACCGCGGGCGAAATGCTCCGCTCCACCGAGCTCACTGGTGAAACGGCCGCCGCGCAGGTGCGACTGGACAAGATCGTGACCGAGCGCGTGGGCAAGGTGAACCAGCTGCTCGCAGGCATGCCGCACATCCTCGCGCCGCCGATCAGGATCGTCCAGTAAACGGCCACGCAACGCAAACGCAAACCGCAACGCGGAGCCGCGGAGAGAGGGAGGTTCGCGGAGAATATCCCAGCTTGCCGCGGAATACCGCTGAGAAAGCCGGAATAACACAGAAAAAAAAATACAACTGCTTTGGGGTTTCCGTGGTGCTCGGCAGTGTTCCGCGTATGCCGCGGCAGCGCTGTGGCCGTGCTCCGCGAACCACCGCGCCCTCCGCGGCTCCGCGTTGCGGTGAACGGAGTCAGCCCGCCAT
>DASRAP010000312.1:0-3933 GCA_035638155.1 Gemmatimonadaceae bacterium | reverse complement strand
TGCGCGGCGATTCACTCGGCGCCGAGAAGGTCATGGGGCGCGTGAAGGGCATCTCGAGCGCGGTGCGGATGTCGGATGTCGTGCAGGGCGCGCTGCCGCAGCTCTCGACCCCGATTCCGATCGACAGCCCGCAGAAAATCTCGGTCCCCACAAAGGTGCCGGAAAAGGCGCCGGCAAAAACGCCACCGCCAACCAAGGGGCGGCAGTAACGGGCGAAAACCGAAAAAGAAATTGAAGTGGAATTGGAAATTGAAGTTGAAGTTTGAAGAGGGGGGCGGGCACCTTTGCGGGGGGCCGCCATCCTACGAGAGAACGAGAGAGCGGGAGAACGAGAGGACGCAATCGCCCTTTCTCGTTCTCCCGCTCTCTCGTTCTCACGTTCTGCCGTTTCTCGTTCTGTTTGAAAACACGAACGGCGAGCCGAAGCCCGCCGTCGTGTTTGACTCTTCAATCTTCAGCTTCAACTTCACCCTTCAACTTGCGTTTCTTTTTTGGTTTTATCTGTCCGAGTGCTTGTTGAAGTCCGCGTTCATTCGGAAGCTGCGGTCGCCAAGCAGGAACTCCGCGAAGTATTCCGCCTGCAGCTGGAACGCGTACGGCGCCATCGGCCCGTATGCATGCTGCTGGCCGGGATAGATCATGAAGTCGAACCGCTTGTTGTTCTGAATGAGCGCGTTGATCAGGCGAATCGTGTTGCCCGGGTGGACGTTGTTGTCGACGTCACCCGTTTCGAGGAGCAGTTTGCCCTTGAGGTTCGCCGCGAGATCGATGTTCGTGGGCACGTAGATCCAGAACACGCTGTCCGCCTTCGCCGGATCACCCGGGGCCGCCGCGTTCTGGTCGCCGGCGCTCTGCGCGGCGCCGCCGCCACCACCGTTACCACGGCCGCCGCGCCCACCACCGCCGCCGCCACGGCCGCCAGCACCACCACGACCACCCGCGCCGCCGCGACCCGTGGTCTGGCCGCTCAGCTCCGTGGTGGCAACCGCGACGCCCGCCTGGAACTCCGAGCCGCGCGCCTTGGCGCGGGCTTCACGCGTGAGACGCGCGGTATCGGCGGCCGCGACCCACTTGAGGCCGTGATACTGCTCGCTCCAGTTGGAGTTGTACATGTTGTTGTCGTGATTGCCTGATTCGCTCACGCCTACCTTGAAGAACTCGTTGTACGGCGGCAGGAGCAGTGCCGCACCCGTGAGGAATCCACCGCCCGAGTGGCCGAAGATGCCCACGCGGTCGAGATCGATGAACTTGTACCGCGACGCGAGCTGCTCGATGCCGGTCTTCTTATCGGCAAGCGCGTAGTCGCGCATGTTGAAGTACGAGAAGTCCTGGTACGCTGCCGAGCGCGCCGGCGTGCCGCCGCGATTGCCGATCTGGATCACGATGAAGCCGAGCTGCGCGAGCTGCTGAGGTCCGCCCGTCGCGCCGAAGGCCGCAGTGACGCTTTCCGTCTGCGGGCCCGGATACACGTTTGCGATGATCGGATACTTCTTTGTGGAATCGAAGTCGAACGGCTTCCACATGTTGCCAAAGATCGGCGTCACACCGTCCGCGGCGAGCGTCTGGAACGGCATCGGGTACTTGTAGCCCGCCTCGAAGAGCCGCGACATGTCCGTCGCCTCGAGATCCATCACGAGCTTGCCGGACAGTGCGTCGCGGAGCTGGACGCGCGGGAGCGTATCCACGCGCGATGACATGTCGACGATGTAGTGCTTGTTCTCCGATACGACGGACGTGTGGTTGTAGTTGCCCGGATCGAGCAGCGTGATCGCCGACGTCGCGAGGTCCACGCGATAGAGGTGCGTGTAGTAGAGATTCTCGCCCGGCTCCCTGCCCTCCCCGCGCACGTACGCGACGTTCTTTACCGAGTCGTACGCGACGAGCCCCGGTTCGACGCGCCAGTCGCCGCTCGTGAGCTGGCGCTTGAGGGTGCCGTCCCACGCGTACAGGTAGAGATGGCCCCACCCGCTCTTCTCGGACCACCAGACGAAATCGCTGCCGGCGGGAATACCCGGCTGCGGACCCGCAGGCGCCGCACCGCCGCCACCGCCGCCGCCCCCTCGCCCGCCCGCACCGGTGGCCGTGAAGCCCTTGAGGTACACGGGACCGTTGGTCTCGAGTGATCCCGCGTCGCCCTTGGTTTCCGTGACGAGCGTCTTCACGTTGCCCGTCGGAAGGTCGACTTCGACGTACTCCATGTTGCGCTGGAGCCGGTCTCGGCGAACGATGCGGAGCTTGGTGCCGTCGTGCGCGACGAAGCTCGGATTGAAGTACTGCTGGTCCTTCCACTTCGCGATCGGCGTCTTCTTGGCGGCTTTGTCGCCCTTGGTCCACGTCCAGTACTCGGGACGCGGCACGCTGTCTTCGCCGGGATTCGCGTAGTTGTAGGTCTCGAGCGTAATGCGCGGCTCATCGAGCACGTGCACGAGCCAGTACTGTTTCTGCGCACGGACGTCCGTCCGTGTGATGTAGAACGATTTCGAATCGCTCGACCACGTGGCATTCACGCGGACATTCCGTTTGGGATCGGTCGCCGCCGTGGCGTTGTCCCGCATCTGCTGCTGTTGCGTCGAGTCCAGTCCCCCAAGTCCGCCGAGCGCGAGCTGGGTGAAGCTGTACTTGTCGATGCCCTCGGTCGTGATCTGAATGGTGTCGTTCGACGCCTTCTGATACACGAAGAGATTGTTGTTGCGGCCGAAGACGAACGCCGAGCTGTCGGGCGAGTAATTGCGGAAATCCGGCGGCGGGCCGGCCGGCGCATTGCCGCGACCACCGGCGCGTCCACCGCCACCGCCGGCGCCACGGCCGCCGCCGCCACCGCCCTGCTGGACTTCCTCGTCCTTCAGCATGAGGGAGTCGGCCGCGCCGCGATACCGTCCGAGCGACGTGAGCATCTCGGTCGCGATGTTCCAGTCATAGCGCATCTGCTTCGCGCCCGTATCGGCCGCAAAGCGAAGGTGCTTGTGATCCTTGGTGATGTTCACCTCGCCGATCACATCCTGGAGCTGCTTCGGATCCGTCGCCTGGTGGCGCAGCTCCGAGAGCTGTGTCGCGAGCTTCACGTGATCGAAGAGCGGTTTCTTCGCGTGTGTGATCGCATTGACGAGGAGGTACTGGTCGCCGGTGTGGTCACTCCATTCATAGAAGAGCGAATCGGACTGCCCGATCCAGCGGGGAGTGATGTTCGTGGAGTACGTCATGCCGCGTGCGTTGTTCGTACTCCACTTGTCGTACAGCGCCCAATTCGCCTTCGGACCGTTGGGATTGGGGGGCAGGACCTGCGCGTAGGCGGTCCCGGCAACAAGGAGCAGTCCGGCAGACGCTCCGCGGATCAGGCGCGCTGCAAAGGCGCGACGCTCCGGGTGAGACATTCCTCGATCTCCTGCGAGAGGACGCCGGCGCACGCGCCTTGGACCCAAGGCGCCGCCCACCGCCGGCCGGTAGAGAGGGCGCACCCATAGAATGGGGGGCCGAGCCGGAGTTCGCCATCCCCTACGGCAGAGAACGGGAGAACGAGAGAGCGGGAGAACGAGAAAAAACGGAGAACGAGAGAACGAGAGAGGGGGAGAACGAGAAAGGGCGGTCTCGTCCTCTCGTCCTGTCGTTCTCTCGTTCTCTCGTTCTCCCGCTCTCTCTGTTTCAAAACACAAACGGCGAGCCGAAGCCCGCCGTCGTGTTTGAATCTTGAATCTTCAACTTCAACTTCACCCTTCAACTTGCATTTCTATTTTGGTTTTATCTGTCCGTGTGCTTGGTAAAATCGGCGTTCATTCGGAATGATCGATCCCCAAGCAGGAACTCCGCGAAATACTCGGCTTGCAGCTGGAACGCGTACGGCGCCATCGGGCCGTATGCGTGCGGCTGGCCGGGATAGATCATGAAGTCGAACCGCTTGTTGTTCTGAATGAGCGCGTTGATCAGGCGAATCGTGTT
>DASRAP010000311.1:0-14740 GCA_035638155.1 Gemmatimonadaceae bacterium | reverse complement strand
AACGGGACCATCTCGTAGTGCTTTGGTTCCCGTAGTTCTGTGCTCCCGTAGTTCTGTGCTCCCCGTAGTTCTGTGCCCCCGTAGTTCTGTGCTCCCGTAGTTCTGTGCTCCCGTAGTTCCGTGCCCCCGTAGTTCTGTGCTCCCGTAGTTCCGTGTTCCCGTAGTTCCGTGTTCCCGTAGTTCAGTGCTCCCGTAGTTCAGTGCTCCCGTAGTGTCTGTGTTCCCGTAGTTCTGTGTTCCCCTGTTCCCGTAGTTCGGCTATCTCGACACGATCACGCTGGCCCGATATTCCTTTGACGAGATTTGTGCGGCCAGCGTGGGAACGGGATTGAGCGCGGCGAGCTCAACGCGGTAATCCCCGATCGTCGTATCCTTCACGCCCGCGGTGTTGAGCGTGAACGTCGCGCGCTCGCCGGAGAGGGCGGCCTCGAACACGGTCGCGGCGTTTCCGGACGGCGCAGATGGGCACGGCGCACCATAGGGACACCGCGTATCCGATTCCACGCGCACGAACTTGAGCGCGAGCGGGGTTCCGTCGATCGACACGACGTCGCCGACGCGGAGCGTGAATGCCTCGTCTACCGGCGCGGTAACCATGTCGCCGCCGCACGCTGCGAGGAGAACGACCATCAGTACTGCAACTCGTTTCATGCACGACTGTACCCGGCGTGTACGAGACGGGTCACGCGCCGCGTGACCAATCAGTGGTTCGACAGGGATTAGTGACGTACGTATGGTTTGAGCCGCTCAATCCGCACGTCCCCGTTGTGATCTTCACACGTTTGTGACAGTGCACGGAACCCTGCCTTGTACCGGCGAGTACACGGGGCCAGACCCCTGCCCGGAGCGACGTCGTGGCTCAGCGTCGGATCGTGCTCTTCGTACCGCTTGCATGGCTCGCCGGTTTGACCGTCCCACCCGCCGGATTTGCGCAGACGCAGGGTTCTCTTGCCGTTGTCGCAGGCTCGTCCACCGACGCGCGCGGCATCCGGTCCGACGCGGTTACAGTCACTCCGGGCGCATTCATTACGCTTGGACCGCGTTCGGCAGCGTGGATTGGCGCGAACGGAACACGGTTCGAGAACAACGCGTGGGCCGCGGGCGGCGGCGCGGCAGTCATCGCGCGCACCGCACCGCTCCACGGCTTTGCGCTCGCATTGTCGACAAACGGCGCCGCATCAACGACGTCATTCAATACGACCTTTCTGACCGGCGAGCTGACACCTTCGGCCGAATGGTCGTGGCACGCCCTCACCCTCGGCGCTGGCGTTCACGGCGCGGTTGGGCATACCGCAACGGAATCGAGCGGGCCCGTTGGGGGGTTCCCATTCCCGGCGCCAGGCACGACAACGTTTACCTCGGCGACGCGCACCTCGGCTGAGCCCGTCTACAACGCGCAAGTACGACTCTTTGCGTCGCCATCCGGGGGCGCGCTCGTGTGGATTCGAGAAGATCCCATGCGAATTGACGGCAACCGTGTCCGTGACCGTACGGCCGGTGTACGAATCGTGGTGGATCGCCTGACCCTTGCAGGTTCAGCCGGCCGGCGACGCGCGCCTGATGAACAGGAGACCTACGGCACCGCATCGGTTTCGTTCGCGGTGCTCAAGTCCGCATCGCTCGATGTCGCGGCGGGATCATATCCGTCGAACCATCTGACCGGTACAGCACGAGGCCGGTACGTCACGGCCGGCATCGGACTCCGCTTCGGATCCGCGAGCGCGGATCCGAACAGTGCGTCGGCAATGCCGCGCGCGCGTGGTGCGACACCACCGGCGCCCGGCTACACGCGTTTCGCCATCGAAGCGCCGTCGGCGCAGTCCGTTGAAATCGCAGGTGACTGGAACAGCTGGCAGCCCGTTGCCGCGGACCGCGCGGAAAACGGAGTGTGGTACGCGGATGTCGCGCTTGCACCCGGCGAGTATCGCTACTCGTTCCGGGTCAATGGAAAAGATTGGCGCACACCGCGAGGAACTGCCGGAGTCGCAGATGGCTTCGGCGGACAGTCGGCCTACATCACCGTGCGCGGAGACCGCTCGCGATGATGGCGGCCGAGAGCAGCACCGCAGTATCAGGTTACTTCTCCCGAGGAGGAACGATGCGTACCAAAGTACTTTCACTCGCGCTGGCGGCCGTCCCATCCATTCTTGCGGCCCAGTCCGGCGGAGCGAGCGGTTCAGGCAGCGGTTCAGGTAGCGCTTCGAGCAGCAGCTCGGGCAGCGGCAGCGCGCAGACGCAATCCGGGCAGGTGACGTCGTCGTCGAGCGCGAACGCGGCTGCACAGGGCCAACTCACGATTCCAGCGAGTTTCTCCGCGGAGGCGCGGACGCGGCTTCAGTCCGTCTATGATCGGGCGCAGAAATCCAACGTCCCGACGCAACCGATTTCCCAGCGTGTCGCCGAAGGACAGGCGAAGGGTGCGACCGAAGGCGCGATCGTCGCGTCGGCAACGCGGGTCGAAGGCAATCTCGAAACCACGCACGAGCTCATGGTGAGCGCGGGGCGCAAGCCGACGGCCGCGGAAACCGCGAGTGGCGCGAACGCAATGGATCGCGGCGTCACCCGCGCGCAGCTGCAGGCAATGATCGCGCACACGCAGCAGGACCGCTCGCTCACGGTTGCATTCAACGTGCTCTCGCAGCTGACCGCGAGTGGCGTGCCGGTCACCGACGCGCTGTCACAGGTGCAGGCCAAGCTCGACGCCGGCGCGCCTGATGCAGCCATTTCCGCGCTCGGCACCATCAGCGTCGGCGGCTCCACCGGCCGCCGCGGGGGTGGATTCTAAGCAGAGGAGGTACTCGACGAACGGGCGGCGCCGGCAAAAACCGGCGTCGTCCGCTGTCGCGTTCCCCGGCGCCGCGAGCCGGAGTGTACGCGACATCATTTTCAGCGATCTCGACGGCACGTTCCTCGACGATCGTCTCCGGCCCGCGATGGATCGCGCGGCGTTCGCCGCCGTCACGCGCGAGTATCGCGTCATCTGGGTATCGAGCCGGACGGCCGAGGACATTTCGGATCTGCAGCGCGAGCTGGCCTCGTCCGACGACGCCATCGGTGAGAGCGGCGCCGTCGTGCTCACCGGATCGCGCGAGCTCGCGGAGTCGCTGGGCTTTGCGGAACCACTTGGCGACCGATGGGTTGCCCGTGTTGGGGAGGCGCGTGCGACGGTTGTCCAGAGCATCGCGGATGCGTTCCGCATGCACCTGGCGCCATTGCATGCCATCGCGCATCCGCCTGCCGGTGTCATCGCAGCTCCCGGGTCGTACGTGGCGCACGACCATCGGCGGGCGAGCGTGCTTCTCGCCGCGTCGGACGACCACGACAGCGCCGTGTCGCACGCATTCGACTCGCTGCGCGCCACCGGCTTCTCGGTGGCCGCCGGCGGACGGTGGGTGACCGTGGTTCGCGGCACGGACAAGGGTCGGGCGGTACGCGCGTGGCTGCGCGCGACATTCGGTGATGGGCCGCGGCCGCGCGTGATCGGCATCGGTAACGCGGCGAGCGACGCACAGTTGCTCGAGGCGGCTGACCTTCGGTTCGTGATCCGTCACGAGAGCGGACACGACGCGGCACTCGCGCGACTTCCGCGCGTGACGTTGCTCGAACGCATGGAGACAGATGGCTGGAGGGAAATGCTCGACTTGCTCGGAACCCGATCGGAGCCCGCCCCATGACGCCAGCAAACGTTCTCACCCTCAGCATCCTCACCATCCCGGAACGGGAAGCGTACCTCAAGCGGCTGCTCCAATCGATCTCGACGCTGGAGCTCGACCCGCTGCCGCGCGTGGACGTCATTTACAACCGCCCGCTGAATGGCTCACTCGGCGACGTCGAGGCGCAGATTCGCGCGCATGCGCCGAATATGCCCATCGACATCTATTGCAACGCCGGCGAGACGAGTATCGTGGGCGGCCGCAATCTCCAGCTCTCGGTCTGCCGGACGCCGCTCATTGCATTCGTCGACGACGACATCACGCTGCACGGTGATATCGTGCCCGCAATTCTCGAGACCTTGGCGGAGCACCCCGTGGGCATGATCGGATTCCCGTCGTTCAAGGAAGACACGAACGTTCGGATCAAGCCGCGCGACTCCACCCCGTCGGTCGAGTGGCACAAGCTTCGATATTCCCCGGTGCAGGGCATGCTCTGCGCCGGATACCGCGCGCTCTTCGCCGACGTGGGCGGCTTCAATCCGCGACGCCGCTATTGGGGCGAGTGGACGGAAATGAATCTCCGCCTGTGGCGTTCAGGGTTCCCGACCGCGTACCAGATGGAGCGCGGTTTCCTGCGGCATTGGCAGGACGCACCGAGCTCGCCGACGCGCAACATGGAAGGACGTGAGCAGCACGTGGTGTGGGGCCTCATCTGCACGGCGCTCGAGTACGACGCGGTCGACGTCAACGAAGCGACGGCGGTATTCTGGCGCCTCGTGGAGGAGCGATACCTCGCGTACAGCTATGGCACGGAGCTCACGCCCCGGAACGTGCTCAAGACGGTCCTCGAGCTCGTACCCAACATTTCCGCGCAGTGGGGGAGCATCCAGGCATTCCGCGCGCAGACCGCGCAGCATCCATTCAAGTTCGCACCGTTCCACCGGTTTACGCGTGACGAAGTGAAAGGCGTCATCGCGCACGCGCGCGATGCAATTTCGCAGTACCGTTCGCAGGTGCGGCGCGAGGTTGCGCGGTCGTCAGGCGGATCGAACGAAGTGGTGATTCAGAAACAGGAGACACTCCGCAACGCCGTGCACCGGCTTTCGGCATCGGTGCGCCGGCTGCGTGCGCGCTTTCAGTCCCGCTCGAGCGCGCGGCCGGGCACGCGCGCACGCAGCGTTACTTGAGGAGGAACCAGCCGGTTGTGGTCGAGCCGTCGTCCCACGTTGCCGTGACGTAGTAGTAGTGCCCGGCAACGAAGCCGCTGCCGCCCGTGCTCAGGCTGTACTGGTATTTTCCACCGCCCACGTACGTAAACGCATTGCTGAGCGACAACACGGTGACCGGCGCCGCCGTCCCCGTCGTGCCGCGGTCGACGACCACGAGGTCGCCGTGCGCGGTGCTCACCGGCTGATCGTTGAGATCGAGCTCGCACTTGATCGGCACATTCGATCCTTTCTGCTGGGCCGATTTCGTGTCGGGCATGGAACTGTAGAGCGGCGAATCGAAGCAATCTTCCTGGTGATAGTGCTGCGTGCTCACTGCGGTGACGGTGAGCGTGCCCGATACCGGCGTCACCAGATAGTTCGCGGGATTGGCGGGCGTGATTACCGGCGTCGTCGCATACGTACCGGCCCCGCTCACCGACGGCACGCCCGACGTGCAGCTCACGGCCCCCGCGTCACTCGACGGAAGACCCGACACGACGCACGGGATGACCGGCACCGCGCTTCCCTGCGTCATCGTCGCGCTCCCGGCAGTCGCGACAATGCCGAGCTTCGAGATCTGGAATGACGCGGAGCCTTCGCTTCCGAGATAGTTGCCGACCGCGGCGAATTTCGCGCTCGCGTTCGCCGTTCCGACGTTCACGTTCGACGTATATGTCACCGCTGTACTCACATTCAGATTGCCCACCGACGTGGTCTTTGCGGTGCACGGCGTGAGCGGAGCGGCTGCGAACGTCACCGGCGACGCGGGGCACGTGACGACCGTCTGCGACGGCGCGGGCGTAATGGAGAACGTCGCGGACGCGGACGCGGCGCCATAATTGCCGGCTGCTGTCACAGCGGCCGATGCCGTCGCCGTACCGGCGTCGATGTTGTTCACGTACGTCGGAGACGCTGAGGTGTTGAGTGCGGGACCCGTCACTGTCGCGCTGCACGGCGTCAGCGCCGAGCCCGCGAAGACCAGCGGCGAGGACGGACACGTCACCTTCACCACGGGGGTTGCCGGAAGAATCACAATCGGGGCCGACGCGGTGGTCTGCGTGAACGTCCCGCCACCGCCGCACGTGACCGTAAGCGTGTAGGTGCCGGCGGCGAGGGGGGGCGCGCCGTTCGAGTACGACAGCGCGGGCGCGAGACCATTCGAACAGGCGCCGCTTCCCGGGTGCGCGGCGTTGTCGAACACGAACGTTCCGCCGGTCGCATTGGCGCCGCTGAAGATCGGGGTTGCCGTCGCGCTGAACGTGATCGATGCGGGGGAAATCGTCACGCCTGGGGGCAAATCGCCGCCGGTGCCCGGCGTCGCCTGCACCGTCGCGCCGCCGCTCTGCAGTCCCATGGTCCAGCAGATCGCAGCGCGGCCAAGATTGTCCGTGAACGTCGCGGCCGTCGTCCCGAACGCGGCGCACGACTGCGCAAGGAGATTGCTCGCCGCGATCGAGCCGTCGCCCGTCTGCCGCACCCACGCGACAGGCACGTTCTGCAGAATGGTGCCGTTGGGCGTCGTGACCGTGACTTGGGGGCGGCACTCGGGCTCGAGCGGCGTGCCGACCGTGGCAGAGACCTCGGTGCACTGCCCGCCGATCACGAGATTGCCTTTCTTCGCACCCGGCCCAAACTCCGTCGCCGATCCACCCACACCGCCCGAGAAACTCACTTCGGGATCCACGACGCCGAACGGACTGAATTCCGTCGCCGACCCGCCGATGCCGACGACTTCGAACGGCGCGGCGTAAAGCGGCCGCGGCAGCACGAGTTTCGCCAGGGAACGGAGCCAGGCGGGACCGCGTGCCTTCGCCAGGGACGATTCGCAGGTCAGAAAACTCGCGTCCGCCTGCGGTGTGATTTCGAACCCGTTCTTGGCCTGGTGTCCGACGCGAAGACGCGATCGTACCGCAGCCGGCACCTGGACCGACGGGCAGAGCGCGACCGTAGCCGGTTTCGTGAGCGCCGACGTGGTTGAAATGTTCACGTACACCGGGTACTGATCGAGCTTGGTCTGGAGCGGCGACGGAGTCCCGGAATCCGCGACGGTGATCGTGATGAGCGTGGGCTGCGTGACAGCTCCCGGCTCAATGCGTAATCCCGACGCGCCGTCGTTCGTGGTGTGGACCTGCGGTTCGGCCGACGGAAGAATCAGGAACGTGTCCGGCGAAAGGCCCGCATAACACAGCCCGCTGCCAATGAATTCGTTGGTGGCGGTTTCGGAGCCAACGATCCCGCCCTGCGTCGCCTTCGTTTTCACGAAGTTCACGATCTCGTTCGCGGTCGCCTGCGCCGCGCTCACGTCGTATGCGTCGACTTCCTTGCGCAGAAGGTCGAGCTTGGTGTGGACGGTGTTTGCGTTTGCCGTTCCCGCGCCGAACACGACGTTGGCGAGGCTGTCGAGATGAGGGATGGTGGTGCACGTCCCCATCACGATCTTGCCCTGTGAATCGTGCGTGACATTGGGCGATGTCGGGGAGTGCTTGTCAGAGCACGCCCAGACCGCCACACACGCTGCCATGAGGGACACGATTCGCTTCACGGCACGCAACATCGCCCTATTGTAGTCTCTTGGGCGTCACTTGGTCAGGAGACGGAGAAGGGGCAACGGGCAAAGGCCACGGGCGAAAAGGGCAACGGGCGAAAGGGCAACGGGCAACGGGGGTAATCCCGTGGACCCGTGGACCCGTCGACCCGTGGCCCGTGGCCCGTTGCCCTTGGCCCGTTGCCCCCCGGCCTACCCCCCGACGAGCTGCTTAAACCCCGGGTCGCCGATCAGGTCGCGGAACTGCCAGCCCGGGTCCTCGCGGAAACCGGCCACTTTCTGCGGGTTCACTGCGAAGTACGTCTTGAGCAGCCGAACTGCCTCGGCTTTGTCCCCCAGGGCCGTCGCTGCGATGGCGCCATAGAGGGCGAGGTCGCGCGTCGGATCGACGGACGCGTCGCCTTCGGATCGCTTGATGACATGCTTCGCGCTGTCGCCCAGCGCGGGATTGTTCTGGGCCGCGTGGGCGATGACGGCGGCGACGAGCATGTCCGAGTTGAGCCGGTAGTACTTCGGGTTCGGCGCAAGCGCGGCGACCGAGTCCGCGAGCCGCCACGCGGCGGGGACGTCGGGGGTCTTGCCCTTCATGGTGAGGACCAGCAGGCGGCAGCGCACGGCATTGAACGTCGACGGGAATCGACGGTTGGCCTCCGCGCACCACTGATCGGCCTGGTCGGCGTTCCCCAGATCGTACGCGGCGAGCACGAGACGCGCGAGAACCCTGTCAGCCTCCGCGAGGAATTCGTCCGCCTCATAGGCGCGCTGCGCCGCGATCAGGACGTCGTTCGCGCCCGTGCCTTTCGAGTTGTTGTAGAGGTGCGAAAGTGTCGCGTACGCGCCGGCTTGCTTGTTGTTCAGCGTGCGTGATTTCTCGAGATCCGCGCGCGCCGATTCAATGAGCGCCGCTTTCTTCGTCGGATCGACCTCGATGTTCGAGAGCCAGCCCCAGTACTTGAGATTCCCGCGCACCTCGAGTGCATCGGCGTCGTTTGCGTCGACCTCAATCGCCTTGTCGGCGTGCGGAAGCCCCACGCCGATCCATTTCTTGATCGCGTTCGGATCGCGTGTCATGCGCGACCGCCGATACGCGGCGAGCGCGCGCCGACCCTCCGGCTCCGACCACTTTGCATCACCCGCCTCGGCCGCCGCATACAGCGAGTCCGCGGCATGATACCAACGCTCCACGGCGGCGGTGTCGGCCGCGAGATACGCTCCCTCCATGGAACGACGTGCCGCTTCACCGCGCTGCACCAGCAGCCAGCTCTCCTCGCTCGACGTGCTCGCACGCTGCGATGAAGTCTGGAACTCCTGGCCCAGGCGCTTGCGAATGAGATCGCCGACGACCACCGCCAGCGTGTCGCGCGCCGTAATCACGTTCGCCTTTGGCACCGTGAGCGAAGCTTGATCAATCTTCGCGCCGCTTGCGTCATCGAGGCGCACGGTGACGCGCACCTTGTCACCGGCCTCGGGTTCCACGTCGCCGCGCACGAGATACCCAGCACGTAACGCCCGTGCGATGCTGTCGACTCCCACGGCCGTGCCGCGAAACCTGGCCGCGCCGCTCGTGGCGAGCACAGTGAAGCTCGACGACGTCGACAGCGTGCGCGTCAGTCCCTCGGTCAAACCGTCCGCGACTGGAGTGAGCGAACTGTCCTTGCTGAGGTCGTTGAAGTACAGCACCGCAAGGCGGCGCGCGTTCGGATCGTCCGCGAGCACGGTGCGTTTCGGACGATTGCTCACCACGACCGCCGCCACCACCGCCGCGACCGCCGCAACGCCGCCAATCAGCACCGCCGGCTTCTGATACCACTTGAGCGATGGCGCCTCGAGGATGGCCTGCGCACCTGTGCCCGTCACACGACGCATCGAGCCCGTGCCGCGCATGACGCGCATCGTCGCCGTCGCGCCGAGCGGGAGTCCCATGAGCTCCGCAAAGGCAGCGGCGGTCTGCGGCCGGTCGACCGGCGCTTTCGCCATCGCAGCGAATATCGCGTTCTCGATTTCTTCCGGGACCGTGTTCCGCACCACGCGTACGCTCGGCGGCTGCTCCATCAGGTGCTTGGCCATGATGGCCATCTGATTCGCGCCCGTGAACGGCGGCTCTCCGGCGAGCATCTCGTAGAGCATGCAACCGAGGCTGTAGATGTCCGCCGTTGGTCCCGCCGGTTCGCCGCTCGCCTGCTCCGGCGCCATGTACACCGGTGTGCCCACCGACATGCCGGTCTGCGTGAGCTTGCCGCCGCCGGAGCCTGCTTCGCCGATCGCACGCGCGATACCGAAGTCCATCACGAGCGCGTGGCCGTTCGACAGCATCACGTTCTCGGGCTTGATGTCCCGGTGGACGATGCCCTGCGCGTGCGCGTATCCGAGCGCGTCGGCGACTTCCAGCGTGAAGCGCTCGGCGTCCTCGATCGTGAGCATCTTGTCCTTCACGATCTTGTCGCGCAGCGATTCGCCCTTCACGAACGGCATCACGTAGTACAGCAAACCCTTCGCGACGCCGGAATCGTAGAGTCCGAGGATGTGCGGGTGCTGCAGCTTGGCGGCGAGCTTGATTTCGCGCTCGAACCGGTCACCGCCGAGCGTCGCCGCAAGGTCGGGGTGCAGGACCTTGATCGCTACTTCACGGTCGTGCTTGAGGTCATGGGCGAGGTACACCGTGGCCATGCCGCCGCGGCCGAGCTCGCGTTCGACTTTGTAACGGTCGGCGAGGGCCGTTGCCAGCGTGCCGATGTCCCCCGACAACCCTGCCTGCGCGGCAGCCGCCGTCACGGCCGCGTGCTCGCGCGTGACGTTGAATCCGCACTTGTTGCAGAAGATCGAGTCGTCCGCAATCGCGGCACCGCATTGCGGGCATTTCGACGGCAACTTCAGGCCCTCCGGTGGAGATGCTTCTCAGGTGAGAGAAGTTGGGGCCCGGGCCCGGACCCTGCAACTGGCAAACTCCGCGTTGCGTTTGTTTTTGGCGCTTGCCTAGAGGCCGAGCTTTTGCGCCAGCCCTATCCTCTGAAGCTTGCCCGTTGCGCCGACGGGAATCGCGTCGAGAATCACGATCTTCTTCGGCACCTTGAAGTCGGCCAGACGGGATTTCGCAAACTCACGGAGCTCCTTGTCCGTGGCTTGGGCGCCCTGCTTGAGCACGATCGCCGCCGCGACCTCTTCGCCGAGCATGTCGTGGGGCATCGCGAACGTCACACACTGATGCACGGCGGGATGCTCCATGATGATCTCGTCCACCTCGCGCGGCGAGATTTTCTCGCCGCCGCGGTTGATGATCTCCTTGAGCCGCCCCGTGATGCTCAGGAACCCCTCGTCATCCATCACCCCCTGGTCGCCGGTGCGGAACCAGTCGCCGTAGAATGCGTCCGCGTTGGCTTTGGGGTTGTTCTCATACGCCTGCATCACGTTGATGCCGCGAATGACGATTTCCCCCGTCGCGCCGGCGGGAACCGGATTACCGGCGGTGTCGACGACGCGGACTTCCGGGCCCGCAGCGTGGCCGACGGTGCCCGGCTTGCGTCTCCCGGGCGGGAGCGAGTTGCTCGCCATCTGGTGCGACGCCTCGGTCATACCGTATGCCTCAATGACCGGGATGCCGTAGAGCGACTCGAGCTCGCTGATCACGCGCGTGGGCATGGACGACGACGAGGAGCGAATGAAGCGCAGCCGGTGCTTCTTCACGACCTCTGCGTTGCCCGGCGCGCGGAGGAGAATCGCCTGGTGCATGGTGGGCACGCCCGTGTACCACGTGGGCTGCACTTCATCGACCCACGAAAAGAACTTGAGCGCGTTGAACCCCGGCGAACAACACACTTCCCCGCCCGCGGCCAGGGGGGCCAGCAACGCCGCCATCAGGCCGTGGATGTGAAAGAGCGGCATGATCACGAGCCCGCGATCCTGCGCCGTCAGCGACAACGTCTTTTTGATGTTGAGCGCAGACGCGCAGATGTTGCGCTGCGCGAGCGGCACAATTTTCGGCCGCGATGTCGTTCCTGACGTATGCAGCACGAGCGCAATGTCGTCGGGCCCCACCGCCCGCTGACCCGTCGACCCGTCCACCCGCCGACCTTCGAATTCAAGAACAAACGCCCCCGCCCCGCGCTCGGGCTCAGCGACGAGCCGTGCAACCGGCACGCCGAGTTTCTCCGCGACTCCGATCGATGCCGACTCTTTGCCTTTCGCCACGATCAATAGCTTTGCATTGAGATCGGTCAGGTAGAACTCGAATTCCTCGGCGCGGTACACCGGGTTGAGCGGCGCTGCGGTCGCCGCAGACGCAACCGCGAGAAATGCGGACGCCATCTCCGGTCCGTTATCGAGCACGATCGCCACGCGGTCCCCCGCGCCGATCCCTTGTGCATTGAGCGCCGCCACGGTGCGTTCGATGTGCGCGCGGAGCCCTGTGTACGTGAGCGGTTTGCCCCCGGGCGCGGACAGGGCGACGGCGTTGGCGTCGCCGCTTGCCAGCAGCTGTGAAATCGTGAGCGGTGACTCGGTCATGACGTCAGCGGTTCGATGTGAAGTTTGCCGCGCTGATCCGCGAGTGATTTGGCCAGCAGACTCGCGCAGGCGTAGAGTGCGTCGATGTGCGGCGTCGGCGTACCGGTAAGCCGTCCGAGCTCGACCACCGCGCCGACCAGGGCATCGATCTCGATCGGCTTGCCGGCTTCGATGTCCTGCAGCATCGACGTCTTGTGTGCGCCGACTTTCTCGGCGCCGGCAATGCGCTTGTCGATACCCAGCCGGAAGCGGACGCCGAGCTTGTTCGCGATCGCCTCGGCTTCGCGCATCATCTCGATGCTGAGCGCGCGCGTGGCCGGAAACGCCAGCAGATCCGCGAGCGTCGCGTGTGTGAGCGCGCTGATGGGATTGAAGCTCAGGTTGCCCCAGATCTTGAGCCAGATCTCACCACGGATGTCGCTCGTGACCGGCGCCTTGAAGCCGGCATTCGCGAGCGCGGCCGAAATCGACTGGACGCGCCCGGATTCGGAACCGTCGAGCTCACCCAGCGTAAACCGCTTTCCTTCCACGACGTGGACGACGCCCGGTTCCACGAGCACCGCGGCCGGATAGACCACGGAACCGATCACGCGATCGTTGTCGACGTGCGCGGCGATCGTGCCGTCGGGATCCGCCGACTTCACGGCGCGGCCCTCGTACTCACCGCCGAGCTTGTGGAAGTACCACCACGGAATCCCGTTCTGCATTGTCACGATCGACGTCGCGTCATGCATCAGGTGCGACAGGTCAGCGGCAACGGGCGCGACCTGGTGCGCTTTTACCGTGAGCAGCACGACGTCCTGCGGCCCCGCATCGCGCATCGATTGCACGGCACGCGCATGCTGCGAGCGCCGCTCGGTACCGTCCTCGCCGATGACGCGCATGCCGTTCGTTCGAATAGCCTCGAGGTTGGCGCCGCGCGCGATGAACGTGACGTCCTCACCTGCGGCGGAGAGCCAGCCGCCAAGGTATCCGCCAATGGCTCCAGCGCCGACGATCGCGAACTTCATTTCGCCACGAGCTTCGCGCGCAGCGGCTTCATGAACGCAATCGCCATGACCGCCGCGACGGCGTTCATGATCGCCATCGTCGTGAACACGCCGTTCCACCCACCGAAATGCGCGGAGATCACACTGCTGAGCGGAACGACGAGCGATGCCGTGCCTTTTGCGGTGTAGAGCACGCCGGCATTCGCCGACGCGAACTTCCTGCCGTACGAATCGGCGCACGCCGCCGGAAACAGGCTGTAGATCTCGCCGTAGAAGAAGAACACGAGGCACGAGAGCACGACGAAACTCGCCGGGTGGCTTCCCATTTTCGTGAGCAGCAGAAACACGACGGCCTCGAGCGCGAAGGCCACGAACATCGTCGTCTCGCGTCCGATCTGGTCCGAAATCCATCCGAAGAACGGCCGGCTCACGCCGTTCACAACGCGGCTCGCCGCGAGTGCGAACGGCAGCGCGGTGACGGTGAGGCCCAGAATCGTCGCCTGCGCGGTGGAGAGCCCGAAGTCTTTCGCGATGGGCTTGAGCTGCGCCGTGATGACGAGCCCACCGGTCGCCGTGAGCACGAACATCACGTACATCACCCAGAACGCCGGGGAGCGAAGCATTTCCGCCGGCGTGGCGTTCGTCGCCGTTGCGGCGGTCACCCGCGCGGGCGCGGCGAATCGCACCGACTCGTCCGGCGCGCGAAGGAACCACCCCACGATGAACACGACGATTCCCTGCGCGAGACCGAACTTGAGGAACGCGGCCTCGTAACCCTGCGACTGGATCATGTTCGCGATCGGGTAGACCGTCAGCGCGGACCCCGCGCCGAATCCCATCGCGGTGATGCCGGCCGCAAACCCGCGGCGGTCCGGGAACCACTTGAGTGCGTTGCCGACGCACGCGCCATACACGCCGCCGGCGCCGATGCCGCCAACGACTGCGCCCACGTACAGCATGGCCAGGGAGTTGGCCTTGGCGTTGATCGTCCATGCGGCGGCCACGAGCAGGCCGGACACCACACCGACCATTTTCGGCCCGTACCGGTCAACGAGATACCCCTCGAGCGGCACCAGCCACGTTTCGATCAGCACGAACACCGAGAAGGCAACCTGGATGGATGCCAGGCCCCAGTGGTGTTTATCGTCGATGGGATTCACGAACAGCGTCCAACCGTACTGAAGGTTGGCGATCATCGACATGCAGATGACGCCGAGGACGAGTTGCGTCCAGCGGCCGGCCGCGCTGACGCGTGCGTTCTCGATTGGAAGCGCGGATTCGGTCATCGAAGACCAAAACTTGCGACGGGGACGGCGAGCGGCAATGCTCAAGCGTGGCGATTCGACGGCTGGCCGCGCTTTCCTTCCTTGCGTTGACGAATACGGTCCCAACGCAACCGGTGTTCGTTGCGCATGAGATCGCCACCGGACTGCGCGGCGGCTATCAGGTGGTCGCCGCAGACCTCAATCGCGACGGCAAGCCTGACCTCGTTGCCGTCTCGAGCGGACTCACGGAGCTCATATGGTTCGAGAATCCGTCGTGGACCCGGCATGTGATTGCAAGCGGAGTGGCCGCGCCGATCAACGTCGCCGTGGCGGACATTGACCGCGACGGGATTCCCGAGATCGCGCTCGCCTACGGATTCTCGACGAATCCGGCGCAAAGCGCGGGGAACGTCGTGCTGTTCACACATGGCGCCGATGTGAATGCTCCGTGGACGCCGCGTGAGATCGACCGCGTGCCGTCGGCCCACCGGCTCCGGTGGTACACGGCGCCAAACGGCGAGCGATGGCTCATCAATTCGCCGCTCGCAGGCGCCACGGCAGCGCCACCGGACTACAAGGG
>DASRAP010000310.1:0-18375 GCA_035638155.1 Gemmatimonadaceae bacterium | reverse complement strand
GTCGAACACGTGATACGGGATCTGCGCGGTGAGCGGTCGCGCCAGCACGGCGACGAGCATGACGCACGAGAGCGCCGCGGGTGTGCGTACGCGTGTGCGCATCAAAACGCCCGGCGGAACCGGAAAAAGAACTGGTAGTTGGACTGTCCCCCCTGGAGCGACAGCAGCAGCCACTTGTACCACGTGTATTCCAGCTGCACCTCGGTGAGCTGTGCCTGCGAGAGCGTCTTGTCCTGTTCCACACGCTGCTGCGTGAGTGGTTGCTCGAATCCCACGAACAACCGCGAATTGACGTAGCGGCCGGCGACCACCGTCGCGCCCTTGAAGCCGCTCTGCCGGATCTCCACTACGTCGAGCCCGACGTTCTTCTTGGCCGCATCCTCGAGCACCGACGCGACGCCGCCCGCCGCGAGTGACGTGCCGAGTGCGGTCAGATCTCCGCCGCCGCCAAATTCGGCCGCGCTCGCGGCGGGGCGTCCGGTGGCGAGATACGAGAGCACGTCGGCGGTTTCCATCGCGGGCTCGCCGCCGAGCGTGAGATCGAGATCAGTCGCGCCACCTTTCACGGCGAGCGTGATGGTCACTTCCGGCGCGTTCGGGTCCTGCAGCGACGGCACCTTGTATTGCGCGCCCACGTCGACATCCCAGCCCGACACCAGTCCATTGAACGTTGCGCGGCCGTGCGTGACCGCGAACCGGCGCCCGAATTCCTCGAAGTAGGAACGCTCGGGCATGGCTTCGACCGATCCGAACAACTGCATGGAATCGGCCGGCTGCTTCTTCACATCGAGCGACCCGTCGAGGTGCACCGCGATCACCGGTTGCGATGTGCGGCGAAGCCACGTGTTATTGCCCACGATCAGCTTGAGGTCGAGCCCGAACGCCGCGAACGGATCCGCGATGATCTCGCGCTTCGTGGGCACGTAGCCGAAATAATACTCGAGCATATCGAAGTCGGCCTTCGTGAGCTCGACCGCGGTCCCGGCGCCACCCGCGCCAACGGCATCGGCGAACACAGTCGTGTTCACCGTGGTGAGCGTGCCTTCGACCTTCGGCGTCAGCAGATCGCCGGTGATCCTGGCGTCGCCCGAGACGCCAAGATCCACCCAGACGTTCTTTGCGGCACGGAAGTCATGAAAGCGTCCGCGAAGATCGAGTTTCGCGGACGCCGCATTCGCGAGCACGATATCGCCATCGATTACCGCCGTTCCGCCGGCCGTGACGTTGAGTCCGGTGACGCGAATGCGGTTCGATTCCAGCGCAAACTCGCCGTGGATGTTGCGGTATTTGATGCCCTGAAGCGGATAGTCGACGGCGGCGGCGATCAGCGCCCCGTGACCGGACAGCGCGGGATCCGCGAACGTGCCGCCCATCTTGCCGTTGGCTGACACGGCGCCCGCGAGCCTCGTGACGCCAAACGGACGCGCGAGCGGCGTGAGCCACCCGATTGCGAACGAATCCGCGACCATGTCCAGCTGAATGGCGCCACTCTCGTCGAACATCGTCGTGTCGCCGGGCGCAATCGAAATCGCGAGCGGAACGGTCCCGCGAGCGCTGAGATGCTTGCCGAGCGAGTCGGTGAACTGGACATCGACAGCGGTGCGTCCATCGGGGGCCGGCGTGAGGGCAACCGTACCCTTTGCCGACAGGAGCCGCACGCGGAGATCGCTCTTCACGGCGACACGCGATGCAGGCCCGGTCAGTGCGAGCGTGCCGTCGAGCGTGCCGTCGATGCCCTGGAAGCCGATGAACTCGCCGAACCCCTGCACGGGCACGTCGCTGAACGCGAGCGTCAGATCCTGCGTGCCGAGTCTGTCGATCACACCGTTGAGCGCGATACGATGCGCTCCCTGCGCAAGGACGAGCGAGTCAACACTGACGTGCGGCGAGAGCACGACAGTCGCCGGCTTCACGAGTGCCCAGCTGCTCCCCGCCACAACGACGTCCATGTTGGCTAACGTGACCGAGTGCTCGCCGGGAATCGCCTTGCCGGCGAGGCGCATGGTGTGGCGGTTGTCGCGTTGCAGCTTGAAGTCGAAGTTCGCGTTCTTCGTGTCGTAATCGACCTTGCCGCCCAGCGAGCTGAACTCCGCGGTCCCATACCCCAGGTCGATGCCACCGAACGTGGTCTTGAGTCCGGTGAGCTTCCCGTCCACGAGTCGCACGGACCCGTTTGCCGACAGCGAGTCCGCCCACACGCTCGGCGAAATGAGACCACGCACCAGGAACCGCGTGTCGGCGTCGATGCCGCCGCTGTCGTTCTTGGCGTCCACGGTGAGCGTGCCCTTTCGGAGCGACAGATAGTCGACCGGCAGAAGGGATTTGAGCGCGAACGCCGTGTCTGCCACGAGACGGAGCCGGAGATGCGCGCTGTCCGGCGGCGCGACGTCGTGGAGCACGGCGAGCGCTCCGCCGGCATCGCCCTTTCCTGCGTTCGAGCGGAGGACAAGTGTATCGACGCGCAGCACGCCATCCGCAAGCGCACCGCGCAGCGTGAGCGTATCGAGGCGCGCCGTCCCGTATTTGCCGGTGGCCGCGACGTCAGCCTTCCACACCATCGTCCGCAGTACGCGTCCGGACCCGTCGGCGGTGAATCGCGCGACGAGCGCCGCCTGGTTCGTCGAGTCCCGCCCCAGCAGCGCGTCGAGGTCGGGCAGGAACACGTGCCCTTCAGCGTGCGCGTTCGTAATGTCCCACGCGCGCGTGGTGTTGTTGACCAGCCGCCCGTTCGCGAGGGCCTGCATCGTGCCTTCGCCGGTGGCGACGTCGATGTTGGCGGTGACGACAGAGTCGCGAAGCGCGAACACGACGTGCCCGTCCCTGATGCGCCCATTTCGGAACGGCGTCGGCTCCAAGTCCACGCGGCCGGCAACGCGCGGAAGCATTCCCGGAGGGAGCTCGCCGCTCGCCTTCGCGACGCCCGCGAGTCGCGCCTTGGGTCCCGCAACGCCTTCATCGAGCGCGATGTCGTCGAAACGGAGCGACGACACGTTGAACGAGACGACTTCGTCGAACGGCCGCAGCGTGGCGACGATGTTGGCGTGTCCCTGTAGCGCGCGCGTGTCACCGCGCACGTCGAGCAGTCCGTCCCGCATTGTGAACGCCACGGCCCCCATGTCGATCGTGTGCGTGCCAATGCGGGACTTCGTGATCGTCAGCGAACCGTCCGCGCGCGCCAGCGCTGGCGCCGTGCCGCGCCCGCTCGCGGTCGCGGTCGCGTTGATATTCGAGCCGGGAAGGGAATCGCGCACCCGCGAGAGATCGAGGTTGCGGACGGTGAGCTGCCGGATGTTCCAGTCGAGGTCGCGCGGCTTTCCCCGCGCCTGTGTCGTGTCGATGAGCCTGCCGCTGCCGTTAAGCGAGAATGCGGCGATCGGCCCTGATCCCGCCGCCGTCACGTTGCACGATGCTTTGACGCATGCGCCGGTCGCGGAGATCGTATCGAGCGTGTTGGCACGCCACGTGAGGCGTGCAGCGTCGACGTGCGCGAGCGCGCTGTCCGGCGTCCATGCCGCGCGGACTTGCGCATTTCGCACGGGACTGCTGTCGATCGTGGCGTCGAGCCTGATCGACGCATTGCCGACGGCGCTGTCGAGCACGATGCCCGTGCCGGCCGCGTGCACGTCGGCGCGCACGTTCGCGATCCGCACGCCGCCGAACACGGTGTCACCGATCTGTTCGACGTGCGAGGTAATGTCATAGCGCGGCCGCGCGTCAAACGGACGCGCGGTACCGGTCGCGCGGATGCGCGCCCACCGCGCGACGCCGCCGACGACGGTGAACTGCGCCGCGCCGGCGTGAAATGTCGCATCGACCGTCGACGGCAACAGCACCACATTCCGCGTGATGCTCGTGCGGCCGAGGCTGACGTGGGCATTGCCGCTCATGGAGTCGAGCGACGTGCCATCGAGCGCGACGTGTGCGTCGACGTTGATGCCTTCCCGCCCAAGCTCGAGCGACCGCGTGACGGGGCGATCGTCCTTCCAGAGGCGCGGATCGAGACCGCGAACCCTCGCGTCCACGACGTACCGGGCCGGACGCCGTACCCCGGCGGAGTCCGTGTTCGGCGTGAGCTCGCCACGCGCGTCGAACGTGGCGCCGTCGAAGCTCTGTCCCGACGCATCGAAGTGCATGAGCTCGGAGGATCCCGTCACCCGCGCTTCCACGCGAAGGCTGCCGGCGACGTCGAACCCGGGCGCGAACGCACTGATGTCACGGAAGTCGAGCGGGAGCGCCGCGAGCCTGAAGTCGATGTTGCTGAGCGCGGTATCCGTGGCGGTGCTCACCAGCATGGTCCCCGCCGCGGAGAGATCGCTCGAATCGGATACGAGCCGGACGCCGTGCGCGGTGAGGACTCCGTTTTCGAGATCGAGGCGCGCCGAGAAGTGCGCCGCCGTGCGGCGTGTTGGCGGCGTGATCTCGGCGACGAGCGTGTCAAGTCGAAGGCTCGGTTTCTCCGGGAACCTCAAGTGGTCGAGTTTCGCCTGCACGCCTTCGAATCGCAGAACGGAGTCGTGCGCGGCAAGGAACCGTGCTTCGCCGCGCGACCGCACGACTTCGGCGTTGTCGATGCTGATCCGGAGGCCCGCCCGCACCGGCGTTGTGTCGACGGAGGCGAACGGTGCGAGCAGGTCCCAGGACGAATCCGGCTGCTGCCGGAGCACGACGTTGGCGCCTACGACGCGCACGCCGCGGAACACGATGTGCCGTTTGGTGAGCGCGGCCGGCCGGAACGCGAGGACGAGGGTGTCGATGGCGGCCATCATCTGGCCGTCCGCGCGCGTCAGCGTGACGTCAGCAAGGCTGATGTGTCCGAGGTCCGTGATGTGAACGCTTCCGGCGGCGAGCCGCGAGTGCGGCCACGGTCCGACGCGGGCGGCAACAAGGTTGACGACCCGCGTGGCGACCGGATGGATCTCGAGGAGAAGCGCGAAGACCGTGAGGATGACGACCGGCGTGCCGATGACCCAGAGGAGAGCACGGTGAAATCGGCGGGCGGGAGACATACACACTGTACTGGCAGTGTCCGGCTCCGGTTCCCGCAGAGTTTCGAGCCTGCGCGTGCATCTCCGCGCTATTTCTCAGCCCAGTGCAGCGACGCCGCACTGGCCGAGAAATTCGCGGGAAATCAGGCTATTGCTTCGTTAACGTAATCGTGCCGGTCGACGCGAAGTTTCCGGTGATTGTGAAGGTGAGCTGAATCTGCGTTCCTGAGATCGTGCCCGTTACCGTCCAGCCCGTGACGTTCGCGTTGACGTTTTGCGCGCTCGCGGAAATTGCGCCGTTCGCGCTCACCGTGCCGGTGATGTTACCGACCGGATTCACGGTTCCGGTAAAACTCACGCCATTCGACGTGTATGTGCCGTTGACGACGGGGTTGAACGGACCCGGATTACCCAGCACGTTGCCAGTAACGTTCACCGTCACGGTCGCGGAATTGTTCGCTCCGATCGCGATCACGGCGCTACCGGTACCCGTGGAGCTGAACGTGGTGTTCGACCACGTACCGCTGTACGTACCGACGTACTGCGCGGCATTGAACCCGGCTGTGCCGGTCGCGGTGAACGTGACCGACACGCCTGCAGACGAAGCCTGCAGTGTGTTCGCTCCCGCCGTTCCGCCCAGCGTCCAGCTACCGATCGTCGCGATTCCGTTCGCACCCGTTGTCTGCGAACCGCCGGTGATCGTGCCTCCGCCCGTCAGCACCGAGAAAGTCACTCCCGCACCGCTGATCACATTGCCGAACTGATCCTGTGCGCGGACCGCCGGGAGAATCGGCACGGCGGCACCCACGTTCACGGTCTGATTATCGCCGGCCGTCTTGATGAGCGCCGCCAGTGGCCCGGATATCGCTGTCGCAGTGAACGTGACTGCGCCGCTGACACCGGCGATCGTCGCCGTCATCGTGTTTGCTCCCAGTCCCACGCCGAGCGTCCAACTCCCGACCGTGGCTTGCCCGGAAGAGTTCGTTGTCTGACTCGTGCCGGTCGCCACACCGCCGCCGCTGACAACGGCGAACGTGACGGCGACACCACTCACACCGTTTCCGTACTGATCGCGCACCGTCACCGTCGGCTTCGCTGTCACTGCCACGCCGGCCGCGCTCGAGATCGCGTCGCCAGCCGCTTTGAGCACGGTTGCCGCCGCCGCTGCGGTGCCGGTCGCCGTAAACGTGATGGGGCTTCCAGTGGCGCCGGCAACTGACGCCGTCAGCGTATTCGCGCCCGCCGCCGTGCCGAGCGTCCACGATCCCACGGTGGCTGTGCCGTCGTCACCGGTTGTCTGCGTCGCGCCAGTGATCGTTCCACCGCCGCTCGCGACGGCAAACGTCACCGTGACGCCCGCTTTGGCCGCGCCGCTCTTGTCGGTGACCTTCACGGCGGGTTTGGTTGTGAGCGCTGTCGCGACGGTTGCTGTCTGCGAGTTGCCGGTCAACACCGCGATGATGAGTTTCGCGTCCGGGCTCGTGGTATCACCAGAGCCCCCGCCGCAGCTCGCGGCTGTGAGGACTACGCCGAACAGGACGAGGGCACGAAGGCTGCGATCAAAGCGCATGACGGATCTCCGGGAAAGTCTTTGGACTTGCGTCTTACCGAGAGGGCCACCAGTTCCACCGACCAGCAATTTTGAGGAGCGCGGGCGCCAGCGCGAGTCGTACGAGTGTTGCGTCGAGCGTCACGGCCAGCGCGAGACAAAAACCTAACATGGCGAGGGGAAGGAGCCTACTCGCCGTGAATGCCAGAAACAGACACGCCATGATCCCGGCCGCCCGGGTAATGAGCGCGCCGGTGTGCGCCACGCCGAGCACGATGGCTTCGTCGTCCTGCGAGCCGGCGCGCCGCGCCTCCATGACACCCCCAAGCAGGAAAAGTTCGTAGTCCATGCTCGTGCCGAACGCGGCCCCGAAGGCCAGCGCGGGAACCGTAGGGAAAATGCTGCCGAAGCCCAGCAGCTTCTGGAACACGAGAACGGTGCCGCCGATGGACGCCAGGGCGACAATCAGGTTGAGGGCCACAGCCTTGATCGCAATGACCGGCGCACGAAACACGATGACGAGCGCGATCAGCGTTGCGAGCGAGATCGCGAGCACAATGCGCGGCAGCATGCGCACGATCGCATCCTGATAGTCCAGCGCGTACGCCGGCAGCCCTGACACACGCAGGGTCGCGCCGCGGACACCGCTCACGTGCTCGGCGTCGAGCGCGCGCACACGCGAGACCAGCGCAATCGCCGACGCTTCGCCGCGCGCCAGATCGGGAACGAGATCAATGACCGCCGTACGACCATCGGCGCTCACGTACGTGTCGCGTGCGACCTGAGGCAGCAGCTGTTCGGCCGCGATGAGATTGCCGTTGCCAAGCGTCTTGAGTGACCGCGCGGACGCCACGCCCGGCTCGCTTGCGAGAGAACGCGTGGCGTGTTCGAGAGTCGACCATCCGGAATCCGTCAGAATGCGTTCGCTTCCCGGCAACGTCAGCAGCACGCGCAGCGATGCCGCCGCTCCCGCGCGGCCGGCGTGCTTGAGATCGTTGTACGCGTCCGCCGATTCCATCGTCGCCGGCAGCAGCCGCTCGAGCGGCGTGACCAGCTTCGCGTCGCGCGCGGCGCCCGCGAGGATTGTGAGCGGAATGAGACTCGCACACAGCGGAATCCATGGATCCGACACGACGTAGGCGCCCCAGCTCATCCAGCGTTGCGACGGTTTTCGTCCGGCGAGATCCGCCGATACATGGCGCGGCGCGAGCAGAATTACCGTGACCGCGGCTACAACGGCCGTGATTGCTCCCGCCGCCGCCGCGGCGCGCAGCTCTCCTGTCGGCGCGATCGTGAGCCCCAGAAATCCGAGTCCGACAATTCCCCCAGCGGCGAGCACCGTGCGCCGCAGCGCGTCGATAGGAGCGCCTTCGCGAGACCGGCGGACCATGAGCAGCATGTAATCGATGGTCAGCGCCGTCCCGACGAGTGCGATGAGCGTGCGCGTGAACGTCGTCGCCGGGACGAACGTCGATACGATTCCCGTGAGTCCGAGCGAAATGAGAATCACGAGGGCAGCGGCGAGCGTCGCCGCCATTGTCGCCGGGATCGAGCCGAACGCCACGAACGCCGCGATGACGGTCACGGGGAGCGCGATCAGCTCGGCCCGGCGCGCTTCGCGCATGCCCATGGTGCGAAGATCGCCGACCAGCGCGGGCTCACCCGTCCACCTCAGCACGAGGCGGGGATGCACGCGGCGGAATTCGGCGAGGCGCGCGCGTGTGATGGCGCGGACCGAATCCATCGCCCCCGGAATCGCGGCGAGCCCGACGACGGCGACCGCCGTGGTCTTGTCCGTGCCGACGAGCATGGTGTCGAGGGACGAACCGGGCGAGAGCACTGCGATGACGGCTTGGGTCGACTGAAGGGGCGCGACAATCGCGCGCATGTCGGCTCGCCCCGAGTCGCTGTCCGCCGCGTGCGCGAGGCCGGTCGCGACCAGCAGGGCGGGGCGCGTGAAGGGAGAGTGGAACTCCATGTTCAGCCTTTCTTCCACCTCCCCCGATTCGGTGCCCGCGACCGTATGCGCTGCCGAAATCGAGGCATCGATGCGCCGCTGGAAGGGAAAGAGTGCGAGCGCAATTCCGGCGGCGATGAGGTAGCGGGCGGTCACGTACTAAAACTGCAATGGGACATGGGAGATGGAACGGCTATGGGAGATGGGAGATGGGAGATGGAACGGCTATGGGAGAGGTGATATGGGAGATGGGGTCATATAGCGGATGGCGCGGTTCGCCCCAGTCGGCTTGCTGGCCGAACCGGTTAGTGCTAGTGTACTAGCATCATGCTATAGGACTAGCATATGCCGTCGCTGGATGACCTGGGCCGCCGCGAGCGGCAAATCATGGAGATCCTCTTCCGCCGCGAGCGCGCCACCGCGGCGGAGGTCCTCGCGGATCTCCCCGACCCGCCGAGCTATTCAGCGGTTCGCGGCATGCTGCGGCTACTCGAGGAAAAGGGCTATTGCGCGCACGAATGGTCCGGGCCGCGCCACGTCTACCGCCCGACCGCCGACACCGCAAAGGCCGGGAAGAACGCGGCCCGGCAGCTCCTCCGGACCTTCTTCAACAACTCAATGGAGTCCGCCGTCGCCGCCATGCTCGGCGCGTCCGACAAGCCGCTTACAACAGATGAAGTGAAACGGTTGTCCAAACTCATCGAGCAGGCCCGCAAAAAGGGAGGCGCAGGAGGACGATCATGACCGCGACGATTATCCAGCTCTTCACGCACCCAGCGGCTGCGCTGGTCGCGCGCGTGACATTCATCATCGCCTGCGGCGGCCTGATGACGACGCTTCTGCGCAAGCAGTCCGCCGCACTCCGGCATCTCATCTGGTCGCTCGCGCTTGCGTCCTGCGCCGTTACTGCCGGTGCGTCGGTTCTTGCGCCGAGCTTGAGGGTGCCTATTCGAGTTCAAACTGATCTAACTGCGGGAAGTTCTCTAACGGCGGGAAGTTCTCTAACTGCGGGAAGTGCGATGACTGCGGGAACAGCGAAGGTTGTTCCCACTAGCCCTCCAGCCCTCCAGCCCTCTAGCCCTGCAGTTGTTCCCTTTGGCCCTTTGGCCCTTTGGCCCTCTAGCCCTGCAGTTGTGTGGTTCGCCGGCTTCTTCCTTGTTCTTGCCCGTTACGCACTTGGCCTCCTTGGCCTTGCGCGACTCACGCGGCGGGCGCGGGTTGTCACGGACGAACGTTGGCTCGCATCACTGGCGTCGGCACAACGGGTTGTCGGGGCGGGCGCGCGCGTTACGCTCGTGGAGAGCGATGCCGTCGGCTCGCCGGTTACGTGGGGGCACTCCGCCCCCGTGATCGTGCTGCCCGCAGCGGCGCGCGCGTGGGACTCCGACCGACGGCGTGTTGTGCTCCTCCACGAGCTCGCGCACGTCGCGCGGCGGGATTGGCTCGTACAACTGGGCGCCACCGTGACGTGCGCGCTCTACTGGTTCCATCCGCTCACGTGGCTCGCGCATCGCGGGCTCCGGCGCGAAGCGGAACGCGCGTGTGACGACCTGGTGCTGGGCGCGGGCACCGAAAGCACGGATTACGCAACGCACCTGCTCGGCGTCGCGCGGGGCGCACGCCGCCAAAGACTCACGGGCGCCGTCGCCATCGGCATGGCGCGCCACTCAACTCTGGAGGGACGCATGCTGGCCATCATCGACAATTCCATCACGAGGGCGCTGCCGTCGCGCGCCACGCGGGCGCTGAACGTGACCGCGTTCGCGGCGCTCGCCGTGCTGCTCGGCGCCGTTCGGCCGGTCGTCGCCCTTGCCGACGTCACAACGCGCGCTGCGCGCGCGGGATCCGAGATCGTCACGGCGCTCGCGCCGGCGGTCACGCTGCAGCAGGGCGATTCAAACTTCACGAAGTCGGTGTCGGTCTCGCGGGGAGGCGTGCTTGAGATCGACATTCCCGTTGGCGGTTCGGTGAGCATCGAAGGGTGGGATGAGAACCGCGTCGAGGTGCGCGGGCGCCTCGCCGGCCGCGACTGGCGCGATGTCGACGTTTCGCTCGAGCGCGACCGCGACGGCGCGGTGCTGCGCGCGACCACCAGCCGGCGCAACAACTCCTCGACCTCGAATGAATTCAAGATCCGCGTTCCGAAACGGTTCGACGTGCAGCTCAGATCGGGTGGCGGTTCGGTGACGATCGCGAACATGGAAGGCACGTTCCGTGGATCGACGGGTGGCGGTGAGGTCAGCCTCAGCGACCTGAGCGGCGACGCCGATCTCACCACGGGTGGCGGCGGCATTCACGTCAGCGATTCCCACCTCAACGGCAGCGTCCACACGGGCGGCGGCAACGTGAACATCGAACACGTGACCGGCGATCTCCGCGGCTACACGGGCGGCGGGCACGTAAGTGTCGATCATGCGAGCGCGAGTGTTCACGCGTACTCGGGCAGCGAGCCCCAGACCAATCGGCGCGAGGCAGAGCAGGGTCGCGCCGCCGAAGCCCGGCGTGAAACGGCGGAACGGCGCGCGGAAGAAATGCGCCGGAATGCAGACGAACGCCGTGAAGAGATTCAGCGTCGCGCCGAAGATGCTCGCCGGAACGCGGAAGATCGCCGCATCGAAGCCCAGCGCCGCGCCGAAGATGCACGGCGCGAGGCGGAAGACCGGCGTCGTGAGCAGAATCGCCGCGACGACGAGGATCGCCGCATGACGACCACTGACTCACGGAACCGGCCCACGACGTCGGTCCGAACCGAACGCGGGACGACCAGCGTGACGACCACGCGCGGACGCGACGGCGACCGCGAGGTCAGCGTTGAGTCGCGCGACGGTGTCGTGCACATCTCGAAGGCCGGCGGATCGGTGAACGTCGAGCGCGTTCCAAATGGCGCGGTCATCTCGACTGGCGGCGGCGCGGTAACGGTTGGTAGCGGGAGCGGATCCGTGAGCGTGGCAACGGGCGGCGGCGAGGTCCGCGTCGGACCGATCGCGGGCTCGGTGCGTGCCACCACCGGCGCGGGCAATGTTGATATCTCGATCGACAAATCCGATGGTGCCGTGAACGTGACCACTGGAAAAGGCACGGTAGTCATCGAGGTGCCGCGCGGGTTCAGCGGACGCATCGATCTCGAAACGGCCCAGACCGACAATTACGACGGCCGTACGCCCCGCATCACCACCCCATGGGATCTGAACACAGAGACGTCACGTAACTGGGATGACTCACAGGGCACGCCGCGCCGCTACATCCGCGCGAACGGATCCGTTGGCCGGGGGAGCGGGTCGATCAAGGTGCGGACGGTGAACGGGGATATTGAAATCCGCGAGCGCCGGTAGGGCAGGACAAACGCAACGCGGAGCCGCGGAAGGCGCGGAGTAACGCCTCCGCGGCTCCGCGTTGCGTTTGTTGTGGTAGTTCCGCACGAACGGACGGCCTGGCCCGCGGATGTGGTGGCCGGCACCGGGGAGCGCTAACCTGGCGTCTTACGCTCCCGAAATCGGAGATCTCCATGCGGTTCCTCCCCCCGGGCAACGCGTCCACCCGCGCGCTGGCGACACTGTTCGCCGCAGCTATCCTCGGACTCGTCCCCTGCAGGCACACGGTGCGCGCCCAACAAGCGCCCCCGGTTCCAGGCAACATGCTCCCGCTCCAGCCGGCGCGCTGGGCGCGGTTTACCACGACCAAAGGCACGTGGATTTCGCTCGACGTCAGTCCTGACGGCCAGCGCGTCGTCTTCGACATGCTCGGCGACATCTACACGATGCCGATCACGGGCGGAAAAGCGACACGACTGACGAGCGGCATGCCGCACGACATGCAGCCGCGCTTCAGCCCCGACGGTAAGACGATCGCGTTCGTTTCGGATCGGAGCGGCGATGACAACGTCTGGCTCATGGCCTCCGACGGAAGCGACGTGCACGCTCTCACGACGGGTGTCGAGAGTGTGTACCTGTCTCCCGAGTGGATGCCTGATGGCAACTATATAGTTGTCTCGCGCACGGCCAACGCACTCCCGGGCCTCGAGAAACTCTGGCTGTATCACGTGCGCGGCGGACGCGGCCTCGAGATGGCGGGCGGCCCTCCGGGACTTCGTATGCTCGGCGCCGCAGTCTCGCCGGAAGGGCGCTACATCTACTACGCGCAGCGAAATGGATCGTGGCAGTACAACGCCATTTTCCCGCAGTATCAGCTTGGCGTGTACGATCGTGAGTCGGGCACGCGCACGACCATGAGCGGACGTGCGGGCTCGGCGTTCCGCCCGCAGGTTTCGCCGGACGGCAAATGGCTCACCTACGGCTCGCGGTATGAGGCGAACACCGGTCTTCGCATCCGGGACATCGCGAGCGGAGAAGAGCGCTGGCTCGCGTATCCGGTTCAGCGCGACGAGCAGGAATCGATCGCGAACATGGACGTGCTCCCCGGCTATTCATTCACGCCGGATTCGAAAGCCGTCGTGATCTCCTACGGCGGCGAAATCTGGCGTGTGCCGGTCGATGGAAGCGACGCGACGAAGATTCCCTTCAGCGTCGACGCCGAAGTGGCGGTTGGGCCGGAAGTGAAGTTCGAGTATCCCGTCGAGCAGACGCCGACGTTCACCATCAAGCAGATTCGCGATGCCGTGCCATCGCCGGACGGGCGCCGCGTCGCGTTCAGCGCGCTCGACCGCGTATACGTCGCCGATCTTCCGAACGGTTCACCGCGGCGTCTCACGACGCAGGACGTTGGCGAGTATCAGCCCACGTGGTCGCCGGATGGACAGTCGATTGCGTACGTGACGTGGGATGAAGCACAGGGGCACATCATGCGTGTGCCCGCCGCCGGTGGAACGCCGGTGCGGCTCACGCGCGTCTCCGCGTACTATCAGCAGCCTGCGTGGGCGCCGGACAACCGGCGCATCGTCGCGATTCGCGCGGCGGCGCGTGATCTCAAGGAATCGATCGATCCATTCATCGGCGACGGACTCGGCGCCGAGTTCGTCTGGGTGCCCGCTGCCGGCGGCGACGTGACGGTGATCGGTCCCACGGGCGGACGGCAGAAGCCGCATTTCACCACGGACACAACGCGCATCTACAGCTACGGCGTGTTCCCGTTCGATCCGCAGACGGTGCTCACGGCACCGCCGGGGATCTCACTGGTGTCGACGCGCTGGGACAACACCGACATCAAGCAGCATCTGCGCGTAACCTGGAAGCTGCCGATCACGCCCGTGGCGTACGAGCCCGCGTCGCGGAAGTCAGACGTGCCGATGCCGCGCGATTTCTCGAAAGCGCCTGCCGACGCTCTCGACCTCGAGCAGGGCGTGCCGACGTCGCCCGTCGATCTCATCATGATGGCGCCGCGCGGTGACCAGGCGCTCGCACTCGCGAACAATCAGATCTACTCGGTGACGGTTCCGAAGACCGGCGCCGCGCCGCCGCTCGTGGTGCTGACGCGTCCGGACAGCGCGGCCGTGCCGATTCGCAAACTGTCTGACATCGCGGCGGAGTTTCCGGCGTGGAGCGGCGACGGCCGCACGATTCACTGGTCGATCGGCAACGCGTTCGTGAGCTACAGCCTGCCTCGTGCCGACGCCGTGGACGACAGCCTGCGGCGTGCGGGGGCGGATTCCGCGACCCGGGTTCGCGCGCGGTACAAGCCGGACGAGATTCGCATTCGCGCCGCGGCCAACCGCGACATGCCTCGCGGCGATGCGGTGCTGCGCGGCGCGCGCGTCATCACGATGAAGGGCAAGGAGATCATCGAAAACGCGGACGTGGTCATCAAGGACAACCGTATCGTGAGCGTCGGGCCGCGCGGAAACGTGCCGGCAGGTGCGCGCGTCATTGACGTCACCGGCAAGACGATCACGCCCGGGTTCGTCGACACGCACTCGCACATGTGGAACCTGTGGGGCATTCACTGGACGCGGCCCTGGATCTACGAGGCGAACCTCGCGTACGGCGTGACCACCACGCGTGATCCGCAGACATCCACGACCGACGTACTCACGTACGCCGACCGCGTTGAAGCGGGCAGCATGCTCGGTCCGCGTGTGTACTCCACCGGCCCCGGCGTCTTCAGCAGCGAGACCATCAAGAGTCTCGACGATGCGCGCAACATCCTCCGGAGGTACAGCGACTACTACGACACGAAGACGTTCAAGATGTACATGACGGGGAATCGCATGCAGCGCGAATACCTCATCATGGCCGCGAAAGAGCTGCATCTCATGCCGACCACCGAAGGCGGTCTCGATTACCGGCTCAACATGACGCACGCGATGGACGGCTATCCGGGCGTCGAACACACGATGCCGGTGGCGCCTGCATTCAACGATGTGGTCGAGCTGTTCAAGACATCCGGCACGACGAATACGCCGACACTGATCGTGGCGTACGGTGGCCCGTGGGCCGAGAACTATTTCTACACGCACGAGAACGTGATCGGCGACGCAAAGCTCAGGCACTTCACGCCGAAGGATGAGCTCGACGCAAAAGCCAGACGACGAAATCCGGGCCCCGGACCCGGCGGCTGGTTTGCCGACGATGAATACGCGTTCCCGCAGCACGCGGTGTTCACGAAGAATCTCGTAGAAGCCGGTGGTCATGCCGGAGTCGGCGGACACGGCCAGTTGCAGGGCCTCGGTTATCACTGGGAGATGTGGGCCATCTCCATGGGCGGGATCAACAATCACGATCTCCTCCGCATGGCGACCATCCTCGGCGCCGAAGCGATCGGCCTGAGCAAGGATCTGGGATCGATCGAGGCAGGGAAGCTGGCGGATCTCGTCGTGATGGACGCGAATCCGCTCGACAACATTCGCAACACGAACACGATCCGCTACGTGATGAAGAACGGCAGACTCTACGACGGCAGCAATCTCAACGAGATCTATCCGCGCGAAAAACCCGCGGCAGATGAACCGTGGCGGCATGTGAGTCCGACGAGCGTCGGAGGTGGACGATGAAGACGCTTTGCGCTTTGCGCTCAACGCTGGTGCAGGCGTTGCTCTCTGTCGCCGCCCTGTCCCTCTGTCCCACTGTCCCTGTCATTGCCCAAGCCCCCGCCTCCGGTCCGCCAACCCCGCCGCGTCCCCTGCCACTCGCGACGCCCCGCAAGGCGGAGTTCACGACCACGCAGGGCACGTGGATGTCGCTCGACGTGAGTCCGGACGGCAAGACCATCGTGTTCGATCTGGTCGGTGACATCTATACCGTTCCGATCACGGGCGGCAAAGCAACGCGCCTCACCAGCGGCATCGCGTACGACGCACAGCCGCGGTTCAGTCCCGACGGCAGGAAGATCGTGTTCGTGTCCGACCGCAGTGGCGGCGACAACGTGTACACGATGTCCGTGGACATGAAGGACACAACGCAAGTGACGCAGGGCAACAGCGCGCTCTACATGTCACCCGACTGGTCGCCCGACGGACAGTTCATTGCCGTGAGCCGGAGCGGCGGGCTCGGCGCAATCGCAAAGCTGCAGATCTATCAGGCCGAGAATCACGTGCCCATGCAGCCCGTACGCTCGCCACCATCGCTCAAGATGCTCGGCGCGGCGTACACGCCCGACGGCCGCTACATCTGGTACTCGGGACAAAGCGGCGACTGGAACTACAACGCGCTGTTCCCGCAGGCGCAGCTCTACCGCTTTGATCGCGAGACCGGCCTCTCCATGCAGATGACGCAGCGCTACGGCTCGGCGTTCCGTCCGGCGATTTCACCCGACGGCCAGTGGCTCGTCTACGGCGCGCGCAACGATGCGCAGACCGGCCTTCGCATGCGCAACCTCGCGACCGGCGACGAAGACTGGCTCGCGTACCCGGTGCAACGCGACGACGCGGAATCGCGCGCGCCGCTCGACATCCTTCCGGGCTACAGTTTCACGCCCGATTCCAGGGCCGTGGTCGTTTCGTACGGCGGCGAGATCTGGCGCGTGCCCATCGACAAGACTGCGCCGAGCAAGATCTCGTTCTCCGCCGACGTCAAGCTCGACATCGGCCAGGAAGTGAAGTTCGCATATCGCGTCGACACGTCCGCGAACGTGACGGCGAAACAGATCCGGAATCCTGTGGCCTCGCCCGACGGAAAAACCATTGCGTTCACGGCGTTCGACCGGCTGTGGGTGAAAGAGATGCCGACCGGAACGCCGCGTCGTGTCACGTCGGCTGAGATTGGCGAATTCCATCCCGCGTGGTCGCCTGACGGCCGGACACTCGCATTCGTGACGTGGGACGACTCCGGCGGCGGCCATATAATGAAGGCGCCCGCCGCCGGCGGGCCCGCGGTGCAGCTCACCAGGGTCAGCGCGCTGTACTACAACATCGCGTGGGCGCCCGACGGCAGGCGCATCGTGGCCTCACGCGCCGCCGCGCGCGATCTCAAGGAAACGTATGGCGGATTCATCAACGCCCTCGGCGCGACGTTCGTGTGGGTGAGCGCCGACGGCGGTGACGTGAACGTGATCGCGCCCAGCGGCACGCGCGACGTGATGCATTTCAGGATGGATCAGCCTGACCGCATCTATGCGTACAGCCCCGTCGAAGGGCTCGTGTCGTTCCGCTGGGACGGCACCGACGTGCGCTCGCACGTGCGCGTGATCGGCCCGCCACTTCCGGTCGCGGTGAACCCGCTCGACAGCGATCCGCGCGTGCTGCCGCGCAGGATTTTCCCGATGGACACGGCTGACATTCCCGCCGAAGCCGGTGGAGCGAACATTGCCGGACTCATTCTCGCGGCACCGCGTGGAGATTACGCGCTCGCGCAGATCGGGAATGACGTGTACTCGGTGGTGGTCCCGAAGCTGGGCGGTCCGGTGCCCGCAATCAGCGTCGCCGCTCCGGGGAACGGAGTGATGCCGACGAGAAAGCTGACCGAAATCGGCGGCGAGTTCGCGTCGTGGAGCGCGGACGGCCAGAAAGTGCACTGGGCCATTGGCAACGCCTTTGCCACCTACGATCTCGCGCGCGCGAAGTTCATGGAAGATTCCGCGCGCAGCGCGGTAAAGGCCCGTGCCGACAGCGCATATCAGCGCCGGCTCGTGAATGATTCGCTGAAGGCGTGGCGCGGGCGCAGCGACAGCCTCACGAAGGCGAAGGCGACGATTCCCGATTCCGTGAAACGTCGCATCAATGATCTGCGTGCGGACTCGGTCAAGTTCGGCGCGGATTCTCTGCTTTCGCGCATTCGCGGCGACTCGGTGGAGGCGGCGAGAAAGAAAGCCGTTGCCGACTCCATGCGCGCGGGGTTGCTCGACAGTCTGAAGGCGGACACGGTGCGGACGTACAAGCCCGACGAGAAGCGCATCGTCGTGACCATGGCGCGCGACATTCCGCGCGGAACCGTGGTACTGCGCGGAGGCAAGGCGGTCACGATGAAAGGCAAGGAGATCATCGAGAACGCTGACGTGCTCGTGAAGGACAATCGGATTGTCGCGATCGGTCCGCGCGGCCAGGTCACCGTCCCGCCCGACGCCCAAGTAATAGATGTGACCGGGAAGGTCGTGACGCCGGGGTTCGTGGATACGCACTACCACTCCATGTGGCTCACGCCGGAAATCCACCAGCGCCAGACGTGGCAGTATCTCGCTACGCTCGCGTTTGGTGTGACGACCACGCGCGATCCTCAGACCGCAACGACGGACGTGCTCAGCTATCAGGATCGCGTCGAGGTCGGCGGCATGATCGGCCCGCGCATCAACTCGACCGGGCCGGGCGTCTTCATCGAGGAGAACATCAGGAGCCTCGACCACGCCAAAACGGTGCTCAAGCGCTACAGCCAGTACTACGACACAAAGACGCTCAAGATGTACATGACGGGCAACCGCCAGCAGCGCCAGTGGATCGTGCAGGCGGCGAAAGAGCTCGAGCTCATGCCGACCACGGAAGGCGGGCTCGACTTCAAGCTCGA
>DASRAP010000309.1:0-15175 GCA_035638155.1 Gemmatimonadaceae bacterium | reverse complement strand
TCTGCTGGTGAAACGCGATCGCCACGTCGAGTCCCTTGAGCAGCGAAAGGTTGCCGGTGCCGTACGCCTGCATGCGCAGCATGGGATCGTCGACATCGTCGTAGTGACCGGACGCGAGCGTGGCCCACATGGTTTTCTGGTGCTCTGGCCGCAGGTAGAAAATGCCCGTCCCCTTGGGAGAGAGCAGCCATTTGTGCGGCGAGCTGAAATACGCGTCGCAGCCAAGATCGTGGAGATCGACCGCGATGTGTCCAACGCACTGCGCGCCGTCGACGGTCGAGAAAATGCCGCGCTCGCGCGCCATCGTGCAGAGACGCTTGACGGGAAACCTGATGGCGCGGGCCGATGTGATGTGTGGAATGGCCCACACCTTCGTGCGCGACGTGGTGAGATCGGTATAGTGCTTGATCAGCGTGTCGGGATCCGGCACCGGATCCTTCGGCAGGAATTCCTTGACGACAATTCCGTCGCGCTTGGCGCGCAGGTCGAAGCCGCGCCGCCCGCCGGTGTGCGCGTTCTGCATCACGATCACTTCGTCGCCCGCTTTGAGCTCGAGCCCGTGCGCCACGAAGTTCATGCCGAACGTGGCGTTCTGCGTGAGCGCCAGATCCTTACCGCTGCAATTCAGGATCTTTGCGAGCGCGTCGCGCGTCGCGAGCTCGTCGAAGTAGCCGGTGAAGTACTGTTCGTGGTCGGCCTTGTAATCCCACTTGGCGATGTCGCGGTCGACATGCCGCATGTGGTTGATCACAGCTTCCTGCACCGCGAGCGGCGACGAGCCCATGGTGCCCGTATTGAAGAAGACTTCGTCGCGCGGAATCGTGAACTCGGCGCGGAGCTTCTTCCAGAAATCCGGACTCGTCGGTGAGCCGATTTCCGCCGGCATTCGCGGCTTCGGCGGAGCCGCCGGCGCGCTCGCGCGCGCTTCGATGGCTGGAAGACGGCTCGCGATGAACGGCGTGGCGAGCGTGCCAAGAAAAGCGCGGCGAGAAGTGGTCATGGTTCCATCCGTTGGCGATGCCAGAGTATTAACGCAGCACGGCCTTTGCCGCGAGGAGGCCGGCCATGCCGAGCACGCCCGGCCCGGGATGCGCGCCCGCGCCGCCAAGGTAAAGGCCACGGATCGGCATCGCGTGGCGGGCGAAGCCCGGAACCGGGCGCATGAAAAGCACCTGGTCGAGTGCAAGCTCGCCATGCGTGACCGCGCCCTCTGCCAGGCCGTAGTTTCGCTCGAGTTGCTCCGGCGTGATCACGGCGTGGTGAAGAACGGTCGACGGGAATCCCGGCACCACGCCGGCAATCGCGGATGTCACCGCGCCGGCAAGCGCGTCTTCGGAAATCCCCGCTTCATACGGCACATATTGGACGCGCGCGACGACCACGTGCTTGCCCTGTGGGGCGTGCGACGGCCAGCGCAGGGTCGTCGCCGTCAACTCGACGTGCGGACGCTCGGACATGCGCCCATACTTGGCGGCGTCATACGCACGCTCGAGCGACGTGAGGTCACCGGTGAGCGTGACGACGCCATCGAGCCCGGGCAGATCGGGCAACTTGTCCACCGCGTACTGCACGAACGCCGTGCAGCCGCGGAAGCGAATGTTGCGCACGGCGCGAATGAACTGTGGATCGAGCCATACCGGATCGACGAGGTGCAGCAGCGTGTGCGCAGGATCGACGGTGGAGACGACGGTGCTCGCGAAGATCTCGTCGGCATCATCGAGCACGACGCCACTGACGGCGTGGTCGCGCACGAGCACGCGCACCGCCGCGTGTCCGGTGCGAATCGTCACGCCGCGCGCGCGCGTCACGCCTTCGGCCGCTCGCGTGAACGCATCCGGACCATCCTGCCACCACGCCCGCGCGCGGACGGAGCCGCCCGGTGCACCGGTGAGATAGTGCAGCAGGTTGAACATCGTGCCGCCCGATCTCGGTCCCTGCCGCATGTCTCGCACCGCGCCGGCACCCACGGCCGCGCGCACGACCTCGCTCTGGAATTCATCCTCGAGGTAGTCGCGCGCGGGCATGGGCAGCACGCGCAGCATCTCCATCATTCCTGCGCGCCCCAACGCGCGGAACTTCCGTCCCGCTCCCACGAGCGGCATGATCTCGCCGAGCTTTGTCGTGTCGATGTCCGGGGCGGGCAGCTGATAGAGCGACTCCAGGAACCCGCTCATCGCGCGCAGGCGCGTGACGAACACTGCCCACTCATCACCGTCGTGCGTGCTGTGCGAGCGAATCGCGTCAGCGGCGGCCGCAGAGTCATTCGCCAGCGCGAGCGTCATTCCGGGCTGCGCAACCGAAACGGAGTAGCGAGGCACCACCGCGCTCGGCGCGTTGATGCCGAGCTCACGGAGCACCGCCGGCGGCGCCCAGCCCGCGTCAACCATGAGCGGAGCGCACCGAAATCCGGGGGCAAACTCGAGCGCGCGCGATCTCGGCGTCAGCGCGTTCGCACCGTCGACCAGCAACACCTGCTGCCCATGCTTCGCGAGCGTTGCCGCGGCGGTGAGCCCGTTCGCGCCGGCGCCGATTACGACCGCGTCGAAACGGCTCGGCATCAGCGCGCCGCCTTGAGAATTTGCTGCGCAGCGAGACGCCCCGGAGCACCCATGATGCCGCCGCCCGGATGCGTTCCCGATCCGCACTGCCAGTAACCGTCGATCGGCGTGGCGTATTTGGCCCACTGCGCCGACGGCCGCAGAAAAAAGAGCTGCTGCAGCGCCAGCTCGCCGGCGAAGATGTTGCCCTCGGAAAGTCCGGTGATGCGTTCGATGTCCGCGGGCGTGATCACCTGTTTGTGCAGAATGAGCGACTTGAGATTCGGCGCGTACCTGGACACGGTGTCGATTACCGCGTTGCCGAACGCGTCGCGCTTCGCGTCATCCCAGCCGCCGTTGATCTGGAAGGGCGCGTACTGCACGAAGATGCTCATCACGTGTTTGCCCGGCGGCGCCATCCCCGGGTCGATCATGGACGGAATCACGATGTCCATGTACGGGTGCCGCGAGAACTCCCCGTACTTCGCGTCGTCGTAGGCGCGCTCGAGGTACTCTACACTCGGACTGATGGAGACGGCGCCGCGCAGGTGCGGACCAACGCCCGGCATGCACGTGAAATCCGGCAGACCACTCAGCGCCAGGTTCACCTTCCCCGAAGAACCGCGGAACTTGTACCGGCGCACATCGGTCACCAGATCCGCCGGCAGCGCTTTCGGGTCGACGAGATCGAGGAACGTGCGGCGCGGATCGAGCGAGGACACGACAATCGGCGCGCTCAGCTCATCCCCGTTCGCGAGCGCGACCCCGGTCGCTCTGCCCCCGCTCACCGTCACACGCTCGACCGCGGCTTCGGTCCTGATTTCCGCGCCGAGCGCGCGCGCAGCGCTCGCGATGGCGTTGCTGATCGCGCCGGTACCGCCGCGCTGAAAGCCCCACGCGCGGAAGGCGCCGTCGATCTCTCCCATATAATGATGGAGCAGCACGTACGCGCTCCCCGGCGATCGCGGGCCGAGGAACGTACCGATGATGCCGCTCGCGGATTTCGTCGCCTTGAGCGTGTCGAACTCGAACCATTCGTCGAGATAATCCGCGCTACTCATGGTCATGAGCTTGTGCAGCGCGTGAAAGCGTTCAGCGCCAAGCGACCGGAAATGTCCGCCAAGCTTGAGGAGCCCCTTGAGATCGGACGGCGAAAGTGACGCCGGATCCGGCGGCAGCATGCCGAGAATGGGTTTCACGGCCATCGCCATGTGGTGCATCAGGCGGCCGAACTCCACCATCGCCTCGGCGTCGTGCGGCGAATGGCGTTCGAGCTCGAAGCGGGATTCGTCCGCGTCCCCCCATGCGGCGAGATAATCGCCGTTGTCCATGGGCGTGACCGTGCTCTCGAGCGGGAGGATCTGCAGACCGTGTCGCGGAAGATCGAGGTCGCGAATGATCTCGGGCCGGAGCAGGCTGACGACATACGAGAAGACCGAGAACTTGAAGCCGGGGAAGATCTCTTCGGTGACCGCCGCGCCCCCCAACACGTGGCGGCGTTCGAGCACGACGGTCTTCTTGCCGGCGCGCGCGAGATACGCCGCGGCGACGAGCCCGTTGTGCCCTCCGCCAATGACAATCGCGTCGTAGCGAGCGGCGCTCATGCGCGCTTTCGTTCGGGGTCGAAGAACGGAAGCTTTCGCACGACGGCATCGGCGCGCTTTCTTCGATGCTCGACGGTGATCTCCATCTGGAGCCGCGAACCAACGCCGAAGTGCGGCGCCTGAATGTGCGCGAGTGCGAGGTATTTCTTGAGGAGCGGCGACCAGCACCCACTCGTCGCATAACCGACCTGGTGATCGCCCGAATACACGGGCGCGCTCGTGCGCCACGCGACGGTCGGAAGCTGTGGCGCCAGTGAGCGTTCCGCGAACAAACGCTCCAGCGAATCCCATTTGATCTCGAGCCCTACGAACGCCCACTGCTGCGCGCGCGCCCGCTCGGCGTCCAGCGCGCGCTGTCCGTTGAACGGGCCCTTTGACGTGCTGACGGCCCAGCCAAGGTTGATCTCGAACGGCGACGACTTCTGATCCGGAATGATCGCGCGGGGCGCCGAGAAATAGTCCACGTCGAGCATGATGAGCCCGGCTTCAATACGCGCGAGATCCAGCGCCCAGATGCCCGCTGGCACGATTCCATAGGCTGTGCCCGCTTCAATGAGAGCGTCCCAGAGGCGAACGGCGTCGTCCGCGCGAACCCACAGCTCGTACCCAAGATCTCCCGTGTAACCGGTGCGTGAAATCGTCAGCGGGATGTCGCGAACGTTCGTGTGGGTGAGACGGAAGTACTGGAGGTTGCCGACGTTCGCGCCGAGCGCTTGCAGAATGGCACGCGAATTGGGGCCTTGGAGTGCAAGTGCCGCCGTCTGCGCCGACACGTCGTCGATTGTGACGTCGAGGCCGACGGCGTTCATGTGCAACCAGCGGAGATTCGGTTCCGCGCTCGTCAGCCGGTAGGTGCGCGAGTCGAGCCGGCTGATCGTTCCGTCATCGAGCACCTTGCCATCGCCGTCACACCATGGCGTGTAGAGCACCTGGCCGAGTTCGCAGCGGGTGACGTCACGCGTGACCATCCGGTCGAGCAGGCGCGCGGCATGCGGCCCACCGATCAGGTATTTGTGGAGCGGCGAGACGTCGATGAGCCCCGCGGCGTTCCGGATCGCCGCGTATTCGCGGTCGGGGTGCGGCTCATACGCGCTCGCAACCTGATAACCGGCCCAGCGGCGCCAGGTCTGCGCGCGGACCAGCGGCGCCGTGCGCGCGTGGAAGGGGGTGGCTCTCAACACGCGCACAAAGTTCACGCGCGGAAAGCGTATCGGCTACTCCCGACAACGAATCAATGATGCAGGCCGGAGGATGAAGATCCCTCCGGCCCCTGTGGCTCACGGGTACTGGCCCTATCGCGCGCCGACGTTCACCGCGATCTGGCTCCCATCATCGAGCAGAGCGGTGATCTGATAGACGCCGACACTCCAGTTCTTTGTACTGAGACTGAAGATGTACTGCTGGCTCGTGGCGTCGTAGCGGAAATTGACGCCCTGATTCGGAACGGTCGACACAACGGTCTCCGTTTCGCCGCTCGGCACGCCACTCGAGACCTTGTTGACCTGGATGGTGGCAACGGCGCCCGTCGCCGGCGTGATGCCGTCAGAGAGAAACAGCTTGAATTTCACCGGAATGGTCGAGCCAATCTTGAACACACTTTGCGCCTGCGGAGGCAGATTGATCGGCTGAAGGAAGACGTGACCCGAAGCGGTGCTGTAAACGATTGGCGCAGGCGTGTACACCTCGAGAATGTTCTTCCAGGCGGTCGGGTAATCGGCCCCGGACACTCCGCCGGCGACGTACAGCCGGCCATCGATCGCTGCAGCGACGAGCGAGTGTCGCGCCTCGGTCATCGGCGGCAGAGTTGTCCAGGTGTTCGTTGCCGGGTCGTACACCTCGTGCGACGTCGTGCCCGCATAAGGCGGACCCAGGACATCGCCCACGTCCCCGCCAATTGCATGGAGCTGACCGTTCAATGCCGAGGTCGCGTGGAGCAAACGCGGAGTCGTCATGGACGCGCGCGACATATCCCAGGTGTCTGTCGCCGGATCATAGACGCGCAGCGTGCCGTAGATCATGCAGCTCGGCTGATGGTCAAACGAGCACGGCGGAGAGCTCCCCCCGGTCACGAACAACCTGCCATTGATTACACTCGTCGCCATTCCGGCCCCGGCGTCGAGCAACGGCGCTCTTTCGGTCCACGTGTCAGCAATAGGATCGTAGACGCGCAATGCCTGATCAAAGTCATTCAGCGTTCCGCCCGTAACATACAGCTTGCCGTTGATGACTCCCGCAGTCATCGAGCTGTTGGGGACGGGCATCGGCGCCCTGCTCGACCAACTATCCGTCGCGGCATCGTATACCTGGAGCGCCGCCTGTTCGAGTCCCTCGCTGGCCGAGGCGACGCCCCCCGCGACGTAGAGCTTCCCGCCGATGACGCCGCCTGCGGCGGCCGTGACAGCAATGGGCATGGGCGCCTTCGAGGCCCAGGTATCCGTCGCGGGGTCATACACCTCGAGTGTGTGGAGAAACGGGAGCGGGTCGGTGATCGACACACAGCAACCGCCGGCGACGTACAAATTCCCCTCGATGACTCCGGCAACTGCTCCCTGCCGGGGCGTCGGCATCGGCGCCATCGTCACCCACGCTCCGCCCATCAGGAATCGCGGGCTCAGTCTGAGCGGTCCCGTGGCGGATAGCGGACTGGTGGCTTGATCGCTGCACCCGCCAAGCGCCAGGCACACCAGTGAGATGCCCGCCGCCACGGCCCGCCGTGACGACGTCTTCGCGTTCGTTCTGTCCATTCCTTTCTCCTGTCAGGCAAAGTGGTGTTCACTACCTGCTGACAGGATTGAACGGACGCCCCTCGTCTTTTTGCGACGCGACGCGTCCCGCGCGCGCTAGCGGCCCCGGATCAGGACGTATCCACCCCAATGGAAGGGATGCGCGCGGGAGGGATTCCGCCGAAGGGCGAGCTGCGCGTCCCGAAGCGCGTCGCTGGCCGGCACTCCTCGCGCGAGCGCGCGGTGGAGATCGCGACTGAGATCAGCAGCCGATTCACCGACGGGCCACTGCGTCGCGATCACGCTTCGCGCTCCCGCGGCAACGAAGGCGTTCGCGATACCGAACGGTCCTGTTCCGGCAAACACACGCCCCGGGAGCGTTTCGCATCCGGTGAGCACCACGAGCGCGTCGCGCAAATCGAGGGACGCAATCTCAGTGGCATGGAGTAACCCGTCGTCGCGGGCGTCCCGCACGAGCTCCAGATACGAGGCAAGGTCATCACTCTCGTCGGCACGGGCGTGTACCGCAAAGTGAATCACGGAGGGCCCATGCATCTGCTGACGCACCGCCCGTTCAGTCGCCGCCGGACCTGCAACGATCGCAGTACGGCCCGCAGGCCAGGCTCCGGCTATCGCTCCGGCTTCACGTTCGCCGGCGGTCACCGGTCCCTGGATGACGAGCACGCGCGCGTCAGGAGCTTCGCCACGTGACGTCGTTACACCTGCGAGCGCGAACGATGTCACGAGCGAAATGGTGTACCTGTCGAGCAGATAATCCGCCGCATGATACGCGTTGTTCGGCGTCCGTGATGGCACCGCGCGCGGGAGTGCACTGAATGGCACGCCATACAGCGGTCCATCGGGCGCGATGATCAGGCGCCAAATGCCGCCGAGGAACCGCTCGAGTGGCGCAAAGACACCTGCGTACAGCTCGTGCGCGACGCCGAGGTCGAACGGCGCCCGGCCAAGATCGAGTTGCCCGCCCTCCAGCGACACGAGCGGGCGCCGCAAACGTTGAACGAGTCCCGAGGTCGCTGCTCGGCTGAGTGGGAGGCGCACGACCTGCACCGTTCGCACCGTGACAATGAGCGCCGAGATTCCGCTGTCGACGACGACATAGTCGACGAGCGCCGTTTCCCTGTCGAGTCCGCGTACCACGTCCGACAGGCCCGAGGGCCGCATCGCGACGTGTCCGCCGTCTCCGTGGTTCAGCACGGCGTCCTTCTTCCGGGTGGACCACGAGAACAGCTGCTCCAACCGCGTGCGCGACTCCGGCATCCGGAGCAGAACGCGGAGCGCTCCGTCGAACGACGCGATTTGCTGATCGCGGCTCCGGGCACGATAATCCGCCGAGTCATACGCGGCGGTGACGCGCTGACTGATTCCCGCCGCCCGGTCGTATGCCGCGAGCGCCTCTGCAGACGGACCGAATTCTGCGTAGGCATCGGCGATCGCCAGTTCGACATCCCGCTCCGCCGCCACCGTCGGATTCACGCGCACCAGGGCGCGTGCGCGGCGCAGTGTCACGAGCGATGCTGGTTCGCGCGCGCGAAGTTGTGCCCTTCCCCGCAGCACCAGCGCTTCGATTGCCTCGCCACGAAGATTGGCACTCGCGGCCAGACGCTCAGCCCGCAGCGCTTCGCGCCCCGCCGCCTCCGCGCGCCCGGCGTCAAGGAGCAACCGCGCGAGTTGTATCGTTGCGGTCGTCGTCCCGGCAACAGACGCCTTCTTCTCCTGTTCGGTGACGTCAATGCGGGCAAGCCTGATGGCTTCGTCGGCGTGTCCGTCGGCAACGAGGATCGCGGGAAGAAGCCGGGACTCGCCCTGGAGATACGCCGGCTGGTCGTGCTGCGTCGCCGCTGCACGCGCGCTGTCACGCATGCCGAGGGCAGCGAACATGCGCGTGAGCCCCGCAAGATTCCCCGGACGATCAGTGACGAGGTTCTGCGCCGCCCCCCGACGGTAGTATCCAAGCGCGCGCGCGTAATCACCGGCGCGCTCGTAGTACTCGCCCGCGTACAGATAATTCTCTTTCCTGCTCTCGATGACGCGCACCATCGCTTCGAACGACTGCCTGGCCGCCGCGTGCAGCCCCGCGTTCCATTTGACCATTCCGCCGTCGCGAAGGCTCATCATGTAATCGGCGGTGAACCCCTCCTGCGGGCGTCGCGCGTGCCGGGAATAGAGATCGATTTCTCGCACGGCGTCAGCCCACATGGCCTGTCGTTCATACAGGTGCGCGAGATTGTGATGCGCCTCGGCGATGTCGTAGTGGTCATCAGCGTCGGTGAACGCGAGCGCTCTCCGCAAGTCCGACTCGGCGCGTGCGACGTCTCCTTTCTTTTCGAACGCGCGTCCGCGCTTCTGGTACGCCTGCATGATGAGCGACCGGATTCCGATGCGGTCCGCCAGCAGGACGGCGCGCGTCAGCGGTGCAATTGACGCCTTCGGATCCTTCTCGCTCTCGAGAAGCGTGCTTCCGAGATTGACGGCATTCCACCATTCCTGGACGAACCCGTTTGCGTCGTGGGCAATCTTCTCCTGCGTCTCGGTCAGTGCGCGGAAGAGCGGGATGTTCCCGGCGCTTCTCGCCCGGTCTGCTGCGTATTCGATGTGGTACCACATGAGAAACGGCCGCCCATCCCGGGCGACCGACGCGCCGATTGCCGCCTGCAGGTTCAGTGCTCCCGCCGAATCGCCCATCAATAATCGTTGACCGACGAGAGCCACCTGGAGGACCAGCGCATGTAATGGATGGGGAGATTGACGAATCCCCTGAACAAGCGCGGCGGCTGCGTCTGACCTTCTGCCGAGGGCGTTGAGAATTTCCGCGTACCTCAGCCACAACGTGTTGTCCGACTCGGGCTCGCGTGCCAACGCCTCCCTGATTTCGGCCAGTGCTCGCTCGGGAGAAAACGGAAACCGTTGTCGCGCGGCGATTGACGCCCTGCAGCCGCTGGGATCCGGCAGGCGATCCAGGCGCTGAATCACACGATTGAGCGCGACGTAGTCGAACCCTCGCGGAAAACGCGCTGCAGCCGAAACACACTGGGCCAGGCTTGTTGAAGACGCCGGCGGCTCGGGGAATTCGCGCCGCAGTTGATCGAATCGATGATGCGTCTTCATCTCGGAGAGGTACAAATCGTACGGGAGGAAGTACGACGAATCGGCGCGTATGGCCGCCCGGAGAAGCACGAGCGTACTGTCGACGTGGAATTCCGCCTTCTGGTCCAGGGCCGCAAGCCAGAGGCGGCGCGCTTCCGTCCGCTGCGCGCCAGCGTTGTTCGCTGCCGCGATCAGAGCGAGGGCAACTCCCGCGGCTACCGCCCGCGCGCGCGTCGTAGGCTGTCCTGTAATGCCCGCGATGTGTTCTTCATGGTTTCCTCACCGGCTCCGGCGGATCGATCGAGCTCCACGGCGGCGGAATCGGGCTGATTCATGCGAAGGAGGGCCTTCGCTCGGTAATAGTGCGCTTCCGCGAGATACCCCGTTTTCCCCGCGTCGATGACTCGCGCAAACGCATCGGCCGCCCCGGGCGCGTCATCGAGCATCAGGAGACTTGCACCAAGGAAGAATCGAGTCGCTGCACCGTCGATCCCGCCGGCTTGCACCTCTTTCAGGAGAGCGGCAGCGTCCGTGTAGCGTGCCTCGGTGTATGCGCGCATCCCGTTCGCGAAGCGTTCCCGCTCCTGGGTCGACGGCGCGCGTACCGGCACGCCCAGGTAGATCGGCGGCTGGGTGAGCGCGCCGAGCGCGCGAATGCGGAACGTCTGTGAGGCGGAGTCTGCCGCTACCCCTGAGGGCGCGTTTCGCGACGGGAGCACGATCAGAACCAGTGCCGCCGCGGCCGCGAGACCGAGACCCACGAAATACGGGCGTGGCCACACACGAGCTGGACGCACGATTGCGTCGAGCTGCACAACTTCCGCGCGGCACACGTCGCAGCGCGCGAGATGCGCTTCGACGAACACCGTCTTCGCCGCGGGCAGTCGGTCGTCGAGATACGCCGCAACGGTGCCCGCGTCGAGGTGCCCGCCTGCATCGCCCCCACCATGCATCGGGTCTGCTGAGTAGGTCTCGTCGCTCATCTATCCTTGGAGGTGAACGGACGGAGGCACACAAATTGACGAATCATCCGCTGGTACTCCGAATGCCTTTTTGCGCGAGCGCGGTCCTGCACGACGCGAGGAGCGCATTCACGCGACGATACACGTGAAACACGGATCGAAACCGCATCAGCCGCGCGATCTCGCGCGCAGGAAGATCGTCGTCGAACCGGTACCGCAGCAGCAACTGGTCACGCGGAGCGAGGCCGCTCAGCGCGGCCTGGACCGCGTTGATGATTTCCGCTTGCTCGAGCGCGGCCGCAGGGTCCGGATTGGTCGCGGCGAGCTGAGGTTCCACCTCGACGGCGACGAGATCAGCCAGGCGCCGGCGCTCCCGCTGGGCGTCGCGTGCCTCCGGAGCGTCTGTTCTCACTCGACCGTACTTCTGCCGGTAATGGTCCAGACATAGCCGGCGCGCGACGACGGCGAGCCACGTTGAAAACGAACAGTCCGCCGTGGCTCTGTACGCCAGGAGACGCCGGAGGTCGTCTTCGCGCAGCTGCCCAAGCACGAAGGTATACGCGTCCATCGCCGCGTCATGGTCATGCATGACGGTGCGGGCGACTCGCAGCAACAGCGGCGTATACGAAGTGACAAACCGACTCCACGCGCTCTCGCGCTCCGCGGCCGTCGAAGCAGACAGCGCTGCCAACTCCGCCGGCATCGTTCCCGGTGGTGCGGTTGGAGAGCCGGAGGCGACTGCCGGGGTGAGTGCCGTAAGGTCCGGATTTGACACGCGCCTTACACTACGACTCCAGTCAGCCCGGCGCGAGACGCCGAGCCCGAGACACTGCGCAGGGTGATTTCGAACAGGCCGGGCCGCGACCGGCGGGCGAAGCGTCGTAACGAGAACGCGTAACACGTTCACGGCGCCGGGCTCGCCCGGCCTCCCGCCCGCGGACACGGGATTGACGTAACTCACGCTGCGCTAACAGCTTCGTCCGCCCCGCAGCGTCTGGCCCGCGATTTGTTTCTGGAATGGCGCGTTCACACCCCGCTCCCCGGAGAGACTACGATGCGCGCCCGATTCCTGTTCTCATTCGTTGCCACCGTTGCTGCTGTTTCGACTGCCGCTGCGCAATCGAAGACGCCCGCACTGACGATCAGCGCCGCCGGAAAACTCTACCCCGAAGGCTATTACTTCGGGGCTGAGTCGCCGAACAAACGCTTCGTCGTCGTCGGCGGAGAGGACTCCTTCATCAGGTTCGACCGCAAGGCAGGCGACTGGAAGGTGGTCTCCGGCGTGAGCGTCGGAAACTTCGTGACATGGTCACCAAACGGCCGCTTCATCGCCTCGTCCTACCGGGACGGCGCGCCTGCGCGCACAATCTGGATCCTGCCGGTCGACACGGCGACGGGACTGCCAACCGGCACCGCACGTCGCATCACAACGCGACCGGGCGCCTACCCCGCCTGGTCACCTGACAGCCGGCGGATCGCCTTCGCGTCGTCGGACTCAGGAAGGTTTCGCATCGTCGTTGCACCGTTCAACGGCGGGACAGAGGAGGTCGTGTACGAAGGAACGGGCGGTGGCGGCGAAATCGCCTGGTCGCCCGACGGTCAGCACCTCATGTTCGGCACGTTGACGACCGAGTCTGTATCCCTCTGGCACTACCTCGATTTGCGCACGAAGCAGAGATCGACGTTCGAGGGAGCCCGCTATCGCATGATCGGCTTTTCGAGCGACGGATCGAAGATTGCGCGCCTTTCGCAGGCGACCGGCATGCTGGAAATCAGCACGCCGCAGGGGCAGTTGCTTCAGCGGTTCACCGTACCAGCGCGTGCTGTGCCCTATGCATGGTCCGCCACCAATCCGAACGAATTCTCCGCCACGCAACAGGTGATTCTGAAGCACATGGAGCGTGCGCCGCTCGAGGGCGGTGCACTGTCGAGCATGTCGCCGATTGACTCGGCACCGCTCACCGGTATCAAGTTCTCTCCCGATGGACGCCAGATGGCCTTCTGGCGCGGCATGGCATCGGGGGGCCAGCGCATCTTCATCGCGAACGCTGACGGATCTGGCGCGCGCGCGATCGGCGATGCGGAGTTCGGCGGGCCCGGCCTCGACTGGTCACCATCGGGGCGCGAAATCGCCTATGTCATTGGCGCGCCGTCGACCGCAGTGCGAGTGATCGACGTGCAGTCGGGCAAGGCGCGCGATCTTGTGCGTCCGGCCGGTGCAGCCGCGATCGGCGGCGCGGTGAAATGGCGGAGCGACGGACTCGCGGTTCGGTACATCTCGCGGCCAAAGGGCCTCGGTGACCCGGCGCGCGAGGCCCGCGAAATGACACTCGATGGAACGGACCGGTTGCTCGCGTCCGCACCGATCGCGAGCCCGCAGGGTGAACAACCGTTCTTCGCCAACGATACGCTGCTGCTGCTCAAGAGCCTCGACAGGGGCGTCGAGACAGTGAACCTTCGGACCCGCGCGCGACGCGTGGCGTTCTCGGGCACAACGTCGCCGGGCAACACGTATTTGATGGGCGTGTCCGCCGACGGCGCGTGGACCGCGTTTCCCGTGTGGGACAACCAGCAGAGCGTCATCAACCTGTTCTCTCTGCGAACCGGAGAGTCGCGCCGCATTGCAAACCCGCTCGGCGGACAGCTGGGAGAGATTTACTTTGCCCCGGACGGGAAGAATCTCGTCGTCGACATCTGCATCCCGTGCAGGCAAGGCACGGAGAAATTCGACATCGCGGTGTTCCCGATCAATGGCGACGCTCCGCACGTGCTCACGTCATCGCAGCCGGGCTACCGGGAGTTCGGCGAGCAGGCCATTTCTCCTGATGGCAAATCCGTATTCTTCGTCGGTGCGCAGTCGTGGAACACACGAATCGTGACCCTCACCGTACCGAAGCAATAATGCCTTCGACGCAGCGCGTGCTGATCGTCGATGACGACGAGGCGATCCGGACGGCCACCGTGGCTTCCCTTGCACGACATGACCGGGACATCCGGACCGCAGAGCACGCTGCTGCGGCGTTGGCCGGCCTCGAGCGCTGGCGTCCCGACGTCGTGCTCTGCGACGTCAGGATGCCGGGGCTCGACGGTCTCGAGTTGCTGGACGTGCTCACCGAGCGCGTGCCGTCGGCCGACGTGATCATGATGACGGCGTACGACGACATGCCGACCGTCGTTTCGGCAATGCGCGCGGGCGCGGTGGAGTTTCTCGTCAAGCCGCTCGACTTGCACGAACTGCGACGCACCGTGGACCGGCTCTTTTCCGATCGCGCAACACGCAAGGACGCGGCGGCTGGCGACCCGAAGTCGGAGCCGACACTCGACGTGCTTGTGGGTCGCGATCCGCGAATGATCGAAACGTTCAAGCGCATCGGCCAGGCGGCCTCCGTGCGCACGACGGTGCTGGTTCGCGGCGAGAGCGGGACGGGAAAAGAACTGGTCGCGCGCGCGATCCACGCGAACTCCCCGCGCGCGCAAGAACCGTTCGTACCGGTGAATTGCGCGGCACTCCCCTCGACGCTGCTCGAGTCTGAATTGTTCGGGCATGTGCGCGGATCGTTCACCGGCGCCGTTGGCGATCGCCGCGGCCGGTTCGCGATCGCGGGCGCCGGGACGATCTTCCTCGACGAGATCGGCGACACGTCGCTCGAGTTTCAATCCAAGCTTCTGCGTGTGTTGCAGGACCGCGAATACCAGGCGGTCGGGTCGGAAAAAACCGAGCGCACGGACGCGCGCGTTATTGCAGCCACGCACCGCGATCTCGAGTTGATGGTCAGCGAGGGTAAGTTCCGGGAGGATCTGTATTATCGACTTCGCGTGTTCGACATCACGCTTCCGCCGCTCCGGGAACGCAGCGGTGACATCCCGCCGTTGGCGCGGCGGCTCGTGCTGCGTGCATGCAAGTCACTCGAGGCGGCGGATGTGGCGCTGTCAGACGATGCTGTCGACGTGCTCGTTGCGCATACGTGGCCGGGAAACGTGCGCGAGCTGGAGAACTGTCTCGTGCGTGCCGTCGTGCTCGCGCGAGCCGGTGTGATCCGGCCGGAGCACCTGACACTCGGCCCTGTAACAACCGCCCAGGACGTCGCGAGCGCGACACTGGAGGCTGCCGAGCGGGAACACATTGCCCGCGTCCTCGCAGCGACGGGGAGGCAGAAAACCCGCGCGGCGCAAATCCTGGGTATCTCGCGGCCGCGCCTTGACCGGCTGCTTCGGAAGCATGGTCTTGCATAACACGCCCCCGA
>DASRAP010000308.1:0-2319 GCA_035638155.1 Gemmatimonadaceae bacterium | reverse complement strand
CGCCGTTCCCGCGGGTTACGCCCGTGACGAAGACGCCGTCTTCGTACGTGAGGCTCACCGCCGCGCCGTCGATTTTCACCTCGAGCGTGTAGCCGGCCTCTTTCACCTCGGCGACGAGCCGCGCGTTGCGCGCCTCCCATTCCTCGAGCTCGGCGTCGCTGAACGCGTTCGCGAGCGACAGCATCGGGACGAGATGGCGATGTTTGCGGAAACCTTCGGCGGGCGCGCCGCCAACCCTGAGGGTGGGGGAGTCAGGCGTGTGGAGCTCGGGATGCTGCTGTTCCAGCGCCTGAAGTTCTTTGAACAGCACGTCGTACTCGGCGTCCGACATTTCGGGTTTGTCGAGGACGTAGTACGCGTGACTCGCCCGCTCCAGGATCCGCCGCAGCTCGGCGGCGCGAGCCGCGGGTTTCTTCACCGGCCTTTGGCTTCCTCCTGAATCACCGCCATCGCCACGCCCACCAGGCGGTCGAGCTCGTCGGCGCTGGCTTTGGGCAGCAGCGTTTCGCCCCAGGCGCCTTCCCGTTGCAGCCCAAACGCATCCAGCAGGCGCCGGAGAAACGCGAGCAGGGCGACGCGCTCCAATTCCATCCGCTTGAGGTTTTCCGTGGTCCCGTGGGTGCGCTGCTCGAGCCGCTCATAGCGGTGCGCGTTGCGGAGCGCCTGCGCGGTCAGCGCGGCGACGACCTGCACGAAGCGCACGTCGGCATCGGAGAAGGTGGGGCCGTCGCGGAAGGTGCGGAGAAAAATCGCCCCGATCGCGACCGTTCTCCACGTGATCGGGACGACCGTGATCGACTTCACCCGGCGATTGATCAGCTCGCCTTTCACGTGCTTCAGTGACGGATCGTTCGCGGCGTCGGGAATAAACACCGTCTCGCCGCTTTGCATCGCGCGCTTCAGCTCGGGATAGCGCTCGAGGTCGACGACGTAATTGCGGATCGTGGGATCTTCGTACGAGGCGACCAGCCGGACCTGGCGGCCGCCCTTTTCGCCGAGGAAAATCGAGCACCGGTCGAGCCCGAACGACTCGCCGAGCTTGCGCGCGATTGATTGGAGAATGTCAATGAAATGCAAGGAGCTCGACGCTTCCTTGAGGATTTCAATGACCGCAAGCAAATGCTTACGCTCATGCTCGAGCTCGGCGATCCGCGCCGCGAGCCGTTCCGCTTCCGCGTGTGTCAGCGCTCCGTGGATCGTCATGGGTGCATAGTTTCGCTCGGACACGCGAGCGGAGTCAAGCAGGTGTAGATTGATCGCCATGAGATTCGTACTCCTCGCGACAATCATCAGCATGGTCCTCTGCGCGAAATCCGCGTCACAATCAGCGGGATCTGCGGCCCCGATCGGCGTCTATCAGGTGGTGCCGCAGCTGCCCGGCATGGGTCGACCCGTCGACACGGCCGCCGTGGCGGCGCGCCGGCGCGCGCTGCTGCGCCGGATCGGCCGCGGCACGGTGCTGATTCCCGCGGGGCATGAGCGCAATATCGAAATCGACTACGTGCAGGACAACGATTTCCGGCAGGACAACACCTTTTTCTATCTCACGCAGCTCGAAACGCAGGACGCGTGGCTGCTGCTGACCGCGCGGGGTCCTGACTCGGTCGAAACCGTGCTGTTTTTGCCGCCGCGCACGCCCTCGCGCGAGCGTTGGACCGGGCTCCGGCTCGGCCCCGACACGACCGCGGTGCGGCTCTCCGGCATCAAGACGATTCTACCGATCGATTCGCTCGACAGTCGGTTGATGCGCGCGCGCTTCGCGGGTCCCCGTCCGATTTACACGGTGATCAATTCGAAGACCAAGGAAGAAAACCGAATCTCCGATCTCGTGTTCTCGGGAGCGGACGTCCGCAATGTCCTGCCGGTCGTCGATTCAATGCGCTACGTCAAAGACGCCGATGAGGTCGCGCGCTTGCGCCGCGCCGTCGACATCAGCGTCGCAGGACACATCGCCGCGATGCGTGCGTCCAAGCCGGGGATGTACGAGTACGAGCTGGAGGCCGCGCTGGAAGAGGGATTCCGCAGCAACGGCGCCGATCGCCTGGGATATCCCTCGATCGTGGGCAGCGGGCCGAACACCACGACGCTCCACTATGACGTGAACCGCCGCCGCACCGAGAACGACGACCTCGTCGTCATCGACGCCGCGGCCGAATGGGGCCAGTACACCGCCGACGTGACGCGCACCTTCCCGGTGAACGGGAAATTCACGCCGCGCCAAAAGGCGATTTACGATCTCGTACTCGGCGCCCAGCAGGCGGCGTTCGATTCGGTGCGGCCGGGGGTCACCCTGTTCCAGCTCGACGCGATCGCGCGCCG
>DASRAP010000307.1:0-19870 GCA_035638155.1 Gemmatimonadaceae bacterium | reverse complement strand
AACCAGTCGCCGAGGCGTGCGTCGCACACCATCCAAACGCGTGTGCAGCGCTCGCGTTCGCGCCGCGCCGGTCGATGCCGACGATGCATGACCTCGATCCGAAGGCGATGACTTCGCCAATGCTCATCAACGCCGGCCGCCGGTACGGGGCCACGGGCAACGGCGTCGGCAACCGCGCCCTCACGGCCATGGCCGCGGAGCTCGGGCCGCGTGAGTTCCGCGCACTCTGGAAGAGCGATCTTCCATTCGCTGAAAGCTTCCAGCGCGCGCGTGGCGAGTCGTTCGACGAGTGGCTCTACACGCTCCTGACCCGCGGCACAGAGGAGCACATCGGCCCGCTCCCGCCGAAGCGCGTGGACTTCGCGCTTCTGCTTGCCATTCCCGCGTGCCTTCTTCTGGGCGTGCTGGGCGTCGCAAAGAGAGGCTCCTTCGCCTGACGCAGCGGCGCGCGATCTGTCCGCGTATTTTTCCGGACACATCCCACGCCGCTCTCATGACTGATTCCTTCAAACGCCGCGGGTTTCTCACGCGTCTCGCCGCGGGCACGGCCGCGTTCTCGGCCGCGTTCGCCATCCCCCGCTCTGCGCAGGCCGAGCACGTGCTCGAGACCCACGAGCTCGACAAGTGGCTCGACGATTTCAAGGGCGAGCACAAGCAGATCTACGACTGCGTCACCAAGGACAAAGTCGGCGACATGATGTTCGCGAACAACTTCATTACGGCGAACGTCAGCGACTATGGGTTCAAGCAGGAGGACATCAACAGCATCGTGTCCTTCCGCCATCAGGCGACGGCGTTCGCGCTCAACGATGCGATGTGGGAGAAGTACAAGATCGGCGAAGCGCTCGACGTTCCGGCCCGCCCCGCGGGCCGCGGCGGTGCGCCCCCGGCGAACGCCGACAGCACGCGTTCGGCCGCGGATTCAACGCCCGCGCCGCGCGCGACCGCGAATCCGCAGATGCGTCAGATCACGTCGATGGGAAACCGTGGCGTGCAATTCACGGTGTGCTCACTGGCGCTCCGCGCTGTGTCAGGCACGTACGCGCGGCGCCTGAACCTTCAGCAGGAAGACGTCCGCCAGGACCTGCTCGCGAATCTCGTCCCCAAATGCCGCCCCGTCGCGGCGGGGGTGATTATCGTGAACCGGGCGCAGGAGAAGGGGTTCACGTACTTGTACGTTGGATAAAGCAGAGAACGAGAACGCGAGAGAACGAGAGAGCGAGAGCCACAGGTCAGGATTGAACTGACGACCGCTCGATTACGAATCGAGTGCTCTACCACTGAGCTACTGTGGCGGGACCTGCTTGTACCCCGAAATGCCCTGGCGCGGACTCGAACCGCGACGCCTTTCGGCACCGCCCCCTCAAGACGGCGTGTCTACCAATTTCACCACCAGGGCCACTGCAACTTCAATTGTACAACGGGAGCGACGGGGCTCGAACCCGCGACCTCTCGAGTGACAGTCGAGTGCTCTAACCAAACTGAGCTACGCCCCCCTTACAGCCAAAACCGAAAAGAAAATGCAAATGCAAGAGTGAAGTTGATGCCATGAAGTATCAAGAACACCGTGCACCACTTCAGACTTCAATTTCAACTTCGCTCTTCAATTTCAATTTCCATTTCGTTTTTCGTTGTTCGTATAGCCCCAACGGGAATCGAACCCGTCTTTCGACCTTGAAAGGGTCGCGTCCTAAACCGATAGACGATGGGGCCGGACCCTCCTGACCCATAGCGGTAACGGGATTCGAACCCGTGTTCCAGCCTTGAGAGGGCTGTGTCCTGGACCCCTAGACGATACCGCCGACTCCTTCACCAACCCTTAACAGCTGTCCCCTCTCCTCTACGTTGTACCGACAGGCCCGGAGGGACTCGAACCCCCAACCCCCGGTTTTGGAGACCGGTGCTCCACCAATTGAGCTACGGACCTAAACCGCCATCACTTGAGGCTTTAGGGTGACTGACGGGAATTGAACCCGCAACCCCCGGAGCCACAGTCCGGTGCTCTAACCAATTGAGCTACAGTCACCAGAAACGAACTCCAAACCTAATCGGTCCAGCGGTCAATCGGTCAATCGGCCATTCGGGTAACCGGGCACTCGGGCATTCCCTAGTCTTTGGCGCGCTCCAGGTATTCGCCCGTGTTCGGATTCACGCGCACGCGCTCGCCGGTCCCGATGAACTCGGGCACGTTGACCGTTGCGCCGTTTTCGAGCTTCGCCGGCTTCGTCGACGCCGTCTTCGTTGCCGTTTTCATCACCGGCGCCGTTTCGACGATCTCCAGCGTGAGACGCTCGGGCAGCTGAATGCCGATCGCGCGGCCGTTATAGTACTCCGCGATGATCTTGAGGCCCGGCTGCATCCACTGCGCCGCGTCGCCCAGCGCCTCGTCGTCCATCTCGAGCTGGTCGTAATTCTCGGTGTTCATGAAGTGGTAGGTATCCCCACCCTGGTACATGAACTCGAGCTCGTGCGTCTCCATGTTCGCCTTCTCAATGGAGTCGTCCGCACGAAACCGGTGCTCGAAGCTGTTGCCGGTACGGAGATTCTTGAGCTTGGCCTGCACCATGGCGCGGAGGTTGCCGGGCGTATGGTGCCGGAATTCGATAATGCGGGCGGGATCGCCTTCCCAGACGATCACCATGCCCCGCCGAATTTGTGTCGCGGGAATGGGCATAACTGACTGAGTATCAAGGTTTTGGGATAGCTTGGAAGAATAGCCCGCATGGCCCTTCTCTTCAACCCGCACCCCCCTTTTTCAGCATCGGCGCCAGGGTTTTCCACACGTTGCGCCCCACGATCGCCGCCCCCTCCTTCGTCGGATGAATGCCGTCCTCCTGATTCAGCCGCGGAGTCCCGGCCACTCCGTCCAGCAGGAACGGCATGAGCGTCACGCCCGTCGCCTTCGCCGCCGCCGGGTACAGATCGTGGAACCGCTTCGTGTATGCCGGCCCGAGATTGGTCGGGGCCTCCATCTGAGCGATTACCACCTTCGCGCTTGGGGCACGCGCGCGGATCGTGTCCACGATCGCCCTCAGGTTGGCCGCCGTCGAATCCGCGTCGAGCGCGCGCAGCCCGTCGTTCGCTCCGGTTTCGACAATGACAATCGCGGGTGCAGGCGAGAGAAAACGCTCAACGCGACGCCGCGCACCCGCCGAGGTTTCCCCGCTCACGCCGGCGTTGACGACGTGCACGCCGAAACCCGCGGAGTCCGCGATGCGTTGAAGCACTCCGGGATACGCGTCAGCAGGGTTGTCGAGCCCGAGTCCGGCCGCGAGGCTGGTGCCGAGCACGAGAACCACGGGACGCGTGTCCGCCGGCGCCGCAGGCGCCACGGCCGGTGCCACGGCCGATGTCGCGCTGCTTGATTGCGGCGGAGGCACCTCCCGGCTGCACGCCTGCACCGACATACAGAGCGCCGCGCTCGCTGCAAGAATTCCCGTTTTCACTCGAAGCATGCTCGTAGCCAGAAATCTCTCCAAAGAATACCAGAGCGGGTCCCACCAGCTCACCGTATTGCACGACGTTTCATTCGAAATCGCGGACGGCGCGTTCGTGGCGGTGGTCGGGCCGTCCGGAAGCGGAAAGACGACGCTCCTCGGGCTCCTCGCGGGGCTTGATACCCCGACCCGCGGCGAGGTACACCTCGATGGCGCGCCGCTCCACACGATGAACGAAGATGCCCGCGCGAAACTCCGTGGAGAAAAGGTAGGCTTTGTGTTCCAGAGCTTCCAGCTCATCCCGACGCTCACCGCGCACGAGAATGTCGGCGTGCCCCTCGAGCTTCGCGGCGTGAACGACGCGGCGAAGCGCGCCGCCGAGATCCTCGCGCACGTGGGACTCGGAGAGCGGCTCGACCATTATCCGTCGCAGCTCTCGGGCGGCGAGCAGCAGCGCGTGGCGATTGCACGCGCCTTTGCCAACCGCCCACGCGTTCTTTTTGCCGATGAACCGACCGGAAATCTCGACGGGGCGACGGGAGAGAAGATCATTGCCCTGCTGGAGGAACTGAACAAAACGGAGCGAACGACGGTGGTGCTCGTGACGCACGATCGCGCCCTGGCCGCGCGCGCGGAACGAATCATCGCGCTAAAAGACGGCGCCATCGACCCGTCGCCCGGTTGACCCCCCCGTTGACCCCCTGTCGCCCGTTCGCCCGTTCGCCCTTTGCCCTAAAATGTCTCTCCTGAGAATCGCCTGGCGCGAGAGCCGCAGTGCGAGACGACGCCTGCTCGTGTATATGAGCAGCATCTCACTGGGCGTCGCCGCGCTCGTCGCGATCGATTCGTTCAGCGCCAACACGCTCCGGTCCATCCGCGAGCAATCGCGGGCGATGATGGGAGGCGACGTCTCCTTCACCGCGCGCGGCTCGTTTTCTCCGGCGGCGCGCGCGGTCTTCGATTCCGTGCGCACGAGCGGCGTGCCCACGGCGCAGGTCACCACGTTCGCGTCGATGGCGACGGCGCCGCGCTCCGGGGGTACGCGGCTCGCGGAGATTCACGCCGTGTCGGCCGGGTACCCGCTCGTCGGGACGGTCGAGACGGCACCCCCCGAACAATGGAACGCGCTCGCGTCGAGTCGCGCGGCGGTGGTTGATCCATCCTTGCTCGTTGCGCTCGACGCGCGCGTCGGCGACACGCTGGCCCTCGGCTACGCGAAGTTCGTCATCGTCGCAACCATGCAGTCCATTCCGGGCGACCCGGGCGTCGCCACGATCATCGGGCCGCGGGTCTTCATCAGCGAACACTGGGTCGACGAAACGAAGCTCCTCGGTTTCGGCGCTCGCGCCGAATACGAAACGCTCGTGCGGTTGCCCGAAAGCATGCCGCCGGCGCGCTGGGTCACGCCGGTTCGCAGAGTGCTGGAACGCGAGCAGGTGCGCATCCGAACAGTGCGCGAGAGCGAGAGCAACATGACCGCGGCCATTGGCCAGCTCACGCAGTTTCTCGGTGTGGTCGGCCTCGTTGCGGTGCTGCTCGGCGGTATCGGCGTCGCGAGCGGCGTGCACGCGTACGTGCAGCGAAAGATCGATGTGGTCGCGATCCTCCGATGCATCGGCGCGACGAGCCGGCAGGTACTGGGCGTGTACGTCGCGCAGGCCGCACTCATGGGACTCGCCGGTGCGGCGGCCGGGGCGGCGCTCGGCGTCGGCATTCAGTTCGCGCTCCCCCAACTCATCCATGACTGGATTCCCGTCGACGTGCACGTGCGCCTCGAGCCGCGAGCGCTGCTCACCGGACTCGGCATCGGCACGTGGGTAGCTCTGGTGTTCGCGCTCCGGCCGCTGGTCGCCCTGCGGCACGTGTCGCCGCTGGCGACGCTCCGCCGCGATGCCTCAACCATGGGCACCGCGCGGCGCCGTGACGTGCTGAGCTGGATCGTGACCGCGGGGCTCACGGTCTCGGTCATCGCGCTCGCGTATGCGCGCGCCGACAGCGCGCGCGAAGGTTTCATCTTCACACTTGGCATCGCGGGGAGTCTTGCCGTGCTGGTGGCGAGCGCGTGGCTCCTCACCGCGGTCGCGCGCCGCGCGGCTCGCGCGCCGTGGCCGTTCGTGATGCGCCAGGGTTTCGCGAACCTGCACCGGCCGGCGAACCAGACGCAGTCCGTCGTCATCGCGCTGGGATTCGGTGCGTGCCTCGTCAGCACGCTGTACCTCGTGCAGGCGAATCTCGTGCGTCAGTTCGACGTCACCGCGGCATCATCGCGCGGCAACGTCCTGTTCTTCGACGTGCAGGACGACCAGCGTGCCGGCATCGACTCGCTCGTTCGCGCGGGCGGCAACCAGCTGCTCGAATCAGTGCCGCTCGTCACGATGCGTATCGCCGAGATCAATGGAAAAACGCCGGCGGCGTACGCGCGCGCCGCGGGTATTGGCCCGCAGTTCTGGGCGCTCACACGCGAGTACCGGTCGACGTATCGCGACACCATGGTCGCAACGGAGAAAGTGGTCGCCGGGAAGTTCTTCGGCCGGCGGCAGCAAACGGATTCGATGTTCGACCTGTCGTTCGATCGCGATGTCGCGCAGGGGCTCAAGGTGCACCTCGGCGACACGATCACATGGGACGTGCAGGGCGCGGTCGTTCGCACGCGCGTGACGAGCCTTCGCGATGTGAACTGGGGGCGCTTTGAACCCAACTTCTTTGCCGTGTTTCCGCCGGCCGCGCTCGCGGATGTGCCGCGGCAGCACATCATGGTGGCGTCCGTCCCGTCCGACTCGGCGATCGCGCGGCTCCAGCGACAGGCAGTGACGCGCTACCCGAACGTCGCCAGTATCGACCTGTCGCTCATCCGGCGCACCATCCTACGTATCGTGTCGCGCGCGGCAAACGCTGTCCGGTTTCTGGCGCTGTTCAGTTTTGCGATGGGCATTCCCGTGCTGTTCAGCGCAGTGGCGGCGACGCGGCGCGAACGCCTCCGCGAGAGCGTGCTGTTCAAGACGCTCGGCGCGACGAGGCGCCAGGTGGGGCGCATGCTCCTCTCCGAGTACGCGGCACTCGGCGTGCTCGGCGCGCTCGCGGGCATGATGCTTTCGGTCGGGGGCGCATGGGCCCTCATGAAGTGGGTGTTCGATCTTTCGTTCACCGTCGCCGTGATTCCGACGGTGCTGATTGCCGTGCTGATGACGGCCATGGCCGTAGGGATCGGCGTGATCACCGGCCGCGAAGTCTTTCGCGCGACAGCCATGGAGGCGCTGCGCGAGTAGTTCGTGCCTTGCGGCTCCACGCGAGGCCCGATCTAAACGATTCTACTGCAGGCGCAGAATGGCCATGCGCAGCCGCGGCGAGGGATCTTTGCCTTGCGGGTTCTGGAGCTGCAGCAACTGGCGGCCGGATTGCGTGCCGTTGAGATCAAAGAGCGCGTAACCCCCGCCGGCGACCTTGCCGATCGACGCCATGAAGTCGCCATACGCGAGCGCGCGCGGCACGAGCGGGTATGAGAGCGGGAAGTCGACCGGAAAATCGGTATTGAGCCCGGCGAAGATCGAACGGAGGTTCCACGACGGGAACGTGAGGCGCGGATCGAGCGGCGTCACGCCCGCGAGATCATCGGCGTACATGGTGAGCGACCATTCGCCCAGCAATTCTTCCCATGTCTTGCCCGCGCGCGCCGTGAGGTTGGCCGTCCCCGTCTGACTTGTGTGCACGAGCGCGTTGAGGAACGTCGCTTCATCGATGCCCGAATTGTCGATCGCCCAGCGCGTTAGCGCCCACGCGCTGGCGTAGAACGAGCCGTCCGGGAGCCCCGACTTCGGACCGAGGGGGGAATGCTGTTCCGGATCGGTCATGTAATCGTAGAGGCCGTTCTTTTCAAAATGCCTGACCATCGCGTACGGCTTGCCCGCGCACTGCGGCGCGGACGCGGGACGAACGTCGCAGAAGATGGTTTGCGCATACGTCGCATTGCTCTTCTGCTGCAATCCGTTATATGCGGCCGTCCGCGCCCAGATTTCCTCGGCGTGCCTGGCGGTGCCTTCTTCGAGCCACGACTCCTCGAGTGCCTCCCCATAATCCCGAAGGCGCGTCGCGAACGACGCGATGTGCTTCACCTCGTGCACGATGGTCGAGCGGATGTACCGGTACCAACCCGAGCGCGTTTCGCGCTTGGTGACGTCGGTCCCGGCGTCGGTGGGCACGAATGCGTAGAACACTTCGGCGTGGTTGCTCGACGGCGCGACCTGCACGGTCCGGAAGTCGCACGAGGCAACGAATCCGGCGATCGAGACGAACGAATTCACCTTCGGCGAGAACAGCATGATGATCTTGCCGTTTCCGTCGAGGAGGTCGTCCATGCGAAGCGGATCGCCGAAGTTCGTGCGGTCCACGTCGTACATCAGGTTGTCGAATTCCTGTCCGATCTTCTGATAGAGCGAATCCATCTGCCCCGCGAGCGGCGACGCATTGTCCTCGAGCACAATGCCTTTCGTGCCGTTGTATACGACCCGCGCGCTGACCGGGAAATTGTCGGTGCAGTAATTCGCTCCCCCATTGAGGAATCCACCAACGTTCGGCACTTTCATCGACACCACGGATCCCACGGGCTGGCTCGCGGTGACCCCGGAGCGCGCCGCCGCGCGCATGGCCGGCGACTCGGTGATAACAGACCCGGGCTGTCTGAGCATCTCGATGTTGGCGCGCAGCAGACGCATGTGCGCCGCCTCTTCTGCGCGATCGCGAGAGATCGCGAGGAGTGATCCCATATCGCCGCGCGTCGCCTGGTACCGTGGAGCGGTGCTTCGGAGCGCAGGGAGCGGTGCGAAGGGTGCAAACGCGACGCCTGATGGCACGAGCCCGTTGGCCCCGCGGAGCCGGAACGCGGTGTCCGCTTCGACGTCAGTGCCGGTATTGAAGATGCTGATGAGATACCGGCCTCCCGACGCGGGAAGCTCGACGCACTTGTTGTCCGCGGCACTCGACAGCATCAGTGTCTCGCCGGGCTGCAGGACGCGCGTGGGTACCGATTGCAGCGGGTGCAACCTCGCGTCGGCGGCGCTCAGGTGCACGACCTGCACGTAGACCAGCCGCGTCGGCTCGCAGCCGTATCCATTCTGGCCCAGCTGAACCGTGAGCTCGGTCGAGCTCGCCGCCATGACGTTCGCGAGTACGCCGGCCACACGAACTTCATTCAGCGTCGGCGTATCGCCGAAGTTCGTGCCCCGGATGGTCGCGATGGAGCCCGGCGTGAGCAGCGATGGCGTGATGGATGTGATACTCGGGCCACCGGGCACCGGCGTGACTGCCACCGTGATCGTCACGGACGCGATCTTGTCTTCGGCGCTCGCCGTGATCACGGTCGTGCCCGCCGCGAGACCATTCACGAGTCCGCTGCTCGTGACCTGCGCGATGCCCGGCGCGCTGCTCGTCCACTGCGCCTGTCGGTCGGTGATAATCGAGTAGAACTGATCGTAGAGCGTTGCGTGGAGCTGCAGCGTCTGCCCGCGATCGACTGTTCCGCCGTTGGGCGTGATGTCGACTTCAAACACGGGAAGTGGCACAACCGTGATCGTCGCGGCGCCGGTCACACCCGCAATGACGGCCGAAATGGTCGCGGTGCCGAGCGTTTTCCCGAGGAGAATGCCGTTCTTGTCGACCGTGACAGTCGCGGCGTTGCTCGACTTCCACGTGATCGATGTCGGAGTCACTTCGGTTCCCGCGAGATCGAACGCGTGCGCGGCCGCCTGGGAATTGGTGCCGATCAGCAGGGTCGACGGGAGATTCACTTCCACGCGCGACACGTGCACACCGGGACCGGAGCTCGAGTCGCACCCCAATGTGAGGAGTGCACAGAAAGCACCAAGGAGAGCGCCGCCGCGCGAGAAAAACTTCCGTGACGGGGCGAACTGCGCGGGAGCGGACCTCACGCCTGAAGGACTAACGCGCGCCGATCGTTTCTGCCAGACCGTCGCACGACCCGGTGTCACGCCCCAGATTTCCCGCATCGTGACCCGTTATACCCCACCAAACGACGCACTCGCACGATTCAGCGTGCGCGTGCTCGTACTCAACCTGTTCGTCATCGCGTGGGGCGCATACGTGCGCGCCACGGGATCGGGCGCCGGGTGCGGCAGCCATTGGCCGCTCTGTAATGGCGTCGTGGTGCCGCGCGAGCCGCGGATCGAAACGCTGATCGAGCTCACGCATCGCACCACGTCGGGGCTGGCGCTCGTGGCTGTGTTCTTGCTCACAATCTGGGTGATCCGCGCCCGTCCCGCGAACGATCCTGCGCGCAAGCCCGCCATCGCGAGCGCGGTCTTCATGATCGTCGAGGCGCTGCTGGGAGCGGCCCTCGTGAAATTCGGCTGGGTCACCAATGATGCATCCTGGGGGCGAGTGGCCGGGCTCGGCCTTCACCTTACTACGACATTTGTGTTGCTTGCGGCCCTGTCGCTGACTGCCTGGCGCCTTGCGGGCTTTCCGGGAAATCGGTGGCGAGAGGAGGGCGCGGACGCCGCGCTCGTGCTTTCGCTGCTGCTGCTGACGCTCGCCGTCGGGGTCAGCGGCGCCATCACGTCCCTCGGCGATACGCTATTCCCGTCAGCGACCGTGGCGGAAGGCATGCGGCGCGATTTCCTGCCCACGGCGCATTTTCTCGAGCGACTGCGCGTGGTCCATCCCGCGCTCGCGATTCTAGCCGCCATCGCCGTCGTGCGCGGCGCGTGGTTGCTGACGCGCCGCCGGCCGTCCCTACTGACATCGCGAATGGCGATGGTGACAACGGGCGCCGTCGTGCTGCAGATCATTCTCGGCGCAACCAATCTCGCGCTCAACGCGCCGACGGCGCTCCAGCTCACACATCTGCTCGTGGCAGATGCCGTGTGGATCAGTGTGGTGCTGCTCGGAGCGGCCGCGTTGGGAGAACCTCACGCGAGCACTGCTACTACGGGAGCACTGTAACTACGGGAGCACTGCTGCTACGGGAGCACTGCTACTACGGGAGCACTGCTACTACGGGAGCACTGCTACTACGGGAGCACTGCTACTACGGGAACACAGAAACACGGGAACGGCCCGTAGTTCGCTGTTCCCGGAGTTCGCTGTTCCCGTAGTCCGCTGTTCCCGTAGTCCGCTGTTCCCGTAGCTCGCTGTTCCCGTAGTTCGGTGTTCCCGTTGTCCGCTGTTCCCGTAGTCCGCTGTTCCCGTAGTCCGCTGTTCCCGTAGTCCGTTGTTCCCGTAGTTCGCTGTTCCCGTAGTTCGCTGTTCCCGTCGTCCGCTGTTCCCGTCGTCCGCTGTTCCCGTAGTTAGGTGTTATTCCCCTCCGGCCCTCGCACGGATTCCCGCGAACACCTGCCGGCGCATCGCTGGCGTCGAGAATGCGGGGTGCGCGTCGAACGCGTTGTTCACGCCCATTGAGAGCTCGATCCGCGGCGTCAGATTGACTCGCGTCTGCACATCGGTCGCGAAGAAGGCGCCCTGGGTCGAGTCCGCGACAGGGGCGGCACCCGTGTAATGCACGCTCGCGTCCGCGCCGATCCCGTAGAACACGGCCCATGCGCGGGAGACCTGCGCCCGGATCGAGTTCCGCGCGCGCCGGTCGAGCTGCTTTCCTGTCTCGAGGTCGCGTGCGTGCAGATGATTGTACGCGAGCGACGCCTCACCGCCGGCGAACGCGATTCGTGCGCTCGCCTCCACGCCGTCGATCCCCGCGTGCGCGACATTGCGGTTCTGATAAACCTGGAACCCGGCGTCGTTGATACCCGTGAGTCTCGTGTCGATGAGATTTGCGACGCGCGTGTGATAGCCAACGACTTCGAATGCGCTTTCGCGGCGCGGAGCCCATGACACGCCCAGCTCGGTGTTCCACGACGACTCAGGCTCGAGATCGGGATTGCCGACGATCACGTAACTCGCGATCGGATTCGTGAAGGTGTACCGAATCTCCTTGAAGCTCGGCGCGCGGAACCCGCGTGCGACACTGCCTCGTATGCGCCAGTCGTTCCCGATCTGCACGGCAGTGCCGACCGACGGCGTGAACGTGCTGCCCCAGAGCGAGCTCGACGTCGAGCGGCCGCCGAGCGTGACCAGAGTCCCCCCGTGCGTCCACGCGTCGCGTGCGAAGAGCTCCACGAGCCGGTCGTGCGCGCGGTCGCCGTCGATCTTGGTCGGCGCGACGATCGAGCGCGCGGACAGCTGCGTTCCTGCATCGAACACGTGCGAGCCGGCCGCGCGCGTATACGCAACGAGCAGCCGCCCGAGATGCTCACGCTGCTCGAGCGAGTCCGCTGAGCCCGCAATGGGCAGGAGCTTCTGCGACTGGCGGTACTCGTAATCCGAGTACTGGCCAAAGACCCTGGCGCGCAGAATGCCGCCGAGGCCCGTGTAGCGTGCTTCGGCGAAAGCCTGCGCGCCATGGTCGTCGATGAATCCGTTGTAACCGGCGCCGACGGGCCATCGCTGGCGCTCCTGTGAGAGCTGGATGTCCGTTCTCAGCGAGAGGCGCGCGGTTGCGTGATACCGCACGTCGGACCGCACGTCGTACACGCGGTCGAGCGCACTCCCGATGTCGTTCACGGCAATCAGGCGATCGAGCTGGCGCCATCCGCCGCTCACGCGATATCCGAGGCGGCCGCGCGTGTCCGACACGTCAACGGTCGATTCGCGCCGGCCCAGACCACCCACACGCGCGAGCGCATCGGCGGTGAAGACCTTGGCAGGAGGGGCCGTCACGAGATTGATCACGCCGCCCAGCGCATCGCTCCCGAACTCGACACTCGACGGACCCTTCGTCACTTCGATGCGTTCGGCCGCGAGACTCGACAGGCGTCCGATGTCGCGCGTGTCGATGAGACCGCCGGTGACGGGCTCGCCGTCAACGAGCACCAGCACGCGCGCGGCGTCGAGGCCGCGAATCGCAATGGTCGACTTGGAAGGCGGCGATGGAATCTCCTGCAGCCCCGGGATCTGCCGCAGGAGCTGATTCACACTCACGGCCGCGGCGGCGGCGAGATCCGCGCGATCCACCACCTCGACGCTCGCCGTCGACTCACTCACACGGATCGTGCGCTGCCCCGCCGTCGTGGTGACCGCCGCCAGGGTCGCCGCGACGTTATCGAGGAGCACGATGACGCTGTCATCCACGATCGCAATGCGGCGGTCGCGAAAGCCCAGCGCGTGGACGTGCACGCTGTCACCGCGCGCGGACTGGATCACGAAGCGCCCGTCGTCGTCGGTGCGGACGCGCACGCGCCCGTCGGCGCGTGCGACTTCCGCAGCGACGACGGGCGCGCCGTCACGGCTGCTGATCACGCGTCCACGGACCACCTGTTGCGCGTCCGCGCTGGCGGCGCCGGCCAGAACCACGGCCGGTGCCGCCAGTGCGGCGAACAACAGGGATCGGACCAGCCGCTTCATCGAATGCGCGCGTACCGAATCGTGGGGTATCCGCTCGAGCCGGACTCGTTGTAGTAGTTGATCACCTGCAGCTTGTAGACCGTCGTCCCGTCCTTCACGAGATACGTGTTGAACGCCGGGTGCAGCTTGTTGGTGTTGGTGAGATTGTAGCGGAACGGCGCCGACGGATCCGTCACCGAATTCGGGATCGGCCCGGTCAGCCCCGCGAGAAACGCACCGTATTGCGGGGCATCATTCGCGGCCGTCGCGGCGGCGAACGTGGGCGAGCTTCCGCCCGGATACGTGCCGGTGTTGCACCCCGTGTTCACCGTCATCGCAAACGTCTGCGGGTTCACCTGCAGATCCCAGTTGCATCCCGACTGCGTGACGGCGGCGTTGGTGACGAGGCTGATCGAGACCGGCGCGCCGGCGATCGGCACGGTGAGCGTCTGCGTCGAGCCCAGCGTAGTGCCGCTCTGGAGCCGCGATTCGATGGTGATCGACGTGAGCGAGCCCTGCTGATTGTACGCGATCGCCGTGACACGCATGAGTGCGTAACCGCCGTTCGCGGTGCGCACCTTCCAGTATGCGGCGGCGTTTGCCGCCGGTGCACCGGCGAAGCTCACATAGCCAGTGTTGTCCTCGACCAGCCGGTCGGACTGGAAGACGCCATCGCCCGGGATCTGCGACTCGCGCACCGCGTCGAACGCGGCGAGCGTGTTCTGCACGGTGAAGTCCAACACCTGCGCGTCAGTGGCGGATTGATTGTTCTTGAGGTTGTAGCCAAGAACGCCCTTGCTGCCGGTCACACCACCGTTGAGCCGCACTTCATAGCGGCGGAGCGCGATGTCCCAGTCTTCCGTCTTCGAGACGAGCTTGCCTTTGACGAAACTGAAATACACGAGCGTGTCGGTCGACGACGCGTTGAGCGGACCCGCCGTCGCGATTTGATTCACGACGAGCGTGTCCGGGCCTTCGTTCGGGCCGCTCGGGTTGGCGTCTTTTTCGCAGGCGGCGGCGAAAAACGTTGCAGCGACCGCGATCGAGGCGAGTGTGTTTCTGACCATCACTGTATGCGGTTCCGGAAGACGGTTTGTGTGAAAAGCGCAGTGACTTTGACAGGGAATACCTACCCTCAGGAACCCGTCCCGGCATTCGTAGCCTTACGTCCGTAACAGGCCGGAAAGGTCACGCCCCACAAAGAGGCCGGATTCTCCCGACAACGGCATGATTTGCATGGTACTTTTCCGCAGCCGAAAGCCTCCACGGGAGCATCGATCATGCGTGCGTCATTGTTTCGCCGTTTCGTCCTCGTCGCGATGCTCGTTGGCCCGGCGCTGGGAGCGCAGGGAGGCGGCGGCGCGGGTGGTGCCGCCGGCGCGGGCGGACGCGGCGGCGGGCGTGGGGGGCGTGGCGGTGACAGCACGCGTGCAGGCGGGGCGCGGGGTGCATTCCGCGGCAACATCGACACCACGCGGGCTCGCCAGCTCTACGTAAGCACCAAGCGCGAGGACTTCACGCCGGGCGCGTACGACGCCCAGCGCGCAGAAAAGCTGCGGATCGACAGCATTTACGAGGCCCGAAGCCGCGGCGTGATGGAGTATCGAAAGATCACGTACAAGAGCTCCGTCGACGGGATGGAAATCCCGGCGTACGTGTTCGCGCCACTGGTCAAGCGGGGCGACAAGGGACATCCGGCGATGGTGTGGGTGCACGACGGCGTGCACGGATCGTGGCGGACGATGTACTTCCCCTTCGTGCGGGAGGCGGTGCAGCGCGGGTACGTGATCATTGCGCCCGAGTATCGCGGCACCACCGGCTACGGCAAGGAGCTCTACGACGCCTTCGACTACGGCGGCAAGGAAGTCGACGATGCGATGGATGGCTTCAGCTATCTCGCAACGCTCCCCTACGTCGATACCACGCGGGTAGGCATCATGGGCTGGAGCCACGGCGGTTTTATCGCCGCCCACGCCCTGTTCCGAAAGAACCAGCCGTTCAAGGCCGGCGCGGCGATCGTTCCGGTGACGAACCTGTTCGTGCGCCTTGCCCGCAGCGGCCCGGCGTACGAGCGCGACTTTGCGACGACGATTGGCGGCATGCCGCACGAGAAAGTGCAGGATTACATCGACCGTTCACCGGTCTATGCTGCGGCGAATCTCAAGGTCCCGATGCTCGTGCACGTCGCCACGAACGATTGCGACGTGTACTACACGGAGGACCAGCAGATGGTGTACACGCTCCGCGCTCTACATCCCGACCTCGTCGAGTCGAAGATCTACGTCGATCCACCACCGGGCCCGGAAGGCTGCGGACACACGTTCAGCAGGCGTGTCGATCCCATCACGCTCGAACGGCAGGATACGCCGGAGCAGATCGACTCGTGGAACAGGACGTGGACCTTCTTCGAGTGGAACCTACGAAAGGGCTAGAAAGGGCTGGAGGGCTGGAGGGCTAGTGGGAACTACAATCCGTTCCCTCTAGCCCTCTAGCCCTTCAATAGGCCGCATTGAAGAAGACCGCGTGGGCAAACACCGGGTATAGCCCACGCATCAGGTCCCGGTAGTTTGGATCACCTGCGAATCCCACGATTCGTCCTCGGCCCACACGCTCGGTCCAGAGAAACACGCTCTTCGCCTGGCGGTCCCACGACTCGGGCCAGAGATAGCCTGAGAGCCTGAGCCGGTCGCGCTCAGGGACGCGCAGCACCGCCTCCTGCGGGCGCACGTCGCGCGGCGCATCGAAGACCCGGTCGCCACTGACGAGCGCCGCCAGACGCGACGGATCGAGACCCGCGAGCAGCGGAGACAGCGTATCGCCGTCTACGCGGAGCAACGCGCCCGGGAGGTTGGCGGATAACGCCGCGCCGGCCGAACTGTCGCGCCCAGCGGACTTCGCACGCAACCGGCCCAGGCCGGATTGGGTGCTCGCGAGCCAGGACGTCGCCGCTTCGAGCGTGATCAGCGTGCCACCGTCGCGCACCCACTGCTGCAGCCGCTTCACGCCATCATCGCCGAGCGCAGCGGGAATCCCGGTTGCGGACGGAATCACGAGCACGTTGAAATCGCTGAGCGTCGGCGACCCGACGGCGCTCGCCTCGACGGTCGTGACCGGGTAACCCATGCGCTGCTCGAACGCGTACCACGCAAAGCCGAACGAATTCCCGTTCACCGACTCGCCGCCGAGCATCGCGACTCGCGGCGCGCGCATTGGAAACACGGAATTGCTTCCGAGATCGGTACCGGACTCGACCAGCGCCGATTGCAGTGCGAACACATGCGCGGTCGATGCCTTTGCCGCGCGCGCAACCGCGTCATGCACCCGCTCGCCATTCGGCGCGACGCGCACGATGTACGCGCCCGTCGGGAAATCCGCCTGGCCGATCCGAAACGCTTTCGGCGCGAAGTACACGCGCACCGAATCGCGGAACAGCGCGCCGAGCATGCGCAGCGATGCCTCTGTGCCCGGCGCGAACGCGTACGCATGCCCCGCCCGGCCGCCGGTGATCGTGCCCGCCGTCGGCACAACCTGGAACGCAAAGCGCCCCGTCGGAGCGGTTTTCGACGTCCACGCGCGCACGCCAAAGGCGAGCGGCATCGACCACGCCGTGATGTCGTAAAAACGGTTGGGCTGCGCGGTGCGCCTCCGTTCGATCTCTTCGCGAATGAACGTGGAGTCGAGCTGTGCGTCGGGTTCGAGCAGCGCTTTCGCGAGCCGCCCCTGTGGCTGCGCGAGATCGATCACGAGCGTGGTCGGCGGGCGCGCGCCCGTTGTTTGTGGATACGGCACCGCGTCGGCCGGGAGTCCCATCTGCAGCTGCACCTCGATGCCGTTGCGCCCGAGGATTGCCGCGAGCGATTCTCCGCGCCCCGCCGGATCGCGTTCGAGCCAGATCGTGCGCACGGACCCGTCGGCGACAGCGAGATTCGCCTTTCGCTCGGCGACGTAATCCCGGATGCGTTCCGCCCGCCGGTGCGCGGCGGTGGTGACCGTCGCGATCGACGTCGAATAGTGATTGCGCACCGCCATGGCGAGCGTGAGGATCGAGCCGTCGGCGCGTCGCACCGCGCCCCCAGAGCTCGACGCTTCTTCGTAGGTCATGCCGATCGCGCCCGACAGCACCGGCCACGAGACGCCGTAGCCAGGATAGAACTCGTCATAACCTTCACGCCGGAAATACGGCTGCCCGTATGCGTCGAACGCCTTCGCGTTGGCCGCGGCGAAGATTTCCCACCATTTGAGCACCGTGGGCGGGACGTTCTTGTTGTACGGCTCCATCGGCGGCGCGAAGAAATACGTGGAGTTGGATCCCATTTCGTGCAGATCCACCACCACGTGCGGCCACCACTTGAGGTAATACTCGGCGCGGGCGCGCGTCTCGGGATGCGACTGGATGAACCAGTCCCGGTTGAGATCGAAGTAGTAATGGCTGGTGCGGGCGCCGGGCCACGAACCCTGGTTCACCATCGACCCAGGCGTCTCGTCCGGACCGAACGCGCCGCGCCGGCGCATCACGTCCTGCACGTGGCGCTCATGTCCGTCGGGATTCTCCATCGGGTCGATGAGCACGACCACGCTGTCGAGCATCGCTATCGTCGCGGCATCGGTGGCCGCGGCAAGTTGGTAGAGCGTTGCGAGCGATGCTTCGGTCCCCGACGCTTCGTTGCCGTGAATGGAATGCGCGAGCAGCACGATGGCGGGAATGCGTGCGCTCGCTGCATCGAGGTCGCCCTGACTCGCGCCACGCGGATCGGCAAGACGCCGCGCATCGGCCATGATTTGTGCGAGTCGCGCCTGATTGCGCTCGCTTGTCACCACGGCCGTGATGTATTCCCTCCCCTCCGCCGTTTTCGTCAGTGTGTCGAGATGGACCCGGCGCGACGCCAGTGCAACGCGCTCGAAGTACCGCACGACCATGTGATGCGGCGTGAACCGGTCGCCGACGTCGTAGCCAAGGACTGATCGCGGTGCCGGAACTTTCGCATCGTACGTCGCGCCGGGAGGGGAGAACGGATGTTGGGCGGTGGCGAGAAGCGGGAAAACGGCAGAGAGAACGAGAGAGCGGGAGAACGACAGAGAACGGGAGAACGACAGAGAACGGGAGAACGAGAGAGAGCGAGTCATGGAGCGCGGCGGGGATCGGGCTTGAGACTTGGCGGAAGGCGATCGAGAAGCGACTGGAGGTCGGCGGCGCGATCGAGCGGGGTTACGAACGTCAGGCCGTTCAGCGTCACCACGAGCATGCGCTCACACCCGAACATGACGACAGCGCCGGCTTCGCTGTGCACGACGTTGCTCGCTGAGTCCACGAAGTGCACGTCGCCGATGGCGCCGTTGCCGTCGTCGTCGAGCTCGCGTGTGCGGCGCAGGCATGCCCAGGTGCCCACGTCGTCCCAGCCGCAATCGACGGGCAGCACAATGAGATCATTGCTGCGCTCGAGGAGCCCGCGTTCGATCGAAATCGGTCTCACGCTCGCCGCGAAGGCGGGAAGATTACCGGTGACGAGAGCGTCGCGGCCGTGGCCGATCTCGGTCGCACGCGCGAACAACTTTTCGTGGAGATCGTTCACCTGCCCGACGACAATGCCCGCGTGCCAGAGCGCGCCGGCCTGGATGAGCGCGGCGATCGTATCGGACGGGGGTTTTTCCTCGAAGCGAGTCACGTGGCACGCGCCGCCACGGGACACCGGAACGGCAAGATCGAGCGCATTCCCGGGCGTGACATAGCCAAAATCCTCTTCCGGCCGCGTCGGCGCGACGCCGATGGTGACGATCGTACGCTCGCGAAGCGCGACGGCCACCGCGCGCATAAGTCCCGCCCGAAATTCGTCGGGAAACGCGCTCGCGAGGTCGGCGTGCAGGGCGCACACGACAGCCGTGCCATTCCCGCGGCTCCGGATGACCTCGAGCCCCCACGCGAGCGCGGCGGCCGTACCGAGGGGCCGCGGCTCGACGAGCACGTTGTACGCAGGAATCTCCGGCGCGGCGCGCTTCACCGCCTCGGCAATGTCGCGCGATGTCAGCACCAGCACGCGCTCACGCGGGACGATGGGCGCAAGACGCTGAATGGTGTCCGAGACGAGGGAGCGTTCCCCCAACAGCTGCAGTGTCGGCTTGGGCCGCTCCGGCGAGCTGAGCGGCCAGAAGCGCGACCCGATTCCGCCCGCGAAAACGATCGCCCAGACCGCATGCTCGGTCTCCCGCGTCGCGAGCAGCGCGGGGGCCGGAATGGGATCGGAGCTGACGGGAGTGGCCGGCAAAGGGGAAACGGAAAGGGAAAAGGGAAAAGGGAAAAGGAGGAAAGGGTCTAGGGAAAAGGAGGAGGAGCGAGGAATAAGGGGGTCAAAGGGCCAAGGAACAAGGTAGGAGGACGGTGGATCGAGGCTACACATGGCCAAGCCGAAAAACACCCGCCTCTCTTGCTCCCCCTTTGCCCTAACGCCCTATTCCTCCCGTCCCCTTTATTCTTGGCCCCTCCTCCTCCTCCTTTTCCCTTATTTCCTCGTCCCTTTTCCCTTTTCCCTTTCCCCTTTTAGAGAGTGTTGCGTTTTCTCGCCACCGCCGCCGCAATGTGGGTCGCCGCCCGCATTGTGCCGGGCATTCACTACACCGGCTCGGCGCTCGCGCTGTTCGGGGTCGCGGCAGTCTTCGGCGTTGTGAACACCCTCGTCGCGCCGATCGTCAAGCTGTTCACGCTGCCGTTCATCATCTTCTCGTTCGGCCTGTTCCTCCTCGTGATCAACGCCGCGATGCTGCTGCTCACCAGCGGGCTCGCGACGAAACTCGGACTCGGCTTCACCGTCGACGGATTCGGCCCCGCACTTCTCGGCTCGCTCGTCATCAGCATCGTCGGCGCCGTGTTGACGGCAGCGTTTCGCGAGCCCGAAGACCGCTAGCGAAACGGTTACGCGAGCGCGGCCGAGAAGTCGCGCTCAAATTGCCCGAGCGCCGCCATGAGCTCGCCTTCGAGATGAATGTGCACCACGCGGCGTCCGCGTTCGCGTAGCACGGATCGGTCGCCCGCCGCCTGCGCTGACACGACAGTC
>DASRAP010000306.1:0-3364 GCA_035638155.1 Gemmatimonadaceae bacterium | reverse complement strand
GTGCGCGGGCGACTGTTCGGCGACGACGAATTCCGCGGCAATCCGCCGACGGCGGTCATCCTGAGTCACGGTTACTGGACACGCAGGTTCGGCGCCGATCCCGCGGTGGTCGGCACGTCGCTCGTCATGAATGGCGTTGCGCGCACGATCGTCGGTGTGATGCCTGAACACTTCAATTATCCGGACGCGCGCAGCGATCTCTGGGTGCCGATGCCGCGCTTCAATCCCGATAGCCTGGGCGACCGCGCCAACAACTACTTGTTCATGGTGGGGCGCATGAAGCCGGGCGTCAGCGTCGATCATCTGCGGGCCGACGCAAACGTCGAAGCCGCCCGGATCGTGCGCGACAACCCCCAATCCTTCGACCCGAAACATCCGCTGCGTCCGCACATCGAGGTGGTCAGCAATCAGCTTGTGAAGAACGCGCGCCCGTATCTCATGGCGCTGCTGGGCACGGTCGGACTGGTGTTGCTCATTGCGTGCGCGAATGTGGCGAACCTGTTGCTTGCGCGCGCCGAAGGACGCCGGCGGGAAATGGCGCTCCGGAGCGCGCTGGGTGCATCGGGGCGGCGGCTGGTAACCCAGCTCGTCACGGAATGCGGCGTCGTGGCACTCATCGGCGGCGCCATCGGCCTCATGAGCGCGTGGGCCGCCACGCACGTGCTCGTCGCGTTCGCGCCCGGCGCGATCCCCCGGATCGATGAAGTGCGCGTCGACTGGCGGGTGGTGGTGTTCACGTTCGCCGCGTCCGCGTTCACGGCCATCGTGATCAGTCTCGTGCCGGCGTTTCGGGCGCTCAGAGATGATTCGTACGAGGCGCTTCGAAGCGGCACGCGGTCGCTCGCCGTGGGCATTGCCGGCGGGGCTCGGCGCGCACTGGTGATCGCGCAAGTCGCGCTTGCGGTCGTGGCCCTTTCCGGCGCGGGAATGCTGCTCCGCAGCCTCTGGCATCTGCAGAGTACGGATACCGGTTTCGACACGCGTCACGTGCTGACCGCGCGCGTCGCGATCGCGGCGCGCCAGTACAACGACGCGGGTGCCGCCCAATTCTTCGAAACACTCATGGACCGGATTCGGTCGACGCCCGGCGTGACGGCGGCCGGTGCGGCGGGATGGCTCCCGGTCGTGGATGCCGGCGGACTCTGGGGCATCATCCCCGAGGGCCGCGCGTACGGTCCCGGATCCGGGTCGCCGGCCGACCAGCCCGCGTCCGTTCCGCAGCAAATCACGCCCGGCTACTTCGCCGCAGCGGGCATCAGGATCATTGCGGGACGCGACTTCACGAACGCGGACCGCGATGGTGCACCGTATGTCGCGATCGTGAGCAAGGAGATGGCGAAAACCATCTGGCCCGGCGAAGACGCGATCGGGAAGCGATTCCGCGTGGGCGGGGGCGATCAGCTGCCGCTCATGACGGTGGTGGGCGTGGTTGGGGACATTCGCTCGCGCGGCTACGCGGACCATCCGGAGCCAACCATGTACTTCCCATTCGCGCAAACCGGACGCACGACATACTTCATGCCGCGTGCGATGGGCGTGCTCGTACGCACCACGGCGAATCCGCGGAGCGCCGAGGCATCGGTGCGCGCGATCATCCGCTCGCTGGATCCCGGCGCGCCCGTTTCGGAAGTGCGCACGCTCGAAGAGGTGGTTGGCACATCGATCACGACGCGTCGCTTCAGCACGTCACTGCTGGCGATGTTTGCCGCGCTCGCGCTCCTCCTCGCCGGGATCGGGACCTACGGCGTGATCGCGTATGGTGTCGCGCAGCGTACCTATGAAATCGGTGTCCGCATCGCGCTCGGCGCGGAGCGCCGGACGGTGCTGGCGCTGGTGATGAGCGAAGGACTGGTGATGTGCGGCGCGGGACTCGGGATCGGACTCGTTGCCGCGGTGTTCATCGCGCGCGCCCTCCGGTCGATGCTGGTCGACGTGCCCGTCATCGACGCGGTATCGCTCGGCATGACCGCCATCGCGCTGGCACTCGTCGCGATGCTGGCGAGCGTCATTCCCGCGCGGCGCGCGATGAAAGTGAGTCCGCTGTCGGCGCTGAACGCGAGTTAGCGGCGCAGCCCCGCGTCAGCGCTTTCGGGCGCGCATGGAGTCGAGCGCCATGCGCATTTTCGTCGCGAGCTCGGACGAGGTGGTGAGGGCGCTGTAGTTGATGCGCCACGGATAGCGCGTGCGCAACGCGTTGGCGAGCGCGGGAGGGATTTCGACGAAGTTCTGACCCCCGGTCGAGAGCGTCTTGGTCAGCATCTCGTCAACGCGATTCGACGCGAACGCCTCGCGTTCTTCGGGCGTGACTTTGTGTGCTTCGGTAAGCGACTGCGGATCGATGCGAAGGTCCTGCCACGCCGTGTTGAGCATCGTGACGAAACCGCTCAGCGCAGTGTGCAGCGCCGCGCTATCGGACCGGATGCCGGCCTTCGCCGCTTCCGCGTCGAGGAGCTCGGTCTCGACGAACGGCGTCACGGTCCGAATCACCGCAGTGTCCGCGCCGTGCGCGAGGCGGTCGGGAATCGTACTCGTCTTCTTGAGCGTCTCGAGCCATGCCGCGAGCCGGCCGAGTGTGAACGAACCGCCATTCCACGTCGCGATGACGGTCGTGTCGCCTTTCATCTCGGCGGGCGTATGGTTCTGCACGAGGTCCCGGATCTTCGGCGCGCTTCCGGGCACGAACCGCAACCCCGACTGCACGCGCAGGCGGGCGAGGTAGGCGTCGCGTTTCTTCGGCTCATCCGTCGGGACCAGATTGGACACGAATTCGGAGCGCACCTCGGAAAGCAGATGTCTCCGGATGACGTGGTAGCCGAACTCCGTCTTGACGACGACCGGTGCGACCTGTCCGGGCTGAAGCGCTTGCACGGCGGCTTCGAATGCCGGCACCATCGAACCCGGTGCGGGTCCTCTCGGAAACACGCCGAGACTTCCACCGGTCTCCTTGCCGCCGGGCTCTTGCGTGTACTGCCGGGCCAGCGCGCTGAAATTCGCGCCGGCCGCGGCGCGCAGTCGCACGGACTCCGCGAGGGCCTTGATTGAATCGACGACGGGCTTCGCCGCGCCTGCCGGAACCGTGAAAAGGATGTGTTGCGCGGCCAGAAATTCGCCGCGCGCGTATTTCGCGCTCAGATTGGACGTGTCCGGGCCGCCGAACGACTTCGCGATCGTGGGATAGAGTCCGTTCTCGATTCGCGCGGTCTCAAGCTCATCCCACATGGAGGCGTACACGAGCTTGAGATCGTTTCCGAGGCTGTCGTTCAGCGCCGCGGCATGCGCGAGGAGCTGATAGCTCACCCACAGCTCCGCGGTCACCGCGACGTTCATGCGGTTGGGAGGGACATTGGCGAGCGCGAAGAACGAC
>DASRAP010000305.1:0-15886 GCA_035638155.1 Gemmatimonadaceae bacterium | reverse complement strand
CGTCCCGGTTTTCGATCAACCCCGCGCTCGCGCGGCTTGGCGTCCGCACAACCACCGTGCTTCACTTTCTGCCGAAGGGCGGCGCTGAGCGCGTTCTGCAGTACACGGGTGATCCTGGGCTGGTGCACCTGGAACCGCGCTGGACGCAGGCCGTGGCGCAGTTCGTTGGCCTCGGCTTTCGCCACATTCTCAGCGGCATCGATCACCTGCTGTTCGTACTCTGTCTCGTGATCCCGGTGCGGCGGATGCGCCCGCTGCTGGCGATCGTCACCGCGTTCACCGTCGCGCACTCCATCACACTGATCGCTTCGGCGGCGGGGTACGCGCCCTCGGCCCTCTGGTTTCCACCGCTCATCGAAGTGCTGATTGCGGCGTCGATCGTGTACATGGCGTTCGAGAACATCCTCGGCGCGCGAATCGAGCGACGCTGGATGATCGCATTCGGTTTTGGCCTCGTACACGGATTCGGCTTCTCCTTCGCGCTGCGCGAATCGCTCCAGTTTGCCGGAACGCACCTCGTGACCTCGCTGTTTTCGTTCAACGTGGGTGTCGAGCTCGGCCAGATCGCCGTGCTGCTCGCCGCGGTTCCGCTGCTTGGATGGTTCTTTTCGCGCGCCCAGGAACGTGCCGGCGTGATTCTGCTTTCCGCGCTGGTCGCGCACACCGCGTGGCACTGGATGACGGCGCGGTTCGCGGTCCTCGGCACGTACTCGTTCGAATGGCCAACGATGGACGCGGCGTTCGCGCTTCAGCTCGTGCGGGCGCTGCTGTTTGCCGTCATTCTGGCGGCGGTGATCTGGCTCCTTCGCCAGCTATTTGCGCGCTTTGGCGCGTACACCAAGTCTGAACGCCTGACATAGATTTGAGCGTATGAATCGCACGCGATGGACGATGGCCACGGCGCTGCTGCTCGGCTGCGCCTCGAGCTCGACACCGGCGGCGTCCGGACGCGCCCCGACGCCGATTGCATCGCGGCCGGCATCTCCACCGACGGCGAACTCCACGCCACCTGCGGCGTCCGCACCCGCGGCCGCGGCGCCCGCCGCGCCGGCAGTGCTCTCCACCTTGAAGGGCGTCTACACCGACGCGCAGGCCACCGCAGGCAAGGAGCTCTACGTCGGGCGATGTGTCTCGTGCCATACCGGAGAGCACGGCAGCGGCGCTTTTCGGCGGAAATGGGCCGGCAAGCCGGTGCAGAGTTTGTGGGGCATCATCAGGGAAACCATGCCCGACGATGACCCAGGTGGCCTCTCGAACGAGCAGTACAGCCAGGTGGTCGCCTACCTTCTCAAACTGAATGGTCTGCCGCCGGGCTCGACACCGCTTCCGGCCGATAGTCTGGCGCTCGCGAAGATCCGTCTCGATACTCTCACGAAATGATGAGGGATTAATTCCATGACGCAGCGTTCTACCAACTTCCGCTCGTACGCACCGCTTGGTCTCGTCGCACTCGCGCTGGTGAGCGCGTCGGTGATGATCGGCGCACACGCGGCGCAGACCCCTGCGCTCGTGCGCGGAAACGTGCCCGGTGAGTGGCGCTATTGGGGCGCGGACGCGTTCAGCACGCGCTACTCGTCACTCGACCAGATCAACGCGTCGAACTTCGGCAAGCTTCAGGTCGCGTGGCAGTGGAAAGCGGGCGAGTTCGGCGACGACGAGTACTACCGCACCACGCCGCTCTATGCGAACGGGCGCTTGATCACGGTCGCGACGACGCATCGCAAGGCGTTCGCGATCGATCCCGCGACCGGCGCAACGCTGTGGAAGTGGGAAATGGACGAGGGCATCCGATGGCAGAAGGCGCCGCGTCAATTCGCCGGCCGCGGACTCGCGTACTGGACTGACGGTACCCAGGAGCGCGCGGTTGTCATCACGCCCGGTTATCACCTCGTGTCGCTCGACGCGAAGACGGGCAAGCCGGATCCGGCATTCGGCAAGAATGGCATCGTCGATCTGATGGATGGCCTTGGCTATCCGCTCGTTCCGCTCGCGGTGGATGACACGGGCTCGCTCATCATTTCCGAAGCCGCGCCGGCGCGACGCGCGCTGCCCGGCGAGAAGTGGGACTCCGTGAAAAAGACGGGCGCCGACGGCACCATGGGCATCGATCCGGCCAACGGCCAGATCGCGAGCAGCTCCCCGGCCATCATCGTCGGCAACGTGATCATCGTCGGCAACTCGTCGATGCACGGGTACTATCCGCTGCGCCTCGTGAATATCCCCGGTCACATCCGCGGTTTCGACATCAAGACCGGCAAGCAACTCTGGAACTTCAATCTCGTCCCGCAGCCGGGTGAGCCCGGCGCCGAGACGTGGAAGAATGGATCGAAGGTCGGTACACCTGGCGTCGGCAAGGTCGACGCGTGGGCACCGTACTCCGCCGATCCTGAGCTCGGACTCGTGTACGTCCCCGTCGGCATGCCGCCGGCCGACGAATACGGCGGTCACCGTCCCGGAAACAATCTCTATTCGACGAGTGTCGTTGCGCTCGACGCGAAAACCGGCGCCAAGAAGTGGCACTATCAGTTCACGCACCACGACATCTGGGACTACGACATGTCGATGGCGCCGAACCTGATGGACCTCACGGTCGACGGGCGCGCGCGCAAGATCCTCGCGATCGCTGGAAAACAGGGGTGGGTGTACGTACTCGATCGCGTCACTGGTGAACCGATCTGGCCGATCAACGAAACACCTGTCGGCCAGACGGAAGTCCCCGGAGAGCAGACGTCCGCCACGCAACCGATTCCGACGAAGCCCGAGCCCTATTCGCAGCAGGGTTTGAGTGAGAAGGACCTGATCGATTACACGCCGGCGCTCAAGGACTCCGCGCTCAAGATCGCGAAGCTGTGCCGCATGGGACCGTATTACATCCCCGGCTCACCAGCGGATGGCAAAGGCGCGAACGGACCGGCGCAGTACAAGTGCTCGTGGTATTCCCCTGGCGCGGCAGGCGGCGTGAATATTGACGGTGGCTCCGCGTACGATCCGGACCTGGGCATGATGTTCGTTGGCAGCCAGTCAGGCATGACGACAATCGGCGTGCGAAAGGATCCGTGCTCCGAGCTCAACTACACGTCGCCGCACAATAGCTGCGGACTCGCTGGTGCACTGCCTGCGCCGCCGGGATACGATCCGAACGCAAACCAGGAAAGCGGTGCGGGTGGATTCCGGCGTGGTGGGCCGAACGCAATGATCGACAACGTCTCGATCGTGAAGCAGGAGAACAAGGGCGGCATTACCGCTTACGACATGAAGGCGGGCGCGAGGAAGTGGTGGTCGCCGAACGGCGGCATCTGGGGTCCTCCACCAACCGTTCCGTCGACGCCAGTCTGGGCGGGCGTAACGCTGCCGAGAGTGCCAAGCAATAGTGGGCAACCGCAGATCATCGCGACCAAGACGCTGATCATCAACGGACTTGGCCGTGGTGGCGCTGGCCGTGTCGGCGGCGGGGGTGGCGGCGGTGGCGGGGGCGGTGGTGCTGCCGGTGGCGGAGGCGCAGGCGGGCGTGGTGGCCGCGGCGGTGGTGGCGGTAGTGGTGGCGGTGCGCATCTCTATGCGCTCGACAAGCTCACGGGCAAAGTCGTCGATTCAGTAACAGTCCCGGGCAACACGTCTGCGGTGCCGATGACGTTCATGCACCAGGGCAAGCAGTACATCGTGTTCGCGACCGGCGCGGGAACGAACATTTCACTCGTCGCACTCAAGCTGCCGAACAACTAGCGGTCAAGAACCGAACGACAACGCGAAGGCGCGAAGTACGTTAAGGTCGCGAAGAAATCCCTGGGGTTATCCGGTGCGGTGACAGCCGCTGCTCGGAGTCCAAGCGATCACTCTTCGCGTCCTTCGTGCCCTTCGCGCCTTCGCGTTGTAGTTCCGGATAGACCGGCGAGCGCAGCACTCAGCGCACGTATCGCATCAGTCGCCGCGGGCCGACTTCGGCGCCGTAAATCACGCCGTTCTTGTCGACCGCGACTCCTTCGGCTGCGCTCGTGCTCGTCGAACACGGCGCGTCCGCGGTTCCGCGCTGGCCTTGCGGGCACTTGGGCCACGGATCGGGAATGAACGCGAACACTTTCCCGTCCTTGATCGCGCCAATCCGAATGCCCCGCTTCCAGTCGCTATGCGCGGGATTCACGGTTTCTGATTCCGAGTCCGCCGCGTACAGCGTGTCGTTTCTGATCGCGAGTCCGCTGATCCGGCTGAACTGATACCACGTGTCGAGCACCTTCAGATCCTGATCCATGATCAGCAACCGATTGTTGCCGCGATCGGCGACGAAGAGACGGCCTTTTGAATCCATGGCAAGTGCGTGCGGCTGGTCGAGCTCACCGTCGCCCTTGCCCCACTTGCCGTACGTTTTGACGAGCTTGCCGGTCTTGTCGAACTTGTACACGCGCGCAGCCGCACTGTCATTCGACGAATGACCTTCGTCAACGAAGATGCTGCCGTCCGGCGCGACGAGCACGTCGTTCGGTTGCCAGAAGAACTCTTCGCCGCGTCCGCCGCCGGCCTTCCCGAGCGTCAGCAGGAGTTTGCCGTCGGGACTGAACTTGTAGATCTGATGTCCGCTCGTCGCCGGAGCTGGCGGATTTGCCCCGCGCCCGCCGCGCCCACCACCGCCGCCCGTGCACGCGCAGTCGGTGACCCAGATGTTGCCGTCCTTGTCGACGTAAATCCCGTGCGGCGCCGCGAACATGCCCGCGCCGAAACTCTTCACGAGATTTCCGTCCTTGTCGAACTTGAGGATCGGATCGAGGTTCGAGCCGACACAGCTGTTCGTGCCGCAGCGCTCGGCGACCCACACGCTCACGCCATCCTTGTCGATGTCGACAGCGCTCGTCGATCCCCACGTGCGTCCCGCCGGCAGCTTGGCCCAGCCTTCGATCGATTTGTACGGATTCGGCGCGTCGTTGGTCGGTGTCTGCTGCGCGCCAAGGGACGCTGCGATGAGTGCTGATGCGAGAAGAGCGGAGCGCATACTGGATTCCGTGTGAGCGGCGTTCTGAATGATGACGCCAAGGCTCGTCGTTCTGCCACTGTTCGTTGGAACTACAGCAAGGAGTTGCTGGTTGCCGTCCGCGCCATAGCTTGTCGCGCGCCCCTGCGGCCCTTCGGCCCTCTGACCCTCCGACCCTTCGATGTCCCTTCCTCCCTGGACTGAAGCCGAGCTCCCCGAGCCTCCGCGCCCGCGCGGATTCGGGTGGGCAAGCGTGGTCGGGCCGGGCGTCATTGTCCTCGGTCTTTCGATCGGGAGTGGAGAGTTCCTGCTCGGGCCGACGGTGTTCGTGCGCTACGGGTTCTCGCTCCTGTGGGTCACGACGGTCGCCGTGTTTCTGCAGACGGTTCTGAACACGGAGCTCATGCGCTATACGATCGCGACGGGTGAGCCGATCTTCACCGGCTTCATGCGCACGCGGCCGTCGTCGACGTTCTGGGCGTGGGCGTACGCACTCCTGTACTTCTTTCAGGCCGGCTGGCCCGCGTGGGCCGCCAACGCTGCCGGCGCCGTGTATTTCCTCGCGCGCAAGCGCGTTGCGACACCGGCCGACGCGAACGCCGTCTATCTGATCGGCGTCGGAACGTTTCTCGCGTGTGTCGCAATTCTCCTCGTTGGCAGGCGCATCGAGCGCACGCTCGAGGTGCTGAACTGGATCATGGTCTCGTGCATTCTCGGCGGATTCCTGCTCCTGGCACTGTGGTTTGCGCCGCTGCACACGTGGGCGTCCGGATTCGCGGGATTGTTCGCGTACGACACCGGGAGCGGGTCGTTCAATTTCCTGCCCGCCGGCACCGATTTCGTTCTGCTCGCCGCGCTCGTCGCGTATTCCGGCGCCGGCGGGTGCGCAAACCTCTCGCTCTCCAACTGGGCGCGCGACAAGGGCTACGGCATGGGCGAGCACGCCGGCTACATCCCCGCCGTTGTCGGCGGCAAGAAGGTGAATCTCGCGCACAGTGGGTTTCTCTTTCGGCGCGACGCCGCCGCGATGGAGCGGTGGCGCGGATGGTGGCGCATCGTGCGTGCCGATCAATGGGGCGTGTTCTTTATTGGTGCGATGATGGGCATGGGCCTCCCCGCTCTGCTCTACGTCACGTTCATCGCGCGCGGCAACGACATTCGCGGCCTCGGGATTGCCGCGCAGCTTGCCTCGAACGCCGGCGCGAAGGCCGGCCCCCTCATCGCGGGACTCATCGCGATTCTCGGCGCGTGGCTGCTCTTCAAGACGCAACTCGACAGCATGGAAGGTCTCGTCCGCTCCGTCACCGATATTCTCTGGAGCGGCAGCAAGCGCATTCGCGCGTGGCGAGGAGGCGATGTTCGGCGCGTATACTACAGCGTGCTGGGCGTCGTCGTGCTCTGGGGAATGATCGCGCTTCGCGTCGCGCAGCCCATCATGCTCCTGCAGATCGGCGCCAACATCGCCGGCGTCGTGCTGATCATTTCATCGCTGCACGTGCTGTACGTGAACACCGTGCTGCTTCCCGTGGAAATCCGCCCCCCGCTCTGGCGGCGGGCCTGCCTTGTGGCGATGGCGCTGTTCTACGGCTTTTTCTCGACGATGTCGATTCGCGCGCTGATCTGATTCCCCTCGCGGGCGGGCATGCCGCGCGGTAGCTTAGGCGCCGCGATGTCCGACACAATGGAGACGCTTCAGCGGTTACTGACTGACCGCTACGCACTGCAACGCGAGATTGGCCGCGGGGGCATGGCCACGGTGTACCTCGCGCAGGATCGGCGACATGAACGGCCGGTCGCGCTCAAAGTCATTCATCCGGCCATCGCCCACACGCTGGGTGTCGAGCGCTTTCTTCTCGAAATCCAGATCGCCGCGAAGCTCCAGCATTCGCGCATCGTCCCCCTGTATGACTCGGGGCACGTGGGGGACTTTCCCTATTTCGTCATGCCGTTCGTGGATGGCGAATCGCTCAGGCAGCGCATGCAGCGTGAGCGCCGGCTTCCCATCGAGGAAGCCGTGCGCGTGGCGCGCGACATCGCGAGTGCGCTCGACTACGCGCACCGGCAGCAGATCATCCACCGCGACATCAAGCCGGAAAACATCCTCCTGCAGGAGGGCGAAGCGGTCCTCGTCGACTTCGGCATCGCCAAGGCGCTCTACGACGCCACCGATCGCACCCTGACACAGACGGGTTCATCGGTCGGAACGCCGTCGTACATGAGTCCCGAGCAGGCGCTGGGCGGAACGACGGTCGACGCGCGCGCTGACATCTACTCGCTTGGTGTCGTGCTCTACGAAATGCTGACCGGCGAGACGCCATTTACTGGACCGACGATTCAGGCGGTGGTCGCCCGCGCCGTGTCCGAGCCGGTGAAGGCCGTGCGCACGTTCCGCATTGACGCGCCGGAGTGGCTCGATCGCGCCATTCTGAGGGCGCTCGCCGCGGATCCCGCACGCCGCTACGAGACGGCCGCGGCGTTCGCGCTCGCGCTCGGACGACGCACCGCCGGCGACGCGCTCACGGAATCGTTCGCCGCGCCAACGGATTGGACGCCCGTTGCCATGCCGCGTTTTGCGGGCGGGCGCGGTCAGAGCGCGCAGGCGTCCGCCGAGACGATCACCCCGCCGAAGCCCAGGCGCTCCGGCGCGCAGCCACCTCCTACGCCGCTCGTCGGCCGCTGGGCCGAACGCCAGGCACTCGAAGCAGCGCTCGACGCGGCGTCGCGCGGGCGTGGCAGCGTGCATTTCGTCGTGGGCGAGGGCGGCATCGGAAAAACGCGTCTCGTGACCGCCGTCGCCGAGACAGCGAGTGCGCGAAAGTTTCTTGCGGTCGCGGGGCGGGCGTTCCCGGTTGAAACGGGCATCCCCTACGCGCTCTTCTCCGATGCGATGCTGCCGACAATTCGCAGCCTTTCGCCCGCGGTGCTGCAGGTGCTCACGCGCGGGAGCATGGCAGAGCTCGCGACGCTGTTTCCGCCGCTCCGATCGGAGCAACAGCCGCGAGGCACGACCGACGACGCCGAGATCAAACCGCGCCTGCTCGACGCGTTCGGGCGATTTCTGCACCGCCTGACCGAACGCGAGCCGGTGTTGCTCACACTCGAGAATTTGCACTGGGCCGATCCGTCATCCCTCGAGCTGCTGCATTTTCTCGCGCGCACGGCATCCGGGCACAAGCTCGTGATTCTGTGCACCTACGACGAGACCAAGCGCGACGCGCACCCGACACTGCGCACGATCGAGCAGTCACTTCGCTCTCTCGAGGTGCTCTCGGCGCACCGGCTCAGCGGGCTCACGCAAACGGAAACGTCCGAGCTGATTCAGCGTCAGTTCGGGACGTCGGCCGATCTGATCGCCGACTTCGTGACGCGCCTGCACGATCGCACGCTCGGCAACCCGTTCTTCATCGGCGAAACGGTGAAGACGCTGGTGGCGTCCGGTGATCTCGCCGAGGACTCTTCGCGGTGGACCGGCTGGAATGCGACGCTCGAGCTTCCCGACACAGTACGCGACGCCATCAGCGCCCAGCTCGCGCGACTGAGCGCCGACGCGCGCGGCCTCGCCGCGCTTGCCGCCGCGGTCGGTGCGCAGATTCCGCACGCACTGCTCGAGGCGATCTCCGGTCTCACGCCCGACGCGCTTCTCCGGGCGGTCGACGAGCTGCGCGCGGCGCGTCTCGTGGTCGAAGTGGAATCGTCGGACGAGCTCGCGTACGAGTTCAGGCACCCCATGCTGCGCGAGGTGCTGTACACGGACCTCTCGCGTGCGCGGGCACGGGTGCTCCACGCAAAGATCGCCGTCGCGCTGGAGCAGATTCATGGCGATCGCTCGCTCGCGCACGCCGCGACGATCGCCGCGCACTTCCTGCGCGCGGAGTCGCCCGCGCTCGCCTCGCGATCTTCCCGCTATCTCGTCACCGCCGGACGCTCCGCGCTTCAGCGCGGGGCCAATCGTGAAGCGGCGGAGGCATTGGAGACCGCGCTTTCCGTGCTCGAGCTCAGCCAGTCGACCGACGTCGCGGAAATACTCAACATCCTCGACCATCTCGCGCGCGCGAAGCAGCGGCTTGGCGATTACAGCCGCGCGTCGTCGCTCTGGAGCACCGCGGTCACCCTTGCGCACAACCTTGGCGACAAGCGGCGCGTTGCCGGGATCGAGCGCCGGCTGGGCATCGCGGCATTCTGGAGCGGACAGTCAGATGCCGCGATCGCGCATTTCGAGCGCGGGATTGTCGCCGCGGCCGACGACGAACCGCGGATCGCGAGCCTGCGACTCGCGCGCAGCGCCGTCTCGCTGGAATCCGGCCGCGCGGATGAGGCGGCGCAGGACATCGCGGAAGCGGTGGCGATCGCGGAGCGCGTCGGCGATCCGGCGTTGCTGTCGCGCGTGCACAACGCGTCCCAGCAGCTGGCGATCTGGCGCGGCCCCGCGGAAAAAGCGCGCGAGCATGGCCGGCTCGCCCTCGAGTTCGCCACCAAGGCCAACGATCGCGCGGCGGCGTGGAACGCGCACTGGGCATCGGCCGTCCACGCCGGCTTGAGCGGCGACGCTACCGGACTCCTGGGCCACGTGAAGGACGCGACGGCGATCGCGGACGAGCTGCGGTCCCCCGTGCTGCGTTTGCGCACGGACGAAGTCATGATGGAGTACCGGACCGGATCGGGCGGGTGGGAAGACGCGCTCTCGTTCGCCGATCGCACGATTGCCGACGCGCGAGCGTTCCATCAGCGAACGCTGCTTCCGCGCCTTCTCGTGTGGTCATCGCTCCTTCGCTTCGGCCGCGGCGACCTCGAGACCGGCACCGCGCACATGCAGGAAGCGTGGCAGCTGTCCGGCGCCGAGCGCGCGGGATCGGGCTCGCGCATCAACGTGCACGCCGTCGTGCCCGCGCACGTGAGCCGCGTGGCGTGGCACCTCGCGAAACGCGAGTGGACTGAAGCACTCGCGATCGCGGAACAGGGAATCGCGATCGCTGACCGTACCGGCTATCTCATGTGGGCGGTGCACCGGCTCGTGCCGTACGCGGCTGAAGCATCGCTCTACCTGCGCGACTTCGAGCGCGCCACGCTGTACGGCACCCGCCTCCGCAACGACGCAAAGACGCTGGGACATCCGCTCAGTCTCGCGTGGGGCGATGCCTGCTTTGCGATCATGCGCTTGCTCAAGGGCGATCCCAAGGGCGCGATTGCGCCGATCGAAGCGGCGGCGCTCGCGCTGGAAGCGATTCCATTCATCGAATACGCGGCGCGTGTGCGGCGCGTGCTCGCCGACGCGTACTACGAATCGGGCGACACGGAATCAGCCGTGAAGGAGCTGCGCCGCATTCATGAAACGTTCGCGCGGCTGGGCGCGATCCCGTGGCTCGAGCACGTGCGGGAGAAATTCCGCCAGCTCGGCGTCCGGCCGCCGGCGCGTACTATTGAAGAAGGAGTGGGCGCGCTCACGGGACGCGAGGTCGAGATTGCGCGACTCGTCGCCGCTCGGAAGAGCAACAAGGAAATTGGCGCCGCGCTCAGTATTTCTTCGCGCACGGTCGGAACACACCTCTCGAACATCTTCGGCAAGCTGGGCGTGGACTCCCGCGGCGCGCTGACCGATCTCGTGCGGGAAGGCGCACTCGAAATGCAAAGAGAAAAGGGCGCCTGAGCGCCGCTATTGGGCGGCGACGAGCCAGGCAAACGCGTCGTCGCGCTCGGTGGTCGTCACGATGTGCCCGCCGTCGAATTCCGTGTAGGTGACGTCGTATCCGGCGGCCTGCAGGTTGGGCACGATGCGGCGGCTGCACGCGTCGATCGGCAGCACGGAGTCGGCCGTGCCGTGCTCGATGAAAAACCGCGGATGACCATGCGGCGTTGCATCGAGGATGAAACCCGGCGAGAACGCGATGATGGATGGGAAGAGGTCGCCATTCGCGAGGCCGAGCGAGAGCGAGTACGTCGCGCCGTCGGAGAATCCCGCAATCGCGATGCGCGCGGGATCGACGTTCACCATGCTGAACACCTTCGCCAGGGCGCGGTCGATGAAGCGCGCATCCTCGTCGAAGATTCCGCCGATCGCGTCCCACGTCTGGTCGCGCGAGTCCGGCGCGAACATCACGACCCCATGGGTGTCAGCGGCCGGGCGCATGGCGCTGATCCAGCTGGACCCGCTGCCGCCCGCACCGTGCAAGCCGAGCATGAGCGGCGCCGGAACGGAGGGCGAGTATCCCGGGGGCACATACAGCCGCCCATCTCGCGGAGCGTCGAGACCAATCGGGGTGTCGCCAACCTGAACAGAGCCCGACGGAACGCCCGGCCGCGCGGTCAGGCGCGGGTCGCTCTTGACCGGAGCGGTCGCGTCGCCACCACAGGCAAGGCCGGCGAGACCGGCCGCCGAGAACCCGAGAAAGCCGCGGCGAGTGAGCAGAGGAGAAACGGGGAGGAAGACGGCAAGGGAAAATGAGACGTCCCAAAACGTAAAGCTTGAAAGGAATTGCCCTATTGCCCTCCCTCCTCTTCCTCGCCCCTTTTCTCTATCCCCCTTTTCCCTTTTCCCTTTTCCCTATCCCCTTAACTTTTTGACCGCCCCCTCGTCCCACCCTCCGACCCTGCGGCACCGCCCACCGCGCAGCAGTCCAACCTCGATTGTGAGGACCCACCGTATGAGAAGGTTGCTGGTATCGGGAATCGCGCTGGCCATCACGACGCTTGCGGCGTGTTCCAAGGACAGCACGAGTCCGTCCGACTCGTCCAATGCGGACGACTACGCGCTGGTAATGTTTGGGCAGTCGGGGGCGGCGCTCCAGGGGACGCTGGGCGACCAAGGGGGCCATCCTCCGTTCGACGGTCGCACGGGCGCTCCGCACCTTCCGGATTCGCTGGCCCTGACCGACGCGCAGAAAGCGGAAATCGCGCAACTCCGGTCAGACTTCGAGGCCGCGCATCAGTCCGAGCTCGCTCAGCTCAAGTCGATCTTCGAACAGGCGCGTGCCGCGCATGAAGCCGGCGCAACGCGCGAAGAGATTCGCGCCATTCTCGAGCAGGGCCGCACCATCGGCGAATCGCTGCGCCCCGACGTCGAGGCGTTGCACACCGCGATCGCGGGTGTGCTGACCGACGAACAGACGGCGTGGCTCGAAGCCCATCGGCCGCCAATGCCGCCGGATGTTGGCGGGCGCCGCCAGGGTCCGCCTCCGGGCGGAGGCCACCATCGTGGCCCGCCACCGCCGCCGCCGGGTGGTTGAAAAACCGATCGAAAAATCGAAAGGAAAGCTCAAACAGAAGGAGAAGTTCAAGCTGAAGTTTGAAGCTGACGTCAACACCCAAAGAGCGCGGTTCGCCGCGCTCTTTGCTTTTGAGCCGTCGTGTCTTGAAACTTCAACTTGAACTTCTCTCTTCTTCTTCAACTTTCATTTCGGTTTTCGCTTGTCCCTGACCCGCCGCTTCGGCGCAGTCCACGCGACTGCGCTCAACATGACGAACATGATCGGGATCGGGCCGTTCATCACGATCCCGCTCCTCATGTCCGCAGTCGGCGGCCCGCAGGCGATGCTCGGCTGGGTCATCGCGCTGATCATCGTCATCGCCGACGGCATGGTCTGGAGCGAGCTCGGCGCCGCGATGCCCGCGTCGGGCGGAACGTTCGGCTACCTCCGCGAAGCGTACCGGCACACCAGCGCGGGCAGACTCATCACGTTCCTCTTCGTCTGGCAATTCATCCTCAGCGGCCCTCTCGAGATCGCGTCGGGCTACATCGGTTTCTCGCAGTACCTCGGCTACATCTGGAAGGGCATGACGCCCGCGGCCACGATCGTGATTGCCTGCGCGATCGGCGCGGTCAACATCCTCCTGTTGTATCGCAGAATCCACTCCATTGCCTCGATCACCATCGCGCTCTGGATCGGCACCCTGATCACGGTGCTGGCGGTCATGATCTCCGGCGCGCTGCACTTCGACCCTCGCGTCGCGTTCGACTTTCCGCCACACGCGTTTCGGTTCTCGATGGGATTCCTGCTCGGACTCGGGACGGCGTCGCGCATCGGCGTCTACGACTATCTGGGCTATTACGACATCTGTTATATCGGCGACGAAGTGATCAATCCGGGGAAGACGATTCCGCGATCGATCCTCATCAGCACGCTCGGCGTCGCCGTCATCTACCTCGCGGTGAACTTCGCGATCATCGGCGTGGTGCCGTGGAGAGAATTCGTTCCTGCAGCCGACCACCCGCAGGCGAATTTTGTGGTGTCGGTGTTCATGGAAAAGATCTACGGCTCGAAGATCGCCACGATCTTCACCGCGATGATTCTGTGGACCGCGTTCGGTTCCGTGTTCGCGCTGCTGCTCGGTTACTCGCGCGTGCCGTACGCCGCGGCGAAGGACGGCTACTTCTTCCGCATTTTCGCGCGGCTCCATCCCGACGGCTTTCCGCACGTCTCGCTGCTCGTACTCGGCGTGCTCGCGATGGCAGCGAGCGCGCTCTCGCTCGGCATCGTGATCGATGCGCTCATCACGACGCGCATCCTCATCCAGTTCATCGGACAGATTGGCGCCGTGACGCTCCTCCGCCGGCGCGCGCCTGACATGCCCAGGCCCTACCGGATGTGGCTCTATCCCCTGCCGAGCCTGGTGGCGCTCGTCGGCTGGGTTTTCATTTTCGCCACGACGCCGCCCAAAGTGATTCTCTTCGGACTCGGCGCGCTCGGGATCGGCGTCGTGTGCTTTGCCGTGTGGAGGCGTCAATCATTGCCGGCCGCGCCCGCGCCCACGACCGGAGTCTGACTTGGCGCCGCGTTGGGGTGGAGGCGGCTGAGGAGGAGCTCCCCTGCCCGCCGACTGGGGCGGCGGAGGTTGATCCGCGCGGCCGCCGCCGTGTGGAGGCACTTCGCGGTCGCGCGGCGGCCCCGCTTCGCGGCCGCGCTGAATGTTCTGCACCTGCTGTGGCTCGAGCGGCTTCCCCGGATGTTGCTGCATCGCGGGCTCCTTCGCTTTGAACGGCGGCGGTTCCGGCGGTGGATCGCGACGCGTGATCACTTCGCGCTGGCCCTGCGGCGGTGCGCCACGCGCAGGAGGATTCTCGTCGCGGCCGCGGCCCGGCGGGGGCGGCGGCGGCGGCGTTTTGGTGCTCACGGGCGGTACAGGATCCGGGGGCGGCACATCGCGCCGAGTTTGTCCGGGCGGAGGCGCGTCGCGTCGTGCCTGACCCGGGGGCTCGCGTCGCTCGGCGTTGCGCTGGACTGGACGTGGACCAACACGCGGCGCCGTCACGGGATTTCCCGCCATGGTCGCGCGTTCCGTTGGCGCCGCGGCAGGATGCGACACAACCGGCGCCCGCACGGCTTCTTCGGGACGCACATGCACGGCATCCGAGGAGATGCGCCGTCCATTACGGAACGTCTCCGTGGGCACAGCGGTCATGGCGACCGTGCGATTCACGTACGCGGGCGGCCGCTGCCGCTGGACTTCAATGATGGTGGTGATGTTCGTGACGTTGCGGACGCCCGACACGTTCACGCGACGGAGATAGTCGTCGTCGCAGTGGTACGCGGGATAGTAGACCTCGCTCGGACCGAGCGGGAACCACGCCTGCGCGCCCACGCCGAAGCTGAATTGCCAACCGGACCCGCCAACAAACGCGACGAGCGCCGGCGCATACACTGGGCGCACGGTCGCGGGTCCCGGAATCCATGCCCAGCGTTCCCGCACGCGCGTCCATCGCCCGTAGTGAAATGGCGCATAACCCCACGGCGAGTCATCGACCCACGACCAGCCCCACGGATCGATCCACACCCACCGGCCGTCGCGATACGGAGCCCAGTCTGCCGCGATTGAGCGGGGATACCAGACATAGCCATACTCCGGGTACATCTCCCAATCACCGTACTCGAACATATCTTCGCAGCCGGGAATGTCGGGGCTCAGGTATCTGTCGCACGACGAGCGCTCAAAGCGCGTGTCGCGATCGCGGCTCCAGTCATCAAGCGCGTCCGGCGCTGGACGTGGAATGCTCACCGCACGAATGCGCGACAGGCCGGAGAGCTGCACCGCTTGTCCGCTGCGGAGCTGCTGATTCAGTCCCGGTCCGACGATGTCGAGGTCGCCCCGGTCCACGACGACTTCCGAGTACCGATCATCCGGCACGTCGACGCGATACTCACCCGGCCCGCGAATGATCACCGCACCGTTCGGCGTGTCGATTTCAATGGACTCGGCGCGCGACATGCGGTACACCGTGAGCCTCAGGGCTCCCTGGTCGAGTGCGAGCTGGACGTCGGTATCCGAGAGCTCCGTCACGGTGACATCCGTTTGCTCACCCAGGCGAACGGACATCGCACCAATCTCGATCTCGGCGCGAGCGCGGTCGGCGGTGTACAACCGGTCTCCCCGCGTGATCGTGTAGTTGAGCGGCGCGTCGCTCCACTCGTCCGATCCCGATGGCTGAAATGACACGGCGCTCCGGAGCGCGCTCAGTCGGCCCACGCGTGCAGGCGGGTTGTATCCCTGCGCGGTGGCGACGTTCGCGATGAGGATCGTTAGTATGAAAGCGAGCGACGTACGTCGCATGGTGACCTCACGGAATGTGATCATGCCTTTCTCTACCACCGGCCGCACGATCTTGTGCCGGATTCTCACTGCCGGCTTCGCGCTTGGCGCGGCACAATTGGCAGCCCAGAATGCCGCGCCTGTTCGCATCGACCTCGCGGCCGGCTGGCGCATCCAGTCGAGTGCGAGCGTGAGCGCGACCGCCGACGCGATCTCCTCGCCCGGATTCCGTACGGATGGCTGGACCGCCGCGACGATTCCGTCGACCGTTGTCGCGGCTCTCGTCGCGAACGGCACGTACAAGGATCCGTACGTCGGCATGAATCTCCGTGCCATTCCAGGCATGGATTCGTACCCGATCGGCGCGAATTTCGTGCACACCGACATGAAGCCGACGAGTCCGTTCGC
>DASRAP010000304.1:0-3304 GCA_035638155.1 Gemmatimonadaceae bacterium | reverse complement strand
GCGGGTGGGCTCACGGAAAAACGCGTGCGCGCGGGAGCAACACCGTGCGCCGAATCTCCGGCCAGCTCGAGCGCGAGCAGCGCTTGCCGTGGCTGGACCACGCCGCGGAGCACGAGTGTCGCGCGTTGCGCTGCGCCGCCGCGCGCCACGACGTCGATCGAATCAGGACGATCGGTCATGAGCAGCGTGCCGGCGATCTGCGCGGTGTCCACATCCATCGCCGCCGCGACAATGACGCCGGCCTGGCGCCGCAGCATGGCGACCTGCGGCTCGGGGAGCTGTGCAATGGGGAGCGCGATGTGTTCCTGCGGCCACCACGCCGACGCGTTGGGATTCGCCGGCGGCGCGGGGTCACGGAGGGTCCAGTCGCCTGCCGTCGCGTGCAGCGGGTCCTGCACGGCGTTCCACGACGGCAGAAGCTTCGCGCGGCCTGCGCTGTATTCGAACGTGGTGTACGTCATCTTGAACGCACCGCCATCGTCCGCGACGTAGTGATTGTGTGCGCGCTCATCGACGGGGCCTCCCCACCACGTGTACGACGGCCAGCCGTACCGCACGATCATTTGCGCGAGCGCGTCACCGGCAAGCGCGGAACGCCAGTCGTAGCGCTCGTCGCGATCGAGCGCCGAGTGGAGGGCGACGAGCACCTGCCTCGCGTAGTGCTCGGCGAGGCGCGCATTGCCGGGCTCGGAGTACATGGGATCGGCGAGCCACCAGAGCCGCTCGTTGAGCGAGTCCCGTTGTTCGCACGGCACCCTCGCATACGCGGCGCGCGCGAGGGAGTCGAGCAGCATGCCCGCGTCATTCCATCGGCACCGCGTGCCTCCGGGCATGTGTTCGAGACTCGAGCGAAACGCTCGTTCCGCGGCGACGGTCTCGTTGCGCGCGTGGTGCACGTAGCCCTGGAGCGCGTCACACCACCAGCGCGTAGCGGCGCAGGCCGCGGCGGTCCGCGCGGCCGCGTCGAGATTGCGCGCGTCGACGAGCAGGCGAACCGCCTGGCCGGCAATCCAGTCGTTGTGCGGAAATCGTGCGCTCGCCTGGATGAACGCATCAGCGAGCGAACGGCGCGCAACGCTCACGGCCTGCTTGTACTCGAGGCTCAGGCCGCCATCGATATCCGTTCGTTCGTCGCCCGTTTCGAGGGTTCCGAGCAGCCACGTGGGACACGCGCCGTGCTGGCGGGAGAGACTTTCGACGAAATGTCGCTTCGCCCATAGCGCGCGATCACCGGGCTCGCAGTACGTGTTCTCTTCGCGCACGCGCTCGTAGGTCTCGCGGGTCAGCGTGGCCGGCGTCGCGCCCGGCGGGGCCGACGGAGGGCGCCTGAGCGCGGTGACCGCGTCGTTGCCCTGCCGCCGCCACCGGCCGTTGGGGTCCGGGCCGGGGTTTGAAAGTTGCCCGACTACCATGTGGCGGCCGAGCTCGCTCAGCCCCCACACCTGGCGCCAGTCGTAAAAGAAGCGGAGCTCGGCGGCTTCGAGACTGTCAACGTATGCCGCTTCGGAGATTTGCGCGGGTGCGCGCGGCGGCGCCGCGGCGCTCTGCGCGCCCGCGGAGACTTGTGGCACCATCGATGACGCCAGTAGCAGCCAGAGCATGTGGCTTGCCCCCCTCATCCGAAGTTCCAATGATGAAACTACGTCATCGCAGAACGGTCCAAACGGTTCGTACCGGCGCAATGTCTACCGGAGAGCGTGCCCACTCTCCACCGGACCGACATGCACACCATACAGACACTCGAGCGCCGCCTGGCCACCGCGGAGCGGCGCCTTCGCGCGCTCGCGCTGTTCGTGGTCGTACTCGTCGCGGCGATCGCCATCGGCGCCGCGCGTCCGCAGGCGGATGTCGTCAAAACGCGCGGGCTGGTCATTCTCGACGCGGCCGGCCGCGAGCGCATCGTCCTCGGCGCTCCCATGTCGAACGCGTCGGCGGACACGAAGCTGGCGCAGACGATCGGCGTGGCCGTGCTCGATTCCCTGGGGAGGATGAACGTCGCGCTCGGCACGAACAATCCGTTGGTCGTCGCGCCCAACACGATGGGACAGCGGATTTCGGTCGCGGCCGGACTCAACATCTACGACCCGCGCACCGGCGTCGAACGCGGCGGCATGGGCGCGTTTGCGGACGGGCGCGCGAACATGTGCCTGGACTGGGCGGCGAAGCCCAAGGAGGCCGGGTGCCTCACGCTCGCGCCCAACGATCAATACGCGGCGTTCATCCTGCAGGGCGGCCCGAACGAAAAGGATTTCGATCGCGTGGCGATGTACCTCGACGCGACCGGTATCGGCGCGCTCAAGGCGTTCGGCGGCTTCGCGAACCGGAACGGCATTCTCATGCAGGCCGGGAAAGGCGCGCTCTCGGTTGCGCTGTACGACAGCGCGGGCAAGGAGGTTGGCGATCTGGCCAAGCGCTAGGTCAGCGACGTTGTGAGCTTCTCGTCACGGGCCTCCCTCAGATTCGGTACTCCGAGATCCCCTCGTACGCGATGACCTTGTACGTGGGGAACACGGCCACCGATGGCGGCGCGATGTTGTGTTTGGCGAACGCGGGCATGAGCTTCTGTCCCGCGAACGCGTTCAGGTCATCGGCGGACGCCCAGACGTCGGCGACGTGCACGTTGCCGTCGTCGTCAAAGCTCGCCGCGTGAAATAGGCCGCCGGCGGGTTGTTTGTTTTCCCAGTCTACTTCCTTCCGAAGCGTATCGTACTGGGCCTTGGTGAGCTTGCCGGTAAAGAGCGCGAGCACGGGCATGGACAGACTCCTGTGTGTCGGGACGGATTGGTGGTGCCGGGGTTGGATCTTATCGCTGACTCGAAGGCGGAACCATACCCTTCATGCGCATATAGGTGGCGATGTTTCCGTAGTGCTCGCCGTTGTGCGCGGTGTTGTGGGCGAGCACGTCGTATCGCATCTGTCGCTGCGCCGCGTCGATGTCGAGCTTCGCGATGTCCTGCGCGTACGCCCTGGAGCAGTACTCCATGGAGTCCTGCAGCTCCCTGGCGATATCGGCCTTCTTCGTCGATGCCGTTTCGACGCCGTCGCTCAGGAACTTCTTGTCCCCGAGCGCGACACCGCAGAGCGCCATTTGCGTCGCGGTGATGTGCTTGATGATTTCGCCGAACGTGCGAACGGTCGAGACCGGCTTGTACGCAAAGTCCGCCTCGGGCATTTGCTCGACCGCCGTACGAAGGAAACCGGCGGTCATCCCCCATTCGGTGCGCATGCCCTTCACAGCGGGATCAGTGCCTTGCGCCGCAATCGCGGGCGCGATGGTCGGCGCGATAGCGATGAGTCCAGCAAA
>DASRAP010000303.1:0-3057 GCA_035638155.1 Gemmatimonadaceae bacterium | reverse complement strand
AGCTACATGCGTACCACTCCGCGGGACGACAAGCGCCACCAAATCACCGCGAGCGAAACCATTCGCCCGCCCATCTCCCCTCTCCCATCTCCCATGGGAGTTACATCTCCCATCTCCCCTCTCCCATATCCCATGGGAGTTACATCTCCCATATCCCATCTCCCATCTCCCATGTAGTACTTTTGGTAGGTATGAGCATTCTGTCTCGCATCCACAGTCCGTCCGACCTTAAGCGGTTGGAGCGGAGAGATCTTCCGGCGCTGGCCGAAGAGATGCGCGCGTTTCTCATCGACACCTGCGCGAAAACGGGCGGTCACATTGGCGCCGGTCTCGGGGTCGTCGAGCTCACCATCGCGCTGCATTATGTGTTCGATACGCCGCGCGATCAGGTGGTGTGGGACGTCGGGCACCAGGGATATCCGCACAAGATCCTCACGGGCCGCTGGGACCGCTTCAGCACGCTGCGGCAGGAAGACGGGATTTCCGGTTTCCTCAAGCGCTCTGAAAGCGAGTACGACACGTTCGGCGCCGGACATGCGGCGACGGCCATTTCTGCCGCGCTCGGCATGGCGGCGGGGCGCGATCTGCGCGGCGAGAAGTTCAAAGTGTGTGCGGTGCTCGGCGACGGCGCCCTCACGAGCGGCCTCGCCTACGAAGGACTGAACAACGCCGGTGCGTCGGGGCGCGACATCCTGATCGTGCTCAACGACAACGAGATGTCGATCGCGCCCAACGTTGGTGCGATGAACAAGTATCTCGTGTCGGTGCAGCGGAATCCGCTCTACAATCGCCTGCGCTCGGCGCTGGGCGACCTCATGGCGAATGCGCCCGGCAAGCTCCACGGTCTCGGACACATCGTGCGGAAGTGGGAAGAGTCCATGAAGAGCTTCCTCACGCCCGGCGTGTTGTTCGAAGAGCTCGGCTTCCGCTACTTCGGTCCCGTCGACGGACACGATCTCAACCAGCTCGTCGACACGTTCCGCGGCGTGCGAGATCTCGAGGGGCCGCGGTTCGTGCACGTCATTACGCAGAAAGGCAGGGGATTCCCCGCGGGCGAGCACCAGGAGAAGTGGCACGCCCTGCCGCCAGGACATGATCCCGCCACGGGCAAACAGCTCAAAGCCTCGAGCGGGAATCCGAATTACACGACCGTCTACGGCAACGGCCTCGCCGATCTCATGGACGAAGTGCCCGAGGTCGTCGCGATCACCGCGGCCATGCCGAGTGGAACGGGAACGGTGCAGGTGCAGAAGCGCCACCCGTCGCGTTTCTTCGACGTTGGCATTGCGGAAGGGCACGCCGTCACGTTCGCCGCCGGCCTCGCGACGCGCGGAATTCGCCCCTTCACCACGATCTACTCGACGTTCCTGCAGCGCGGGTACGACAACATCGTGCACGACGTTGCGATCCAGAGCCTGCCCGTGATTTTCGCCATGGACCGGGCTGGCCTGGTCGGGGAGGACGGCGAAACGCACATGGGCTTGTACGACATTGCGTACATGCTCGCCGTGCCCGGGATGGTGGTCGCGGCGCCGAAGGACGGCACGGAAATGCTCGCCCTGATGCGCACCGCCGTCGCCTACGACAAGGGTCCGTTCGCGCTCCGCTATCCGCGCGATGCGTCGCCGGACGTTCCGCCGCCGATGAAAGACGTGAAGGCCGTTCCGTTCGGCACGTGGGATGTGCTTCGCCAGGGACACGACGGCGTCGCGATCATCGCCACGGGCACGATGGTGCTCCCGTCGCTAGCCGCCGCGGAGATGCTCGGCCCCGAGGGACTCGATGTGACCGTGGTGAACGCACGGTTCATGAAGCCGTTCGACAGCGTCGCGCTCACGGCACTGCTCGCGCGCCACAAGCATTTCCTCATCGTCGAAGAAGGCACCGTCGTGAACGGATTCGGTGCGTATATGGCTGCAGAGATCGCCAGGCGTGATCCGCATGCGCGCGTACATGCCCACGGCGTGCCCGACCGGATCATCTACGCCGCACCACGCGCGCGGCAGCTTGCCGCGTGCGGGCTCGATCCGGCGGGAATCGCGGAGCGTGTGCGTGCGCTCCATCGCTCCGAAGCGCTCGCGGGCTGATGCACATCGGCGTCGTCGGGCACCGCGACTACGACCAACTCGGCGAACTGCTCCAGCGATTGCAGAAGATCGCCGGATCGATCGGCTCCACGGTCACCGTTGAGCGGGACCTTCACACGCTGCTTCCCTCCGTGCCGGTGATGGCGAGTCCGGCGGGCATCGACCTGCTCGTCACGCTCGGCGGCGACGGCACGCTCCTCCGTGGTGCGCGTTTTCTGGACGGACACCCATCGCCCATCCTCGGCGTGAACATGGGCCGCCTCGGTTTTCTCACCGAGGTCAGCGTGGACAATCTCGATCGCGCCATGCGCTGCGTTGCCGCCGGTGAATTCACGTCCGAGAAGCGGCTCGTGCTCGACGCGAAGGCGACGGACCGCGACGGTGTCGAGCGAAGATTCCGCGCGCTCAACGACGTTGTGCTGCATAAGGGCGGCAAGGCGCGCGTGTTGCGGCTCGATGTCGATATCGACGGGCATTCCGTCGGGCGGTACGTGGCGGACGGCGTGATCGTCGCGACGCCGACGGGATCCACGGCGTATTCGCTGTCCGCCGGCGGGCCGATCATTGTCCCAGCGTCCGAATCGATTCTTGTCACGCCGGTCGCGCCACACACCTTTGGCATGCGGCCGCTCGTCGTCGATTCCGGGGCCGTTGTTCGCGTGCGTGCCGAAGATGAGGTTGGCGAGCTCTGGGTCACCATCGACGGCCAGGTAGACGCCAGCTTCGGATCAGGACGCGTGCTCGAAGTGCGCGCAGCGTCGACGCCGGTTCGTCTCGTGCGCCTCGACGGCAAATCTTTCTACGACCGGCTGCGCGGCAAACTCGGCTGGGGTGGGCTCACGGGCAGGGACGGGGAGTAGGCCGCAAAGGAATCCCGTGCTTCTCGAGCTCCGCATCCGCGATCTGGCGATCATCGATTCGCTGGCGCTGCCGTTCACCGCGGGACTCAACGTTCTCACCGGTGAGACCG
>DASRAP010000302.1:0-30868 GCA_035638155.1 Gemmatimonadaceae bacterium | reverse complement strand
CGTCGCCCACGTATTGTCGATGCAGGTGAGAATGCCGCGCGACCGTGCGAGATCCGCGACCGCCTCGAGGTCGACCATCCGAAAGAGCATCGTCCCCGGGCTTTCGAGCCAGATGAGCCGGGTGTTCGATCTCAGGCTCCTCTCGATTGCCGGGAGGTCCGTCTCCAAAAGGACGTCGTGCTCGATCCCGAACCGCCTGAGGTGCTGCGCGAGCTGGAGCGTCGGCCCGTAGATCTGGTTCACGAAGAGCACATGGTCGCCCGTCTGCAGCATCCCGGTCATGACCGCGCTGATCGCGGCCATTCCGGAGCCGAAGCACTTGCAGATGTCGCCGCGCTCCAGCTGCGCGAGCTTCCGCTCGGCGACCTCGACCGTGGGGTTCTGGCCGCGGCTGTAGACGTGGTGCCGGCGCTCGCCGGACAGGGCGGCGACCAGTTCCGCGAACGTGGGGTACGCGAAAAGGGACGTCTGAACGATGGGGGTCGAGGCCGGCGAGGCGCCGGACTCGTCGCGGGGACCGTCGTCGGCGACGCACAGGGCGACGTCGGCGGGGTGAAGGAACATCAGGGCTGGAGGGCTAGAGGGCCGGAGGGCTGGAGGGTCGCAGGCAGGCGTCCAATTGGCAAGGCGACGCAGGTCACTCTCCAGCCCTCTAGCCCTCTAGCCCTCTAGCCCTCCCGTTCAACGTCCGGTACCGTTTTCGAGTATTCTATAGCTATAGAGTCCGAGGCATTCCGGCTCGCCCGCCGGTCTGCTATCCGAATACGTAGCCCAGCACCTCGACGGATGAAACGCGCCTTTTTCACGTTCGCCGGTGTCACCGCAGGTCTCGCTTTCGCGACAGGTCTCGCGAGCGGCCGCAACGCGCCCCGCACTCATTCGCACCCCGCACCAAAAGTCGTCCCGCTCGGCGCACGCAACGTCTCGATGGAAGCGCTGTCGGGCGTCGTGCAGACGTACTGCACCGGTTGCCACAACCAGAAGGAATTGCGCGGCAATCTCTCGCTCGAACAGTACGATGTCACCACGGCGACGGATCACATCGCCACGACTGAGAAGATGATTCGCAAGCTGCGCGCGCAGATGATGCCGCCGCCGCGCGCCAAGCGGCCGCAGGGCGACACGCTCCTCGCGCTCGTCGAAACGCTCGAGCAGGTCATCGACAAGAACACCAGGCCGAACCCCGGCTCGCGGACGTTCCAGCGCATGAACCGGCCGGAGTACGAGCGCGCGATCCACGACCTGTTCGGCATCGACGTCAACGCGGGCGATTTCCTTCCGCTCGACACCAAGAGCGCGAATTTCGACAACATCGCCGATGTGCAGGCGCTCTCGCCCACGCTGCTCGAGGCGTATCTCAACGCCGCAGCCGAAGTGAGCCACATGGCGATCGGCGACGCGCATGCAGCGTCAACGCTGACCACGTACCGCTCGTCGCCGTTCGTGTCGCAGCATCCATGGGATCGCGTCGAAGGAACGCCGTACGGCACCCGCGGCGGACTCGTGGCGACGCACAACTTCCCCGCTGACGGCGATTACGAGATCAGGATGGACGTGGGCGGCGGCACGGGAACACATCTCGAAGACATCGACGTTTCGATCGACGGCGAACGCGTTGCGCTCATCCACTACGAGAAGGGCGTGAACCGCGGCGCGGCGTCGGCCGACTTCCCGGCCGGATCGGACTACTACCGCACCGAGCCGCTCAAGGTCAAAGCGGGACAGCACAAGGTGTCGGCGGCATTCGTGCGGAAGGGCGAAGGCCCGTACGAAGATCTGATCAAGCCGCACGAATGGTCGCGCGCGTCGGGCGGAACGGGCAGCGCCGGCACGACGGAACCGCCGTTCATTCTCGAGTACACGATCGTCGGGCCGAAGAACATCACGGGCGTATCGGAGACGCCGAGCCGCAAGGCGATCTTCACGTGCCACCCGGATGCGGCGGCCGCGCCTGCACAGCAGCGCGCGTGCGCGACCGACATCGTGAACCGGCTCGGCATGCGCGCGTATCGCCGTCCGCTCACCGATCGCGATCGCGAGAGCCTGCTCAGGTTCTACGACCAGGGCGCCGCGGCCGGCGGATTCGAGGAAGGGGTGCGCATTGCAATCCAGGCGATGCTTGCGAGCCCGTACTTCGTGTTCCGCTTCGAGACGATGCCGCCGAACACGGCGCCGGGCGCGGACTTCCGGCTCAACGACTTCGACCTCGCATCACGGCTCTCGTTCTTCCTCTGGGGCAGCCTCCCCGACGACCAGCTGCTCAAGCTCGCGTCGGAGAAAAAGCTCTCGGACAAAAAGGTGCTGGAGAAGGAAGTGCAGCGGATGCTGAAAGACCCGCGCGCCGAGGCGCTGTCGACGCGCTTCGCGGCGCAGTGGCTCCGGCTGCAGGACCTCGACAAGGTGCACCCGGATGCGTTCCTCTTCCCCGACTTCACGCAGCAGCTCGCGGATGACATGCGGAGGGAGACGGAGCTCTTCTTCGGCGACATCGTCCGGAACGATCGCAGCATCCTCGATGTGTTCACGGCCGACTACACGTACGTGAACGAGCGCCTGGCGCGGCATTACGGCATTCCGAACATCTCGGGCCCCGAGTTCCGCCGCGTGACGTACGCCGACTCCGTTCGCCGGGGCGTGCTCGGCCAGGGCAGCATCCTGGTTCAGACATCGCTTGGCAACCGCACGTCGCCGGTGCTGCGTGGCAAGTACGTGATGGAAGTGCTCATCGGCATGCCGCCTCCGCCGCCGCCGGCCAACGTGCCGGCGCTCGAGGAAACCAAGGAGGCCGAGAACGGCCGCCCGCTCACAACGCGCGAGCGCATGGAGATCCATCGCGCGAACCCGACGTGCAACGCGTGCCACCAGTACATGGATCCCATCGGCCTCTCGCTCGACCAGTTCGACGTGACAGCCAAGTGGCGGTACCGCGAGAACAACGCCCCGCTGGACACCAAGGGCAAGATGTATGACGGCTCACCGGTGGCGTCGCCGGCGGACCTCACGGCCGCGCTGATCAAGCGGCCGATTCCGCTCGCGCGCTCGTTCACCGAGAACCTGATGGCATACGCACTCGGCCGGCGCGTGGAGGACTACGACCAGCCCACGGTGCGCGCGATTACGCGCGACGCTGAAGCGAAGGGGTACCGTATGTCGTCCTTTATTCTGGGCGTAGTGAACAGCAAGGCGTTTCTCAGCAAGCGGGCGGAAGTGGCAGCAGCATCGGCACCAGCCGACAACGCAGGCGGACGGTAAGCTCACGGAGCCAAGGAGACCTCGGACATGCATTTCCTCACGCAGAAGGCCATTCCTCGCCGGACGTTCCTTCAGGGCCTGGGCGCAGTCGTTGCGCTGCCCTACCTCGACGCCATGGTGCCCGCTGGACGCGGGTTCCGAAAGTTCGGCGCCGCGGCTCCGACCGAAGCGGGGCACCGCCTGATCTGCATCGAATCCGTGCACGGCGCGGCCGGCTCCAATGCATGGGGCGCGTCCAAGAATCTCTGGGCGCCAGCGGAGACCGGCCGCAAGTTCACGTTCGCGGCCGACAGCGCGCTCACGCCGCTGGATTCGTGGCGCAACTATCTCACGATCGTGAGCAACACGGACGTGAAGATGGCCGAGCCGTTCGACGCTCCCGAGATCGGCGGCGACCACTTCCGCTCGGCGGCAACGTTCCTCACGCAGGCGCATCCGAAGCAGACGCAGGGATCCGATCTCTACGTCGGCACGTCGATGGACCAGGTCGTCGCGAGGCGCATCGGCCAGGACACGGCGCTCCCCTCGATGCAGCTCTGCATCGAGAACCTCGATCAGGCCGGCGGCTGCTATTACAACTACGCGTGCGCCTACACGGACACGATCAGCTGGGCGTCGCCGAATGAGCCGCTCCCGATGATCCGCAATCCGCGCACCGCATTCGACCTGCTCTTCGGTGCGGGATCGAGCAACGCGGATCGCGCTGCGCGCCGCAAGGCCAACAGCAGCATCCTCGACTGGATCACGGGCGAGATGGGATCGCTCAAGAAGAACCTCGGCAGCGCGGACCAGCAGCGCGTCGACAAGTTCCTCGAGGACGTGCGTGAGCTCGAGCGCCGCATTCAGGCGGTCGAAACGCGCAACTCGAGCGGGGCGGAACGCGAGATTCCGGAAGCGCCCGCGGGCGTGCCGGATTCGTTCGAAGAGCACATGAAGCTCATGTTCGATATCCAGGTGCTCGCGCTGCAGAGCGACATGACGCGCGTGATCTCGTTCAAGACGGGCCGCGACGCGTCGAGCCGCACGTATCCCGCCAGCGGCACGAACAAGGGATTCCATCCGGCGTCGCACCATGGTGGCCGCGAGGCGAACATCATGGACTTCAACCTGATCAACAAGTATCACGTCAGCATGCTGCCGTACTTCCTGCAGAAGCTGAAGGACGCGAAGGAAGGCGACTCGAACCTGCTCGAGAAGTCGACGATCATCTACGGCTCGCCGATGGCGGACGGCAACATTCACAACCATCGCCGCTGCCCGCTGCTCATTCTCGGTCACGGCAACGGCACGGTCGCGGGCAACATGCACCTCAAGGCGCCCGACGGCACGCCGATGGCGGACGTGATGCTCAGCGTGATGCACAACGTCGGTCTGACGGATCTCAAGTCGTTCGGCGACAGCTCGGGCGCGTTCCCGCTGTCGGTCTCGGCGTAACGGAGTAGGCACATGAGGACCTTTCGTCGCACGCGCCCGCTGATCGTCGTTGGCGCAGTCATGTCGGTCGCGGTCGCAGGTGCCTGGCGTTCAACGGACACCCCGTTGCCCGTTGCCCATAGCCCTTTGACCGTCATCGTCTCTCCGATCGCCGACGCCGCCATGCGTGGTGACGTCGACCAGGTGAAGTCGCTGATCGCGCAAAAGGCCGACGTCAACATCGCCCAGGGCGACGGCATGACCGCGCTGCACTGGGCAGCCGAGCACGGCGATGCGGCGATGACCGGTCTCCTGCTCAAGGCGAAGGCGAACGTGAAGGCGGTGACGCGCATCAACGCGTACACGCCGCTCCACATCGCGAGCCGAACGGGGAGTGCGGAAGTGGTCACGGCGCTACTCGGCGCCGGTGCCGATCCGATGGCGCTTACTTCGACGGGCGCGACGTCGCTGCACTTTGCGGCGGCGGCCGGAAGTGTTGGGGCGGTGAACGCGCTCCTCGACCACAAGGCCGATCCGAACGCGAAAGAAACCGAATGGGGACAGACGCCGCTCATTTTCGCGGCGGACCGGAACCGCGGTGACGTGATTCGCGTGCTCCTCAAGCGCGGGGCCGACGCGCAGCTCAAGTCGCGAGCGGTCGTGCTGACCGAGGAGCAGGCGCGCGAGCAGGCCGGGACGCGGAAGCGCAACGAAGTCATGACGTCCCTGCTTCCCGAGAAGGTGCGTGATTCGATCAAGGCCGCGCAGGCGGCCGCCGCGGCGGCGGCGGGCCGTGGCGCAGGCGGAGGGCGCGGTGGCGCCCCTGCCGGCGCGCCAGGCGGTGCTGCGAACTCGACGGCAAACGCCGCTGCTGCGCAAGCCGCTGATTCAGCGGCCGGCGGACGCGGCGGACGCGGCGGTGGTGGTGGCGGAGGCGGCGGGGTTGCATACGCTGCGTACCTCACGCCGACGCAAATCCAGCAGGCGATTGAAGCCGGACGTGATGCGCTCAAGCAGGCGCCAGCCGGCCCCGCGCAGGAAGAAGCCGACACTGCTGACGGCCAGGTGGCCGGCTTCGCGGGCTCCGTCGGCGCGATGGGCGGCATGACGGCGCTTCACCATGCGGTGCGCCAGGGCAACGTCGACGCGGTGGTCGCACTCCTCGACGGAGGCGCGGACATCAACGCCATGACATCGGGCGACAGCACCACGCCCCTGCTTCTGGCGACAATCAACGGACAGTTTGACGCGGCGATGAAGCTCATTGCGCGCGGCGCGAACGTGAATCTGGCGAGCACCGCCGGTGCAACGCCGCTCTACACGACGATCAACACGCAGTGGGCACCCAAGTCGCGCTTCCCGCAGCCGCAGGCGATCCAGAATCAGGAAGCGACGTACATGGACGTCATGCAGGCGCTGCTCAAGGCGGGCGCGAATCCCAACGCGCGGCTCCACGCCAACCTCTGGTATTTCGCGTTCAACAATTGCGGCAACGCCAACTGCGGGCTCGAGCAGCTCGACGGCACGACACCGTTCTGGCGCGCGACGTATTCGGTCGACCTCGACGCGATGAAGCTGCTGGTGAAATACGGCGCTGATGTGACGCTGCCGTCCCAGCGCACGCCGCCCGCGCCCGGCGCGGCCGGTGGACGCGGCGGCCGGGGTGGACGCGGCGGCGCCGCTGGCGGCCGTGGCGGTGCGGGTGGCCGCGGTGGAGCGGCTGGTGCTGACAGCGGCGCGGCCGCGGCTGGCGCGGCTGTGGCGGCAGGCGGGCCCCCAGGTGGTGGGCGTGGCGGCGCGGGTGGTGGCCGCGGTGGTGGCGGCGGTGGTGCGCCCGCGGGGCCGCCTCTTGATCCGGCGATCGATTCAGCGGCGAAGGCCGTGCCGCCCGGCATCGGCGTATATCCGATTCACGCTGCGGCGGGCGTCGGCTACGGCAATGGTTTCGCGGGCAATTCGCATCGTCATGCGCCGGACGGCTGGATGCCGGCCATGAAGTATCTCGTCGAGGAGCTCCACGCCGACGTGAACGCGCGTGACAACAACGGCTACACGCCGCTGCATCACGCGGCCGCGCGCGGTGACAACGAGATGATTCTGTATCTCGTGAGCAAGGGCGCGGATCCGAAGGCCGTTGCACGCAATGGCCGGACGACGGTGGACATGGCGAACGGCCCGGTCCAGCGCCTGCGTCCCTTCCCCGAGACGATCGAATTGCTCGAGAAAATGGGCGCCAAGAATTCGCACCGTTGCGTGGGGTGTTGAGACACTCGTCGTAACCGCAATCCACGGACCACACGGAGTACACTGACAATTTCACGGACACTACAACAGCATTTGTGGTGTCCGTGTTTTGTTCTGCGTGTTCCGTGTGCTCGGTGGCTTGCCGTTGTAGTCCCTAACTGCATCCGTATGCCGATTTTCGAGTACAGCTGCAAGAACTGCGGCCGCGAGTTTGAGACGCTGGTCCGGAAGAACAGCGTGCCCACGTGCCCGTCGTGCAAGGGGACGGACCTCGAGAAGAAGTTCTCGCTGCCGGCCGTGCAGTCGGAGACCACGCACGGTCTGGCCATGCGGGCCGCGAAGAAGCGCGACGCACGGCAGGGCGCTGAACGCGAATACACGCAGCGCGAATACGAGAAGCATCACGACGATTAGGAAAACGAAAAACCCCCGTGCTCGTGCGCCGCATTGCATACTGCACGCTCTTCTTCTTCGGCGCGCACGGGTGCGATACGGCCGCGCGGGGACGGTCACGCCAGACGGGAGACGCGGCGCGAACACTGGACAGCCTGGTCACACAGCTCCGAACGGCCGGCGGCGAGTTCATTACCACTTCGAGCCCGCCGGTGCTGGCGGGCGCAGCGCTCCACGCCGAAGCCTTTGCAGCGTTCCGTGAACGTGCGCTCGACCGGCTCGTCGACTGCATGAGCGACACGAATCACACGTCCACGAAAGCTTCGAGCGAAGCCGAAACCGCCACCGTGCCCGTCGGCACACTGTGCTACGATGTGCTCACGACGCTCGTGGCGCCGGTCGAGAACGTGGCGACGATTCCAGGAGTCGTCCTGAGTGACCTCTACGTCGCACGCGGTGATACCGGACGCGCGCTCATTCGCGGACAGGCGGCGTGGCGCGTGGTGGTGAAGTCCGGCGGCTACTGGTGGCGGAAGCAGTGAGCGCGGCGGCGAGCCTCTAAGAAGCTGCATGTGCTGTCATACGCCACGTCGCCCGACGGCACTAATTGGCCTGAGACATCGGCGCGGGCACGTACAGGCGCAATGGACCAGACAACGCCGGCAACACTGCATGAACAGCTCGAGACCACGCATGTTGCCGCATTCGGGTGGGCGCTTGCGTGTTGCCGCGGCGACCGGCATGCCGCCGAGGAGGTATTGCACAATGTGTACGTCGCAATTCTTGAAGGACGCGCCCGATTCGAGGGCCGGTCGGCATTCCGGACCTGGCTCTTTTCGATCATTCGCATTTCTGCACGCGCCGGACGGCGTCGTGAATGGCTCCGCGGTCTTCTGCTCCGCAATAACGCCGAGGCACTCCACCCAGCGCCCGCACCGGACAGCATCGCGTCCGCTGAGCGAGCATCACGCGCTGAGCACCTTCGCGCTGCGCTTGCAACGCTGTCCACAAGGCAGAGAGAAGTCTTACATCTCGTGTTCTACGAAAGCCTCACGGTCGACGAGGCGGCGAGAGTCATGAGAGTGTCCGTGGGCTCGGCGCGGACGCACTATGCGCGCGGCAAGGAACGCCTTGCGACGTTGCTCGGCGGGGCGGACCTGTGAGCGAGCAACTGGAACGAGCGCTTCGCGAGTCCTTCGCCAATCTGCGGTCGGCCGATGCCGAGCGTGCGCCCGATGTGCGGGCCGTGTTGTCAGGACCGCGGTCACGGAAACCTCGCCTTCGTCCACTTCCGGTCGTTGGCGTGCTCGCGGCCATCACTGTGTTCACCCTGCTCTTCCGTCGAACAGACGCCGCGCCAAGCGGTCTCGACGTGTTGACCTGGCGTCCGGCGACGGACGCGCTGCTCATGATGTCCCGTCCCGATTTCGGCGCGCTCCGCCAGCTGCCAACGAGCTCGCTCGAATCGCTCACACGAACACCCTCTGTCCGCAAGGTGGATCAATGAGATCAATCCGGCTCGCATTTGCCATTCTTTCGCTCGTTCGTCCGGCGGCCGCTCAAACGGGGTCGATCCATGGTACGATAACGCGCAGTGACACCAAGTCGCCGATCTCAGAAGCGACGATCGAATTCGTTGGAACGACCTACTCCGCACGCACACGGGCCGACGGATCCTACGAGTTCCCAAACGTCCCGGCGGGTGTGTACACAATGAGAGTCTCTCGGCCGGGCTACGTCCCGAGTCCGCCAATTCAGAGCACTGTCGTTTGGGACGATTCCTTAGTGCGGCGTGCAAATGACCACGATCGCAAACGGTACACAAACGCGTATGACCTCGCCCTGCGCCCTGACCCCGCAGTGATCGAGGCAGTTCGCCAGAACGCGCCGGCTCGCGATTCCGCGGTCGCAGCTGCGCAATCAAGCTCGGCGTTCGGCTCGATTGCCGGCGTCGTCACCGACCGTGACCGCGGCACGCCACTCGAGGGCGCGCAAGTCATCGCCGTTGGCACGTCGTACGGTATTCGCACCAAACCGAACGGGTCTTACGAGATTCTGGGCGTGCCTCCCGGGACGTACACCATCAAGGTGCAGCGCGCGGGATACATCTCGACCGAGATCACCGGCGTCGGCGTCGTGGCCGACGTCCGGCGCGAATTGAACGTCGCGCTGCGCCTGGACTCACGCGTGCCGGATGGACCGCGAGAAGGAGCGACGCGATCCGAGGCGCCCCAACCGGCGCCGTCCGCGGCCGATCCCTTCTCGCGATGCCTCATCCCGCCGGAGCTCGTGATGCGGGCGCAGTCGGAGATTGGTCTCAGTGAGGGCCAGCGACGCAAAATCATCGACGAAATGGTCCGCGCCCAGACGGAGTTTACCGAAGGCCAGTGGTCGATGACGAATGAAACGCAGAAGCTCGAGGCGCTCCTCAAGCGCCCGACGATCGACGAGCCGCTCGCGCTGGCGCAGCTCAAGTCGCTGATGGGGCTCGAGCAAGAGCTCAAACGCGCGCAGTTCGCCCTGCTCATTCGCGTGAGAAACGCACTCGCGCCCAAACAGATCGAGCAGCTGAACGCGATCCGCGCACGCGAGGGATCTGCCACTCCAGCGTGCGACTAGGCTCCGCCCCCCTTTGCCCGTTCGCCCGTTACCCGTTCGCCCTATTTCTCTCCCGCGAGCATGAGCTTCACATGCTCATCCGCCTGCTGTAGCCCGCCCTCGCCCTTCTCCCACGTGATCTTGCCGTCGGCGTTGGCGTCCACGCCCTTGATCAGCTGATCCGCGAGCGACGCGAGCTGGCTTACGAGCTTCGCCGCGTCGGCGGCTGACGTCGCGGCCTGGATCTGCTTCGCCACCGCAATCACCTGATCCGCCCGGTCAGCCGCGGCACGTGCCGCCGTCGCGACGTGCACCGAATGCATGACCACGTTCGGTGACGCGCCCGGCGCCTTCGCCGCGAGCTCGATGTGGTTCGCCGCGCCGAGTGCCGCCTTCTTGACACCGTAGCCGCGCCCGGGACCCATCGGCACGATCGTCGGATCGCACGCGTTGATCACGTGCCCCGCATGGAGCTGCATGTTTGCGAGGTTGGTCGGATCGCGCCCCGCGAGCGTCGCGTGCTGCGCGGCAATGCGTGCTTCAGCCATTGCGGCCGGCAGAAGCCCCATGCCATCGGGCGTGTCGCTGAAGCCATTGATGACGTGCCCGATGTGTGTGCCGACCGCACCCGCCGGCACCGGCACCTTCGGCGGACCCGTTGCCACGACCTGTCCCGGAATCGGCGCGCCGGTGAGCTTGGCGATTGTCGAGTCGAACATCTTCCGCGTGTCATTGTCGACGCTCACCAGATACGTCTTCCGCTGATACTCGGCGTCGGTCATGCCGTTGTGGTGGAGCACTTCGGCGATCTGGGACCGCAGCGCGTCCTGCAGCTGTGACTGGAGCTCGGGCTTCTTGTTCTTGGCCATCGCGAGCTGCGCGTCGATCGAATCGCGCACCTTGTTGATCGCCACGTACACCTTCGCGAACGCGTCGATCTCCGCCTTCGACATGGGCGGGGGAGCCTGCTGCGCCCCCGCCGCTGACAGCGCGGTGATGCACACGAGCAAGAGTCCGGCTTTCGCTTTATTCAGGAACTGCATTCGTCTCTCCAGATCGTTGGCTGCCCGCTCGCGGCCTCGGATGATCCGCTTGCGGCAATATGGTGAAAGAAAACGTTGCGCGCGCCTCTTTGCGCCCGCAACATTTCGGGTCCCGATGGACGAACCCAGGAACACACCCCGCCGTCGCCCCGTCTCCTCGAAGCAGCGCTATCGCGGGTTCGTCGAGGATTACAGGCATCACCGGCTCGATGACATCGCCGACGGCTCCAAGCAGCCGACGGTGATGGGCGTTGCGCCCAGCGCGGCGGTCGCAACGGTCACGCCCGCGCCGGCGAAATCGAAGGAAAAGCGCCGGAAATATCTCCGGGAGTACTTCCGGTGGCTCAAGCCCCACCGGGCGGAGGTCATTGCCTTCATCGTGCTCGCCCTGACCGTGGCAGGGCTCGAAATGATCGAGCCGCTGTTCATGCGGCACATGGTCGACAAGGTTCTGCTCAATCCGGGACTCGATGCGGCGGCGCGCTTTCGCAGGCTGAATCTCGTGGGCGTCGTGTTTCTCACTGTCATCATTACGTCCAACCTGGTCGGTGCGCTCAAGAGTTACCGCCAGCGGCTCCTCAACACCCGGGTGATGCTCTCGCTCCGGGAGTCGCTGTTCGACCGGATGCTGCACCTCCCCCTCCCGAAGCTGTGGGACATGAAGACGGGCGGCATCCTGTCGCGGCTCACGGGGGACGTCGACACGACCACCGGCCTGCTGCAGATGGCGATCGTGTCGCCGGCCATTTCGCTCATCAAGCTCGTGGTCGCGGTCGGGATCCTGACGTCGCTCAACTGGCGCCTGTCGCTGATGGCGCTCGCGATCATTCCCGGCATCGTCCTCATCAGCTTCATTTCCGCGCGCCGGATCCGCCCCATCTACCGGTCGCTGCGAAAGGACGCCGAGCACATTGATGGGCGCGTGGGCGAAACGTTCTCCGGCATCCGGGTGGTCCGCGCGTTCGGGCGCGAGGTCAGCGAGCTCCTCGAGTATATGCGCGGGCGTCACACGGTGCTCCGCAAGGAGCTGTTCGCGCAGCGCCGCGAAATGGTGATCTGGACGTCGTGGGGACTGCTCCTGGGAATCGTGAACGTCGTGATCGTGTGGTACGGCGGCAACCTCAATCTTCGGGGCAACGCGTCGATCGGCGACATCATGGCGTTTCAGTGGTACACGTTCCTGCTGCTGAATCCGGTCTGGAGCATCGTGAACTCGTTCTCCGATCTGCAGCGGTCGCTGGCGGCGATGGAGCGCGTGTTCGACGTCCTCGCGATGGAGAATGACAAGCCCGACAAGCCCGATGCGGTCGATGCGCCGCACGTCGTGAACGAGATCGAAATTGACGACGTGGAGTTCGAGTACCGCCCCGGCACACCCGTCGTGCGCGACGTGAGCGTGACGGTGCCCGGCGGATCGGTCGTGGCGCTGGTCGGGCGAAGCGGAGCGGGCAAGACGACGCTCACCGACCTCGTCGCGCGGTTCCACGATCCCACGCGCGGACGGATTCTCGTGAACGGCACGGACATCCGCGATTTCACGCTCAAGACGTACCGCGATCTCCTGGCCATCGTGCAGCAGGAAGTGTTTCTGTTCGACGGGTCCGTGCGGGACAACATCGCGTACGGGCGGCACGCCGCAACGGACGCCGACATCGAGGACGCGGCACGGCGCGCGAACGCGCACGAGTTCATCGTGAAGCTCCCCGAAGGTTACGAAACGTTCGTCGGCGAGCGCGGCGTCAAGCTTTCCGGCGGCCAGCAGCAGCGCCTGGCGATCGCGCGCGCCATTCTGGCGTCGCCGCAGATCCTGATCCTCGACGAAGCCACGAGCAACCTCGACACCGAGAGCGAGCAGCTCATCCAGGCGTCGATGTCGGAGCTGCTCGCGGGGCGCACCACGTTCATGATCGCGCACCGCCTGTCGACGGTGCGCCGCGCCGATCTCATTCTCCTTTTCGAGGATGGCCGTATCACCGAGCGCGGCACGCATGACGAGCTCATGCGCGCGCAAGGCGTCTACTACGACATGGTGGTCCGCCAGATGACGTCGCACGGCGAGCCCGTGGAGCAGGTCTTGCGCTGATCTGCGCCGGTCCCAATTTTCGGCGCGGCCTCCGTTAACTGCTTGGACGCGGAGGGCGCGGAATAACCACCGGAGAGTCGCAGAGTGAAAACAACAACAAACAGCTCGGCGGTACTCCGCTCGATTCTGCGTGCTTCCGCGTCCAGTGTTTTTTTGTTGTTGGTTGGGGCGGACCTGATACGGGCGCAGGCCGTCGAGTACACGTCCCCAGCAGGCGTGAAGTACCTGGCGGATAAGGACACGGGCGCCGTTGCGCGTGCGCAGAAGGCGCTCGACGCCGACCCCAGCAACGTCGACAAGATCATTGCACTTGGCGTCGCGCAGTCCACGGTGCGGCAATTCCGTGAGGCAATCGCGACGTTCACGCGGGGACTCGCGCTCGCGCCCAACAACGCCCTGCTCTACCGCTGGCGCGGACACCGGTACATCTCGGTGCGCGAGTTCGACAAGGCACTCGCGGATCTCACGAAGGGCGCGTCGCTCGACAGCACGATCTACGGGATCTGGTATCACCTCGGCATCGTGAAATACGCGCGCGGCGACTTTGGCGGCGCGGTGGAGGCGTTCAGGCGGGCGCAGCCGCACGCGCCCGACGCGGGCGAGCTCGCCGGCGCAACGGACTGGCTCTGGATGTCGCTCGAGCGGGCCGGCCGCGACAAGGATGCAACGGCCATGCTGGACCGGCACCCGGATTCCCTGCCGACCACGGTCGCGTACGCCCAGCGCCTCAAGCTTTACCGCGGACAGATCGGCGCCGACCAGGTGATCACCGAGAACGACAAGGGCAACGACGTGCAGATGTCCACGCTCGCGTACGGCATCGGGAACTGGTATCTCGTGCACGGCAACAAGGCCAAGGCGCGCGAGTGGTTCGAGCAGTCGGTAAAGGCCGGCGGCTGGCCGGCGTTTGGATTCATCATGTCGGAAATCGACCTCAAACGAACGAAGTGACATGATCGCTGAGTGGCAGTCACTCACCACGAGACAGAAGCACACGTTCGTCGCGAGCTTCCTGGGATGGATGCTCGACGCGTTCGATTTCTTTCTGATGATCTTCGTCGTCCGCGCGATTGCGGCGGACTTTCACACGACCAAGACCGCGGTTTCGTGGGCGACGACGCTGACGCTCGCCATGCGGCCGCTCGGCGCGCTCATTTTCGGGCGCCTGGCCGACAAGTATGGACGCAAGCCGATCCTGATGATCGACATCGTGCTGTTTTCGGTGTTCGAGCTCGCGTCGGCGTTCTCGCCCAATCTCACCGTGCTGATCATCACGCGCGTGCTGTTCGGCATCGCGATGGGCGGTGAATGGGGGCTCGGCTCATCGCTGACGATGGAGAGCATTCCCTCGAGCGCACGCGGCTTCGCGTCCGGCATTCTGCAGCAGGGCTATGCGGTCGGTCATCTGTTCGCGGCGCTCGTGTACACCCTCCTGTTCACGACCATCGGCTGGCGCGGGATGTTCATGATTGGCGTCGTGCCGGCACTGCTCGTGCTCTACATCCGCCGCAACGTCGACGAATCGCCGGTGTGGCGCGAAGTGAGCGCCCGCCCGAAGGTTCCGGTGGGCGTACTGCTCCAGCGGCACGCCGGGCTCCTCGTGTACGTCGTGCTCATGATGACGGCGTTCAATTTCTTCAGTCACGGCACGCAGGACGCGTACCCGACGTTCCTGCAGGGCCGGGGTTTCAACGAGCACCAGGTGGGCCTGCTCGAAATCATCTCCGATTTTGGCGCCATCATCGGCGGTACGTATTTCGGGCATCTCTCGCAGCGCATCGGCCGGCGCCGCGCAATCGTGTACGCCGCGGCGATCGCGCTGCCCGTCATTCCGGTGTGGGCGTTCGCCGGCAACATCTATTTGCTGGCCGTCGGCTCGTTCCTGATGCGCGTGTCGGTGCAGGGCGCGTGGGGTGTGATCCCGGTGCACCTCAACGAGCTTTCTCCTGACGAAGTGCGCGCGACGTTCCCCGCGTTCGCGTACCAGCTCGGCAATCTGTTCGCGTCGGCGAACCTGACGATCCAGACAGCGATGGCCTCGAGTCGCGGAGAGAACTTCTCAGTCCCCCTCGCGACAGTTGCAGGCGCCGCGGCGGTCGCGATCATGCTCTTCGCAGGATTCGGGCGTGAACGACACAGCGTCGTTTTCGGCGCCGCTGATGCCGAGCCAGCGAAGCTCGCGTCCGAATAGCCTGGCCCCAGGCTGACGGCCGCCTCTTACAGATTACCACAGACTACGCGGACTACACGGACCACTAAACGGACACAACAAAAGAATGTTTTTTGTCCGTGTGGCCGTCCGTGCTCTCCGTGGTTCCGTGGATTTCTGCAGAAGCCCGCGAATCATCGGTCGCCGGCGTGCGCGAATTCGGTTGCTTTGAGCTGCTCGAGCTGGCGCGTGAGCTCGCGTGACTTGGGAGCAGGATCGGCGAGGTAGAACGAAACGATATTCCGCCGGAGCGCGGCATCGACGGTCGCATACTTCGCATCGGCGAGCTCGTCGACCAGCTTCGCGTAGGTCTTGTCGGCGAGTCCGTACTCACCGGGCCTCGTGGGTACGCCGGTATCGAGATCGGTGTTCGGCAGGTGAATGGTCCCCGCGCGCACGTCGCCAAGCTGGCTGCGATACGACTTCACGATCGCGTTGAACCCCTGCACGAAGAGGGCCTCCGTTTGCGGCGTTGGCGACCGCATGGCGTAGCCCTTGAACGGCCCGATCTTCGGGACGATGCGGAGGAGGAACGAGAGAAACCTCGAGAACCATCCCGGCCGCTTGTATTTCGGGCCCCACTCGGCTTCGTAGTCCGCGCGCGAGATGTGGAATTCGAAATTGCGCGACGTCCCGGCCGCGGAATCGATGCCCGCAAGCGCGGTCTTGTTCTTCTCCCACGCCACGTGCGTCATCTTCGGAATCACGCCGCTCACGGCGCGCCGGTATGTGCCCAGGGCGAGATCGTAATCGAGAAAGAGCGACTTGAGATCCAGGCCGTACGTTTCGCGAAAGGCCCGCTCGAGGAGCGCGCGCGCCACGTGAAACCCGATGAAGTCGTGATACGCCTGCGTCGCGTAATGCCCGCGCGCCACCTGGACGACGTCGAACCCGAACTCGGTCTGGATGTGCGCGGACTTCTTCTGCTCGAACGTGATGCTGTCACCGAATTGCGCACGCAGCTTCGGATAGAGCAACGGCACCGCGTGGTTCGTCGAAATGGGATGCCCCAGGTTGTCCGCGGCATAGTGGCTCATGACGCCAAGCGCGAATGCGAATTCGTCCAGCGTCGCCGCATCGCGAATGAGCGTCTCGACGAAATCGCCGCTGCGGGCGTAATGCGTGAGGTCGCTGTAGAACACGCTGCCGAACGGATAGTAGCCCAGATCCGGAATGATCGACCCGCCGTAGGCGTAGGCGTGCGCCTCGCGGAGCTGCAGCGCCGTCGCGTCGGGGAACCGCGACCGCAATGCCGGGACGATGTCGGAGTCCCACATGGCATCGATGATCGCTTCGTGGGCGAGCACCGCGTAGCCCAGCGAGACATTGGGAAGAATGCACACCAGCAGCAGGGCGAGCGCGCATCGCTTCCGCAGGGTCATGGCATGCGCGCTGCCGGCGGTTCCTTGTCGGTCTGAATGCCCGCAAAGTGGCGGTAAAACGCCACCGCGCGATTGATCGATGACGCGGGTTTCCCGACCGCCATCTTGTTCGCGCGATCGCTCATGCGCGTCAGGCTGTAATAGCGCCAGACGTCGGGCGACTCGCGGTCGAAGAAATAGACGGACTGCATCTCGCCGGGATCGAAGATCTTCATCAGCATGAACTTCATGGTCGTGGCGTTCTCCATGCCGATGACGATCCGGTTGGGCGACGACTCGCGCACCGTCAGGCGATACACGGCTTTGCCGATGAGATTGTCCCGCTGCATCACGAAAAGCGTGTCGCCGGCCCGAAGATCCGCGGCGGTGAAGTCCTTGCGTCGCGCGTCTTCGGACGCGGAGGTCAGCGCCGAGGCGTCGAGAATCAGCTCGCGCCACGCGCCGTGACTTGGCGACCAGTAACGGACACCCTTGAGCGACGACACCGCTGCGATGCGTCCGAGAATCGCCGCCGCGCCGCCGGACATGTGGAAGCGACCGCTCACCGCCACGAGCGACGCGAACCCGCTGGTTCGCCAGCCCGCGCACGGCGGCAACGACCAGCCGTTCGAGACATCCGCCGGACGCCAGAGCTTCGTGGCCGGTTCGTCATTCACGCCAGTGTACGCGGGAACGACGGCTCCGCCACATGGCGGCACCGGGCCTCCCTGGCCGTCCGCAAGCGCCGTGGACGCCGCGAAGATGATCGAGATGGTACGCAGTGTCAGCATGACAGGTCTCCCTGCCTGCTGGTACTACGGCGGAACTACGCGCGTTCCAGCGCGGAGACCGAATCCCGGAGAGTTCTCCCCACCCAGCACGCCATGCCGACGGGCGTGAGGCCCGCGCGCCGAAACGTGTCCCGATACCACGCGGCGGGGCGATTGGTGATGCCGCCCGTGTCGCCTTCGTAGGCGTCGCCGCGCGCGAACGCGTGCAGCATCGCCACTCCCGTCATGCGCCGGCCGAGGACGCGCGCCCCGCGCGCAATGTCTCCGGTGGGCACGTAGTGCAGCGTGTCAACGCTGAGCACGACATCGAACGATTCGAGATCGTCGCGCGCACCAAGGTCGCCGAACCCACCGAACGCGACATTGCGGCGCGCCCCGAACCTCCGCACCACGTACTCGCTGGTGTCCATGCCCGCGTAGCGCATTCCCGGGCGCAGCTTTCGCATCACCGCGCGCCACTCGCCTTCCCCGCACCCCACGTCGAGTACACTGCGCACGCGCCGCTCCAGGAGATATTCCGCGATCGCGAGCACGACACGCGCGTGTCGCTCGAGATACGCACCGGCGCGAAAACGCTCATCGTTCCCGCGATACCATTTGTCGAAGAATCGCTTGTCGAACGACGTGGATGGCACGCGCTACCGGCCCACGACCGGCACATCGAGCGCCGGGTTGCGCGAGAAGAACGACGTGGGAATAAGGCGGAAACTGGCGCGGTGCGCCGGCATCAGCGGCCAGTCCTCCGGCCGGGGAATGTGCGTGATGCCCAGCGTGTACCACAGCACGACGTCGGTGTCGGTGATGTTACGATTCGCCTTCGTCCACGTGGGCAATCCATCGTCGTCGCGTCCGAGATTCTGAAACTCGCCTGCCGCGTACTGCTCCTCCGGTGCGTTCGGCGTCACCCACAGCTGGTGCGTCACGAACCCCGCCGTGCGCACCGGCGCCGACCGTGGCTGCGCGAACACGGGCGTCGCCGAGAGCGGCACCAGCGTGTATCCCGTAAACTGCCCGAGCGCGTTTCGCTGGTGCGTGTTCACGACCCGCCACGAGCGCGCAGAGGAGAACGCCACATCGGCCGCCGCCGCGCGCTCCGTTCCGAGCGGCGCTTCGCGCATGCTGAAGAGCTCGCCCTTCGGGTTGGATGCCGCCGGCTCCGCCTGCGCGTCGAGCTGGTAGATGGTGTTGTTCGGCCCGTCGACATCGAGATCGAGCCGATAGCTGAAAAAATGCTGATGGTTCGGCGCATTGACACCAGGTGCCACGACGTGTCCAGTGCTGCCATGCGCTTCAGCGTGGGCGGAGTCGGTCTGCGGTCCGCCGCTCACGTTCATGATGCCGGAGAGAATCACCTCGCCTTCGATCGCACCGTCCTGGCTCAGAATCCAGTTGAACTGGTAGTCGTAATTGTCGATGGTCGAGTGCCCGCTGACGACGAGCTGGCGGGCGCGGCGTGACATGTTCGCATGGCGCCACAGCATGCCGCCGTCACGTTCGTACACCGCAATCGCGCGCGGCACCGTAACAGGACGCCCAAAGGCATCGTGCATCGTCGCGTTCAGGAATTGCGCATTGCCGGGCACGTCATTGAGCGCCACGGCCGAGCTCATACTGTAGATGCCCATGCCGTAGTCGCCTTCATCGCGTGGATACCACGTGCTGAAGTTGCGGTCGCCATACGGCGCGACGATCTCCGTGACGGACCCGCTGTAGAGGACCGGCCGCTGGCGCGCGCCGTCGGTGAAGGACACGTCGTGAATCTCGAGACCGCGCCGCGGGTCGACGCCGACGCGCAGCGTCCACCGGTCCCAGCTGATGCGATTGGCCGCGATGCGCACGCCGGAGCCGCCCGGCTGCGTGATCACGAGCGGCGGCAGCGGAACGCGCGGCGATTCGAGCGCCGTGCGCAGCGCGGCGTCGCTGGCGCGAAGCGGGGTGCCAGCGTCGGTGAACGTCACGAACGATCCCTGCGTGAGATTGAATTGCATCGAGAGCCCGCTGACGGTCAGCCCACCAGGCGCCGCATCGCGTAGCCACACCGTTCCCCCGACCACGCGATCCGTTCCGCGGCGCTCGAGTTTCTGTCGCTCCGCCATGTCGACGAGCACGCTCACACGCGACGTGTCGATGTTTCGTGAGCGCATGGCCGCGACCCAGCGGGAATCAGCGTGCGCAATCTCTTCCACCCGCCGAATCGTGAGCAGTCGAATGGGCGGCTCACTGTCGACGACCGTCCACGATTCGACGCGTGACCCGCCGAGATCGACCACCGCGACGAACGCCTCGTTCTTCTTCCAGTCGTATCCGAGGACGCGCGCGGCGCGCGGTGACGCACCAGTCTTGCTGCGCGGCTGCACGGTAATGGTGCCAAAGCGCGCCTGGTCGGTGAGATGGTTCGACGCCTTGAGCACGGCGACGGCGCGCTCGATTTCCGGCCCCGTGAGCGGGTCGAGCGGGTGCTGGGCCGGCGTCTGCGCCATCAGCGTGCGTGCCGCGCAGACAACCATGATCGTACGGAGCTCGGTGCGCCGCATCGGTCTAGCTCCCTGCCTTGAAGCCCGCGGGCATCGACAGGGTCGCAGGGTCGACGTTTGCGACCTTGAGCCCCGTGATGTCGGTGGTGACGAGCGTATTCATCGTCGTGCCGCTGACCGAGAACCATGCGGCGCTGTTGGCGCGAACGACGACGCCCTCGGCCGCCATCTCCGCGAGGTAGCCGGCGACCCGTGAGGTCACCGCGGGCGGTGTTGCGATGCCAAAGGTCTGCGCGCCGGCAACGGGAACGCCGGCGAACTTGACCGGCGCGCGTGCGACCGTGATGTCGATCGTGATGCCCGCCGGGATGGCCGTCGTTCCGGCGTTGACCGTGTACTCCAGGTTGATGCGAAACTTCTTCGTCGCGAACGCGCCGATGGATTCGCCGTCGCCCGTTCGTTCCATGGTGACGTTGCCGCCGCTCGCCGTAATCTGCGTGTTCCCCGCGAGGGCCGCGTACGGGTTGAGAAACGGCGAATCCATGTCCCAGAACTCTTTTGTCGACGGCCGGATGTAAATCGCCCGCGCCGAATCGGGAAGCAGGACGTAGTCGCCAGCTCGGTAGTCGATCCCCGGCCCCGATGCGCTCGCGATGTCGATGCGGCCCTTGCCGTTCACGAATGACACTGTGCCGGACAGCGTGCTTCTGGCCGGCGCCATGGTTCCCATGACCGGCGGCTGGAGCGACATCGTGATGTTGCCGGACACACCGGTGCCTGACGCCTGGGCACCGGCTCCGATCGCCGGCACGACCACCGAAAGCAGGGACCATCTGATGACCGCGCGCACCGAGGGCCTCGTGATTGAAGTGGTGGGAAGTGTGCGTCGCGGTGTACTTCATCGCAATGAGCCCGCGCATCGAGATTCCCCGCGACACCGGCGATGCCGAGCTGCGCGCCGGCAAGCATACGGTGAAGCTCACGAACCTGCGCAAGGTGTTCTGGAACGAGGGACCCATCACGAAGGGCGACCTGCTCCAATACTACGCCGACGTGGCGCCCGTGCTGCTTCCGCACCTCGCGTCGCGCGCGATGGTCATGAAACGTTATCCCAACGGCGCGGCGGGCGAATTCTTCTTCATGAAACGCACGCCGCCCGCGCGCCCGGAGTGGATCGAGACATGCAGCATCACGCACGGGTCCGGGAACGTCATCGATTTTCCCATGATCCAGGACCTCGCCTCCCTGCTCTGGATCGTGAATCTCGGTTGTATCGATCTCAATCCGTGGTACTCGAAGTGCGATGATGTCGACCGGCCGGACGTGCTGCACTTCGACCTCGATCCGGGCCCGGGCGCGACGTTCGACAACGTGCGCGAGGCTGCGGTGATCGTGCGCGACGCGCTGAGGCAGCTCGACATCGAGTCGCACGCGAAAACCACCGGGTCAAAAGGGATTCATGTGTACGTGCCCATCGTGCGGGGCCCGCTGCAGAAAGCGGTGTGGACGTTCGCGAAAAGTTTTGCCGTGACCATGGCGAAGCTCCATCCGGCGCTGCTCACGTCGGAGTACCGGGTGGCGAAGCGCCCGCGGGCGCGCGTGCTCGTTGACTACAACCAGAATGCGTGGGGACGCACGCTGGCGTCCGTGTATTCACCGCGGCCCACACCGCTTGCATCGGTCTCCACCCCGGTCACCTGGGACGAGCTCGAGCGCGGGATCAGCACCGAAGACTTCCGGATCGACAACGTGCCCGCGCGTATTGCGAAGGTCGGCGATCTCTGGAAACCCATGGCGGCAAAGTCCGGCCGGTTTCCGCTGGCGAAACTGCTGTGACGCTGCCCCTCTCGACCGACTATTCGCCGATGGAGGCGAAGCTCGTCGACACCATTCCGACGGGCGATCAGTGGCTCTATGAACCCAAGTGGGACGGGTTTCGCTGTCTGGCCTTCCGTGATGGGGATTCGGTCGAGCTGATGTCGAAGGCCGGGAAGCCGCTCACGCGATACTTCCCCGACGTGGCCGATGCGCTGCGAGCCATCGCCGCGCGAAAGTTCGTGCTCGACGGCGAAATCGTGATCGTCCACGGCGAGGCGCTCTCATTCGACGACCTCCTGATGCGCATTCATCCCGCGGCCAGCCGCGTGAAGAAGCTCGCGGCCGAGACGCCGGGCACGCTAATCGTGTTCGATCTGCTGGTCGACGCCCGCGGGAAGGCGCTCGTCGCCGAACCGTTCGCTGAACGGCGCGAGGCACTCGAGCGATTCTTCGCGGAGGAGGCGCATCCCGCCCGCGTTCGGCTCTCGCCTGCGACGCGCGATCTCGAGGTGGTAGAAAAATGGATGGAGTCCGTGGGGTCGGGACTCGACGGCATCGTCGCCAAGCGCGCGGATCTCGCGTATCAGTCCGGCAACAGACTGGGCATGCAGAAGATGAAGCAGATCCGCACGGCTGATTGTGTCGTGGGAGGATTTCGGTATGCGTCGAAAGGCAAAGTGGTCGGCTCCCTGCTGCTGGGTCTCTATGACGACGCGGGACTGTTGCAGCACGTGGGCTTTACATCGAACATCCCATCGCGCGACAAGGCGGAGGTGACGACCACTCTCGAAAAGCTCGTGGAGCCGCCCGGGTTCACGGGCCGGGCGCCCGGTGGACCGAGCCGGTGGAGCACCGAACGGACCGGGCAATGGGAACCGCTTGCGACGAAGCTCGTGGTCGAGGTGCACTACGATTATTTCGACGGCGATCGCTTCCGGCACGGAACCTCGTTCGTGCGCTGGCGCCCCGACAAGGCGCCAAAGCAGTGCACGCTGGCGCAGGTGGCGCAGGAGTCCCGGTCGGCCGCAATGCTCATGAAGTAGTGCGCCCGGCGCGCGCGTGCTGCACATTCTCCTGGTGGCCAACGCGCGCCGATTGTTCATCCTGTTCCTCTTCGCCGCGTTGCCCGCCGGGGCTCAGTCGAGAATTCCCGAATTGCACGCGGGCAATCGCATTCGCGCCACCGGCACCGCGGGCGACACGACGATCGGTTGGTTCATTCGCGCGACCAGCGACACGCTCGTTCTGGAACGGCCGATCCGCGACGGCGGCAGGAGTGTCATGGCTCTCCGGCGCGCGGACCTCCGTTCCGTTGACCGTGGCGTCCGCCAGGGACAGCGCACCACCCGGGGGTTCGCGATAGGAGCCGTCGGTGGCGCGCTCGCCGGATTTGCCGTGGGATACGCGATGTACAAGGGGCCCTGTGGCGGAAACAAATCGATGTGCCGTGAGCTGGATTATGGACCGGGCGCTGGTGGCATTCTGGGCGCGGTTGTCGGTGTGCTTTTCGGTGGCGCGATCGGAGGAGCGATCGGGAGCTCGCGGGGAGTGGAGCGATGGATTCCCGTCCCGTTCGGAGATCTGCGTTGACCAGATACGTCGTTCCCCGATAATGTCCGAGGAACGCTCTCAGGCGTTTCGTGTAACTGGCTCACAACCCACGGGAGATCCCATGCCGCTGTACCTCGACGTACACAACATGCAGGGAGGCGTCTCGGCAAAGGACGTCGCTGACGCGCACATGAAGGATCTCGAAGAGCAGAAGAAGCACGGCGTCAACTACAAGCGTTACTGGGTCGACGAAAAAGCCGGCAAGATCTTCTGCCTCGTCGAGGCGCCCACGAAGGAAGCGGCTCACCTGGTGCACAAGAACGCCCACGGCCTCGTCGCCGACGAGATCTACGAGGTGTCGGAAGGCTCCTGACCGCTTTCAGGCCGGTGGCGGACTGATCGCCGGTTGCGCAGGTGTGTCGACCGGCGTCGCCCTGAACTCCATCGTGTAGCGCATCTCCGCGGTGTACCGCAGATCGGCGAAGCGCGCGAGCAGGTCCTTTTCCGAAACCTCCCCGCGCGCTGCGCCGGACAGATCCGCGATGATCTCGCCCCGGTGCATCATGATGGTGCGGTCACCGAACTGCACGGCCTGCTCCATGCTGTGCGTGACCATCAGCGCAGTCAGTGAGTTGCTGCGCACCACCTGCTCCGTCACGCGCATCACCTGCTCCGCGGCGCGCGGGTCGAGCGCAGCCGTGTGTTCGTCGAGCAACAGCAACTCGGGCCGCCGCAGCGTCGCCATCAGCAGCGTGACCGCCTGACGCTGGCCGCCGGACAGCGTTCCCATCGCAGCCTCCAGACGCTTTTCGAGCCGCATGCCGAGCGACCCGAGCAGCTCACGATATCGCGCCAGAGAGGAAGACTTGAGGCCAAGGCGCAGGCCTCTCCGCTGGCCGCGGAGCTCTGCCAGCCGGAGGTTCTCGGCGACGGTCATCGCAGGACATGTGCCCTTGAACGGGTCCTGGAACACACGGCCGACGAGCCCCGCGCGTTGGTATTCCGCGAGCCTCGTAACGTCACGGTCGCCAATGCAGATGCGCCCCTCATCGGGAAGAAACGCGCCGGCGATCGCGTTCAGGATCGTCGACTTTCCCGATCCGTTACTGCCGATGACCGTCACGAACTGACCTTGGGGAATCTCGAGGCTCACGGTGCGCAGGGCGTGCACGCGGTCGCCCCCGGGCTGCTCGAACGTCTTGTCGAGATCGGTGACCGTGATCATCGAGGAGCTCCGCGCCTGCGCGGCCCGAAGCCGAGGCCGGGAATGGTGAGCGTGATCAGTACGAACACCGCGGTGCCGAGCTTGAGATCGATCGGATTGAGTCCCACTCTGAGGGCCAGCGCAATGAGCGCCCGAAAGAGCACCGCGCCGATCGCCACCATGACAATCGTCGCACCGAGCCGCCACTTCCGCGGTTTGATCGCCTCGCCGAGGATCACCGCGGCCATGCCGGCGACGAGCGTGCCCACACCCATGGTGACGTCGGCGAAGCCCTGATACTGCGCGATGAGCGCGCCGGAGAACGCGACGAGACCGTTGGCGAGCGCGAGCGCGAGCTCCACCATTCCGCGCCGATCAACGCCCTGCGCGGTGATCATCGCCGGATTGTCGCCCGCGGCGCGCATGGCCATCCCGAAGTCAGTGCGGAGGAACCATGCGAAGGTGACGCCGATGACCGCCGCCAGAACGAGAAACATGAGACCGAATGACGCGTCACTCGACCACGCGGCGGTGGCAGGAATCATTCCGTGCAGCCTGGTCGCAAGCGTCGCCCGGTCGAGAAGCGACACGTTCGACCGGCCCATCACGTGGAGGTTCACGGAGTAAAGCGCCGTCATCACGAGAATGCCCGCGAGCAACTCGGTGACCTTGAATCGCGTGTGCAATATGCCCGTGACGTACCCCGCGCCCATGCCCGCGAGGAAAGCCACGACCAGGGTAACGAACGGATCGACGCCGGCAACGATCAACGACGCGGACACGGCGGCGCCAAGCGGAAAACTTCCGTCGGGCGTGATGTCAGGAAAGCGCAGCACGCGCGCCGAGATGTAGACGCCCCACGCGAGTGTGATGAAGGCGATGCCGAGCACTCCGGCGGAAAACCAGAAGCTGAACTGCGACGACGCGGCGCTCGCCGCGACCGGCTTCCGGCCGGCAGGATCGCCGGACGCGCGGATGACCTTGGTCGCACGCTTGATCAGCTCGTCGGGCAGCGTAACGCCAAAAGCCTCAGCCGCCGCCAGATCCACCACCAGTTCCGGGTGCGAAACTTTCTGAAACGGAATCTGCGCGGGATTCTCACCGCGCAGCACGCGAATCATGATGAGTCCCTGCGCGTAGCCGTTGTCGTGGAAGCTCGCGCCGAGCGCGATCGGTGCGCCCGGGTAGCCGGTGTTCGACGGTACGAGCATCATGCCCGCCTCGCGTGACGCCTTCACGAGCGCGGGGAAGGCGCCCCCGATCATGATGCTGGGGATCTGAACGATCCCTCCCGCGCCCTGCGCACGAAGCGCCTGCACGCCGGTGGTAACATCCTGCGGGCTCGTGCACGCAACCGTGAAGAAGGGAACGTGCAACGCCTGCGCCGTCTGTTTCGCGACGCCGAGGTAATGCTCGGCGAACGGATCGGCGGGATCGAACAGCGTGCCCCAGGCCTTGATGTTCGGGAACGTGCGCGCGGCCAGGGCGAGCGCGGAGTCGACGGGCTGGGGAATCTCTGCGCCGGTGACGTTGGCGCGGTGCACGGACGGACTCGTACCGGCGTTGATCACATACGGATTCGCCACGGCGCCGAACACAATCGGCCGGTCGGTGATGGCCTTCATCGCGGTCTGCGTCGCGACGGACGAGATGGTCGCGACATGCGTGACTCCCTGCTGGAGGAAGTCGCGCATGATCAGCGACAGCGTCGGAATGTCCCCCTGCGCATTCCGCTCGATGTACGTGACGGTGACGTCGCGCGTGAAGCCCGAGTCCGCGAGCGCCTGATAGAACCCTTCGCGCGCTTCGTCGAGCGGCGCGAGTGAAGACACCTGGACAACGCCGATGACCGGACGGCTGGCGTGCTGACCTCCCCCACAGGCTACGACAGCGGCGAGCGTTGCGAGCGCGATGTGAACGAAGCGTGGGGCGGTCATCGGTGGCCCATGGTATCGAGCATGAATCTATGAACTGAACTCATCCCCGCTCCGCGAGCTGCCAGCGACCGGTGATTGGCGGGCTTTTACTGAATACCACGGAACACACCGAACCTATATGAAACATCGAGACGGGGAACCGCAGCGACCAGCGCGCGCGTGTACTCGTGGTCCGGTGACGCGAACACAGCCCGTGCCAACCCGTCCTCCACAATGCGTCCGCGCTGCATCACCGCAACGCGTGTCGCAACGCGCTCCACGACCGCGAGGTTGTGCGAGATGAAGAGGTACGTGAGCTGGCGCTCCCGCTGCAGGTCCACGAGGAGATTGAGAATCTGCGCCTGAATCGAGACGTCGAGCGCAGAAACGGCTTCGTCGCACACCAGCACTGAGGGTTCAACCGCGAGCGCACGCGCAATGCAGACGCGCTGGCGCTGCCCGCCGCTGAGTTCCTCGGGATATCGCGCCATGTCGGTCCCGCGCAGTCCAACTTCGTCCAGCAACGACCTGACCCGCGCGTCGGCGGCGGCGCCCTCCGCAATGCCGTGCACTTCGATCCCTTCGCGCACGAGCGCCCCCACCGTCATCCACGGCGTCAGCGATTCGGCGGGATCCTGGTAGATCATCTGGGCGCGCCGGCGAAGCGCTTGCAGCTCGCCACCGCGAGCCGTGCGAACATCGACGCCGCACAGCCTGATCTCTCCGCTCGTTGGTTCGGCCAGGCGCAAAAGGCACTTCCCCACCGTCGTTTTTCCGCTCCCGGACTCGCCAACCAGGCCAAGCGTCTCTCCCGCTGCGATCGTGAACGACACGCCGTCGACCGCGGGTGCCCGCTGGCCGGGAAATACTTTCACGAGGCCGCGTACGTCGGCGATGTGGCCGGTCACAGCTGCGCACCCATTGCGACGCGCCGGGCGGGCTCGGCAATCAGGTGGCATCGTGCGCGGGCGCCACCACCTGCATCGAGAAGCGCAGGCGCCTCGGCCACGCAACGTTCCCACGCGTGCGCGCACCGGTCGTGAAAACGGCACCCGGTGGGCCACTCCACCGCCGATGGCACCGATCCCGGGATTGCCATCAAACGCCCCGGTGGGTCGTTCAGGTGCGGAATCGAACGCAGCAGGCCCTCACTGTATGGATGGAGCGGGGCGGCGAACAGCGCGTCCAATTCGCGATTCTCGACGATCTGTCCCGCATACATCACCATCACGCGCCTGCACAGCTCGGCGACGACCCCCACATCGTGGGTGATGAGCAGGACGGCCGTGCCTGTGTCACGCTGCAGTGTGCGCAACAGATCGAGAATCTGTGCCTGTATCGTCACGTCGAGCGCCGTGGTCGGTTCATCGGCGATCACGAGCGCGGGCTCGAGGAGCAGCGCCATGGCAATGAGCACCCGCTGGCGCATTCCGCCCGAGAGTTGATGGGAAAAGCGACGCGCGATCATGTCGGGCTCTGCAATTCCCGTTCGCCCGAGCATGGCAACGGCACGCGCCCACGCCGTGCGCGACGATCGTTCGCCGTGCGCGCGCGCAACTTCGGCCACCTGGCTGCCGATGGACCGCACCGGGTTGAGCGCAGCCGCGGGCTCCTGGAAGATCAGCGACAGTCGGCGCCCGCGGACATCGCGCATGGCGCCCGCGCCCAGGGTGAAGAGATCACGTCCTTCGAACATCGCCACGCCGCGGTCGATACGTCCGCCGGGCGGCAGCAATCGCATCAGGGACAGCGCAATCGCCGACTTGCCACAACCCGACTCGCCAACGAGCGCAACCATTTCCCCTTCGGCAATCTCGAAGTCCACTCCGTCCACCGCACGGGCCACGCCGTCCGGTGTGGCGAACGTCGTGTGCAGCTCACGGACTTCGAGGAGGGCCATCGGCGAAAACTACATGACGGTGGAACCGAATCCGATCTTGACGCTGCCGGGTCGCGCCTCAGCTTTGGTGCGTGCGATGCCGCGTCGTCTTTGCGCTCTGGGCCCTGGCCGCGTGTGCCGAGCCGCGCACGCCGTCCGGGACATTCGCCGCGTTCGTGGACCGGTATCTCGACGATTTTGCACGGCGACATCCGTCGATCGCGGCGGGAAACGGCATTCATGCGCACGATGACCTTCTCGACGACTTTTCCGACTCGGCAATCCGGCGCGAGATCAGTGCGCTGAAACAGGACCGGGCAACGCTCGCGACGTTCGATTCGGCAACGCTCACGCCGGACGAACGCGTCGACCGTCGCATCCTGGACGGCATCATGGACGGATGGCTGCTCGAGCAGGAAACGCTCGCCAACTGGCGCAGAAACCCCATGATCTACGCGTCCGCACTGTCGGACGGCGTGCACAATCTGATGACAATGGAGAACGCGCCCGCCCCGGAGCGGATGCGCCGCATTATCAGGAAGCTCGCCGCCGTCCCGGCGCTGCTGGCATCGGCCCGCGCGAACATCGCAAACCCGCCAAAGCTCTTCGCCCAGCGCGGCGTGGTCATGATGCGCGGCGTGTCCGGCATGCTGGCAACGGACGTGCTGCTCGCCTTTCCATCGGAAAAGGGTTCGCCGCTGATGGACTCTCTCACGCGAGCGGCCGGCGCGGCGAGAGCGTCGGTCGACGCGTACGCAACGTGGCTCGAGCACGACGTGGCGCCGAACGCCACCGGTGATTTTGCGATCGGTGCCGACAACCTCGCGCGGCGGTACCGATCCGAGGAACTCATCGATACACCGCTCGCCGACATGATCACCATCGGCGAGCGCGAGCTCGCGAATGCGCAGCGCGAGTTCAGGGCGGCTGCGGAACGGCTCGCGCCGGGGCGTGATGCGCAGGAGACGTGGCATCGCGTTCGACGCGATCATCCCGGCATGGGCGAGGTCGTTGCCGCTACGCAGCGCGTGGTCGATTCACTGACGGCGTTCGTGCTCGCGCGAGGCATCGCCACGGTTCCGGCAGGCGAACGCGTCATCGTCGCGCCGGCTCCCGTGTTCGACCTCGGTTTCGCGTCGATGCACGCGTCACCCCCACTCGAGCCGACACCGGTCAGAAGCATCTACTACATCACGGACGCACGCCCCGACATGTCCCCGGCGGAGCAGGAGGCGTGGCTCGAGCGATACAACTACGCGTCGCTCGCGATCACGTCCGCGCACGAGGCGATTCCGGGACACTGGCTGCACTCGACATACATGCGCAAAACGCCGGGCAAGGTTCGGCGCATCTGGATCGGTCTCAACCCGTTTCCGCAGCCGTCGTCCGGACAGGATGGATGGGCCCACTACGCCGAACAACTCATTGTCGACGAGCACTTCGGCGGCGCTGACGCGCGCTACCAGCTGGCCCAGGTGAGTGACGCGCTTACACGGATCTGTCGCCTGCTGGCGGGCATCAAACTGCACACGAACGTCTGGACGCTGGACGACGCACAGGCCTGCTTCGAGAAGGACGCGTACGTCGCCGCACCGGCTGCACGGCGCGAAGCCGAGCGCGGGGCGTACGACCCGACGTACGGGGGATACTTCCTCGGCAAGATGGCGCTGCTCAAGTTGCGCCGTGACTACGCCGCAAAACTGGGGGCACAGTTTTCCCTTCGGGACTTTCACGAGCGGATCATGACGAACGGCATCGCGCCCATCTGGGCGCACCGATATCTGCTGCTCCCGGGCGACACCGGCAGGGTGCTGCAATGAGCACGCGCACCATACGCGTCGGCGTCCTTGGCGCGGGGGCGTGGGCCAGGTCGGCGCACATTCCGGGTTTCAAGCGCGACACGCGATGCGAGCTCGTCGCCATCGCCGATCCGGTCGTTGAGCGCGCGCGCGAATTCGCCGCCGAATTCGGGATCCCCTCGGCGTACGACACGCACGCGGAGCTCATTGCGCGCGGCGACATCGATCTCGTCGACGTGTGCACGCCGAGCGCGACACACTTTCCCCTGGCGATGGCAGCGCTCGAGGCGGGCAAGCACGTCCTGTGCGAGAAGCCGGTTGCCTACGACTATCGCGAAACACGCCGGGCGGCGGCGTTTGCGCGATCGAAGGGTCTCAAGACGAAACTCGGGTTTACGTTCCGTTACAGCCCGGCCATGCGGTACATGAAGTCGCTCATCGATGACGGATTCGTGGGCACGCCGTTCATCTTCAACGGGTACGAGCAGAACTCGCAGTGGCTCGATCCGGCGACGCCACTCAGGCAGGTTGACGTCGACGCCGACCCCTCAGTGATACAGGTGTCGTCGCTCGAGGGGTATGGCGCGCCGATCATGGATCTCGGGTTTCACTTCATGGGCAGCCGATTCAGCCGGGTGGTGGGCACCATGAAGAACTTCATTCCCGAGCGCATGGTGCGCGCCACCGGACGGATGATGCGCATGAACATCGACGACGGGGACATTTTCATCGGCGAGTTCGAGAGCGGCGCCATTGGCTCGATCCAGACCAGCTTTGTCACCGTCGGCAATTACCCGGGGCTCGAGGCCCGCGTGTACGGGAGCAAAGGCGCGCTCATCT
>DASRAP010000301.1:0-21922 GCA_035638155.1 Gemmatimonadaceae bacterium | reverse complement strand
CACGAGCTCGAAGCTTGCGCGGCTGGTCACGACCAGGAATCCCTCGGCCGGATTCCGGCCTGCGCGGACGAGCGCGCCCAGTACCTTGTCGAGCGCGTTGTGGCGGCCGACATCTTCGCGGACGAACTGCACCGCCCCGTCGGCCGTGGCCCACGCCGCCGCGTGAATGGCGTGGGTGCCTTCATTGAGTACCTGTTTCCTGCCGAGCTCCTCCGCGGCGCGCCAGAGCGCTGCGTGCTCGAACGTCAGCGAGGACGTCACACGAACGGGAGCACGAACGGCATCTTCGATTGCCTCGACGCCGCAGAGCCCGCAACCGGTGCGCACCGCGAGCGATCGCGCGCGGTCCGCAAGCTTCGCAACCACGTCGGCGGGGATATCGACCGCGACATCGATCCCGCGCGCGTGATGCTGCACGCGAATGTCAGCGATGCTCTCCAGGCCCGAAACGATCTGCTCGCTCAAGGTGAACCCGACGGCGAGATCTTCGAGGTCGGCGGGCGTTGCCATCACGACCGCATGGGGGCGAGTGCGGTAAACGATCGCGACCGGCACTTCCTCGGCCACGGGGCCGCGTTCTTCGGAGGCCGATGCGGGAGTGAGCCGGTGAAACGAAGCCGCGGAAACAGGTGGCCGCTCTTTCATGTCGTTCCCTCCAGCCCTCTAGCCCTCCGGCCGTCTCGCCCTGCTGTTCACGAACTTCCACCCGAATCTGCCCTTGATGCAGAGATTGCCAAGCGTGACGCTGTTATCGAGCGGCGACGTTGCCTTGACGATCTCGCCGTCCTGCACGTGGAGTGTGAGGGTGCAGCCCACACCGCAGTAGGGGCAGATCGTATCGGTCCGGGTCTGTGTCTCCTCGGCCCACGCGCCCGTCAGGCGCAATTCGTATTCGCGCGACGCCATCAGCGCGCCTGTGGGACACACGGCAATGCAGTTTCCGCAATACACACATGCCGATTCCGGAAGCGGCACGGCGAACTCGGTCGAGATGCGCGCGTCGAACCCGCGTCCCGCAACGGCGATCGCGAACGTGTTCTGATGATCCGGACCGCACGCCTCGACGCACTTGTAACACAGCACGCACTTTGCGTAATCGCGGATGTAGAGCTCGTTGTCGTTCTTGACCGGCTGCGCCACCGTCGCGGCATAACGCACGTCGGGCGGCTCGTGATGTCCCGGAATTGCCAGATCGCGAGTCTCGGACGGCGGAGCGGGGGGGCCGTACCGCTCGGGCTTGCAATCGTATTCCTCGAGCAGCTCGGCCATGCCGGGCGCCGTCGAGAGATCGACCGACGACGCCAGAAACTCCAGCACCATCTTTCGTGCATGCACAACGCGGGGCGATCTCGTGTGCACGACCATGTTCGGTTCCACCGCCCGCGAACAGCTCGGCACGAGCACGCGCGCGCCCTCGACTTCAACGACGCACAACCGGCACACGTTCACGGGCCGCAGCGTTTCGAGGAAACACAGCGTCGGAATCTCGATGCCGATCGATGCGCACGCGCCGAGGATCGTGGTCCCTTCGGTGGCGGTGACGGACTGGCCGTCGATCGTGAGGGTGATCCGGGCCTTGGGCGCGCGCGGCGGGCGCTGAATCGGGACGAGCGTTTGCACGGCGGTCATGTCTTCACGTCCTCGTAGAGCCTGAGGCGCTTGATGGCGGACTCCACGGCCGAATACGCGGTCTGGCCAAGTCCGCAAATCGACGCATCCCGCATCCCGACACCGATCTCCTCGAGCAGCGCGAGCTCGCCCCCGTTTGCCCGTGGCCCGTTGCCCTTTGCCGCCGCCAGCCGGTACAGCGCTTCTTCCTGTCTCACCGTTCCTACCCGACACGGAACGCACTGTCCGCATGATTCGTCGCGGAAGAACGCAGCGATACGCCGCACGATGTCCTTCATGTCGATCGTGTCGTCGAACACCATGATCACACCCGAGCCGAGCGTCGTGTTCGCGGCGCGAGTGTCTTCGTGCGTGAGCTTGAGATCGAGCTCATCGGGGCGCACGAACGTGCCCGCCGCGCCGCCGAGCAGCACCGCCTGAATGCTGCGCCCGGATGTCACGCCGCCCGCCATGTCGATCACCGATCGCAACGTCACCCCTGCCGGTGCCTCGTACACGCCGGGTTGCTGCACGTTACCGCAGAGACAGAACAGTCGCGTGCCCGTCGATTGTGGCGTGCCGATCGCGGCGTAGGCAGCTCCTCCATCGAGCACGATGCCCGGAATGTTCGCGAGCGTTTCGACATTGTTCACGACCGTGGGCTTGCCGAACAATCCGTGCTGCACGGGAAACGGCGGCTTGTTGCGGGGCTCCCCGCGCTTGCCCTCGATGGATTCAAAGAGCGCCGTCTCTTCACCGCAGATGTACGCTCCGCCGCCGCGCCTTACTTCGATGTCGAACGCAAAGCCCGCTCCGAGCACGTTCGCGCCGAGGTAGTTCTTCGCGCGCGCCTCGTCGATCGCGTGCTGGAGGCGCTGGGCGGCGAGGGGATACTCGCCTCTGATATAGATGAAGCCCTGCTCGCACTTCGTCGCGAACGCGCCAATCGTCATGGCTTCGATGATCGCGAATGGATCCTGCTCCATGAGCACGCGGTCCTTGAAGGTGCCTGGCTCGGATTCGTCGGCGTTGCAGATGAAGTAGTGCGGGAGCGCGGGCTGTTTTGCGACGGCGTCCCACTTTCTGCCGGTCGGGAACGCGGCGCCGCCGCGGCCCATCAATTTCGAGGCGCTGATCTCCGCGATCACGGCGTCGCCGCCGAGCTCGATTGCCTTCCTGAGCGCGCCGTATCCTCCGGCCATCTCATACTCGGCAAGCTCCGTACAACCCGTGCCGGCCGTTCTGGCCAGGAGACGTGCGTCTGGCTTCGACTGCAACTGCTGCGATGCAGCGGATGCACCGGATTTCTCTTGCGGTGGCTTCCCTTCAAGGATGTGCGTGATTTCGCTCGCGGTCACGTTGCCCAGCAGCGTCTCTCGCGGCGCTTCTCCCGCTTCGGTTACCAGAGCCGCCGGCGCCTGGTCGCACATTCCGAGGCACGGGGAGTGCATCCAGATGGCGCCGCTGTCGCTGATGGTGACGTGCTCGCCAACGGGTGCGTGGGCGTGTCCCGGCCCCGCGCTCTTTTCGAGCGTCGCGATAAGCGCATCGGCACCGCGGCATTTGCACGCGATGTCGTCGCACACGTGCACGACGCGTCGTGGCCGCGGGGACGTTGCGAGGAGGGCATAGAATGTTGCGACCGCCCACGCGTCGGCCGGCGGTACGTTGAGACGGTCACACACGTAGCCGAGTCCGCCCTCACTGATCCAGCCAACGCGCGACTGCAGCGCCTGAAGCGCGGGGAGGAGCAGGTGCCGGAGCGCACGCGACTCCTTCCCCCCGACGTGCGCCGTGTGCGCGTCGCGTACGCTGCCCCGCGCGCCACCTTCCCATGACGACGCCGGCGTGCCGAGCAGCGCGTCGACGGCGTCGCGCTCGTCGTGGGTCGGCGGGGAGTCGATGGACCGAATATCCATGCTCTCCAAAGCTACAACTGCGTCACGACTTGGTGTCACGCCGCGAGCCACTCCCCTTCCGCGTGCCCGCTGCGGCGAATACGATGACGGAATGCGCGTATCCGACTCCCCCGCGGCCGCCTTTGGCCACCGCTGCCTGATCTACGAGGGCACCAAGTCCGCTCAGCTTCCGGTCGTTCTCCCGCTGCTGATCGACAGCCTGCGCGACAACTGGAAGTGCCTCTACCTCGGTGACGACGAGAGTCTCGCCATGATCGACCGCTCGCTGGGTGAGCGCGGCGTGGAGACTGCGCGGGAGCGGTCGCGCGGTTCGCTCACGCTGACGTCGGACCGGATGCACCTCAAGGACGGCAAGTTCGAGCCGAAGGAGATGATCGGTGCGCTGACGACGGCGATCGACGAAGCCGTGAGCGAGGGATACCGGGGCCTCTGCGCCACGGGCGACATGCGGTGGGAGCTCGGCGCGGACGAGAATTTCGAGCGACTGTCCGAGTACGAAGCGCTGCTGGAACAGGTTTTTCGGACCAAGTCGCTCCGCGGTATTTGTCAGTACCACCGCGACGCCGTTCCGGCGCACGCGTTGCGCACGGCGCTGCTGGCGCATCAGAGCACGTACATGGGCGAAATGCTCAATCGCGAGAACGTCTTCTATATGCCGCCCGAGCTCATTCTGGGCGGGCTCGACGCCAGCACGCAGGGTGAGTGGATGTGCGGCCAGCTGGTGCGCATGCTGGAGGCCGAGGTGGACCGGGACAAAGCCGTCACCGCGCTGCGGGCGAGCGAGGCGCGCCTCGCGCAGGCGAACCGGGATCTCGAACGGCGCGTCGCCGAGCGCACCGCGGAGCTCGAAGCCGCCAACCGGGAGCTCGAGTCGTTCTCGTACTCGGTCTCGCACGATCTCCGCGCGCCGCTCCGGGCGATGTCGGGATTCAGCGTGGCGCTGGAGGAGGATTACGCGGCGTCGCTCGACGAGGAAGCTCGTGATTATCTGCGGCGCATTCGTGAAGGCGCCGGGCGCATGGACGCCCTGGTCAACGGGTTGCTCGAGGTGTCTCGGGTGCTCCGGGCCGAGATCGCGAGAGAGCGCGTGGACGTGTCGGCCATGTGCCGCGAGATCGTTGAAGACCTTCAGGCCGGAGATCCGCAGCGTGCCGTCGACGTCACGGTGGCCAGCGGACTTTCCGTCAACGGCGACCGCACCCTGCTGCGCGCCGTATTCGCGAATCTGATCAGCAATGCGTGGAAGTTCACGTCGAAGCGCGCCAATGCGCGCATCGGAGTCGGCTGCCGGCCGGGGGATCGGCGCGATGAAGTGTTTTTTGTCCGCGACAACGGCGCCGGATTCGACATGAAGCATGTCGACAAGCTGTTCGGCGTGTTTCAGCGCCTGCACGCCAACGACGAATTCCAGGGCACGGGCGTGGGACTCGCGACGGTGCATCGCATCGTATCGCGGCACGGGGGAAGGGTCTGGGCCGAAGCCGCGCCGGGCGCAGGGGCGACGTTCTTCATCGCGTTGCCAGCACTAACCGCGCAGCGTTAAGCGCTTAGCGCTTCGCGGGCCATGCCTGCGTCGTTCGCTCATCGCATTCCTCGCTGTATCTTTGTCTCCCATGTCCGCCCCCGACCGTCTCGCCACGGCCCTTGGTGATCGTTACGTAATTCAGCGCGAGATCGGATCCGGCGGCATGGCCACGGTCCATCTCGCGCGCGACGTCAAGCACGATCGCGAGGTTGCGCTCAAGGTGCTCCGGCCGGATCTGAGCGCGGTGATCGGCGCCGAGCGGTTTCTGGCTGAAGTTCGGATCACGGCGCGGCTCGATCATCCGCACATCCTGACGCTCATCGATTCGGGGGTCGCGGACGGGCTCCTCTACTACGTGCTGCCGTACGTGCGCGGCGAATCGCTGCGCGCCAGGCTCTCCCGGGAAAAGCAGCTCGGCCTGGACGAAGCGCTTTCGATCACGCGCCAGGTCGCCAGCGCACTCGAGTACGCGCACAAGCAGGGCGTGGTGCACCGCGACATCAAGCCGGAAAACATTCTCCTCCACGAAGGCGAGGCTGTACTCACCGACTTCGGCATCGCGTTGGCGGTGAAGGAGGCCGGCGGCAACCGGCTCACCGAGACGGGGCTCTCGCTCGGAACGCCGCAGTACATGAGTCCGGAGCAAGCCACCGGCGACCGCACGCTGGACGCGCGGAGCGACGTGTACTCCCTCGGCGCCGTTCTGTATGAAATGCTCGCGGGCGAGCCGCCCGTCACCGGTGCAACCGCGCAGGCGGTCATTGCGAAGCTGCTCACGGAACGCCCTACGCGACTTCGCGTTGTTCGCGACACGGTTCCCGACGGTGTGGAGCGCGCGGTGGAGAAAGCACTCGCCAAAGTGCCGGCGGACCGATTCAGCTCCGCTGGCGAGTTCGCGCGCGCGCTGGATATCGCCATGACCTCGGCGCACGCGGCCGCGCATGTGGGTGCGCACGCGCCGGCATCGCGGAAGGCGTTCTGGATCGTGGCGGGGGCGGCGGCGGTGGCAGCATTCAGCGCGACGCTGTGGATTGCCTCGCGGTCGAGCCGTTCGGGTCCGGTCGCGACGCTGCGCGATCGCACGCAGATCACGTTCACCGGCCACGCGCGGCTTCCCGCCATTTCGGGTGATGGCAAACTGCTCGCAACCGTGGCGACCAATTGCCGGCCCGGTGGATGCACATATGGTATCGATCTGCAGGACGTGGGTGGACCGTCGTCGCGCCGCCTGTACGACGGAGCCTCAGCCATCTACCACGTGGCGTGGGCCCCCGACCGGCGCAACGTGCTGTTCAGGGGCTCGGTTGGCGGCCTGTATGGAGAGTTCCTGCTTTCCACACTTGGAGGCGAGCCGCGACGGGTTGCGTCGCAGGAAGCCGGCTTCATCTCCAACGGAGACTCACTCGTGGTGCGCAACGTGTCCGGACGCGCGTACGAGTGGATTGGCATCGCCGGGCTCGACGGGGTGGTCCGCGACAGCATTCATCTTGCTCGGCCCTTCGAGCGCATCATCGGAGTGCACGGCGCGATCGGATCGCCATGGATTTTCGTCGGGCTCAGCACCGGACCCAAGACCGAATGGCGCGTCGTTGACCGCCGCGGTCACCTCGCGTCGCGCATTGTCGCCGACCCCGGCGGGCTTGTGCCGGCGAAGGACGCGGTCTGGATCATCACCTCAGCACCAGGGGCGTCGCAGGTTTCACTGGTGCGTTACGGGTTTGACGCCGCACGCGGGAAACTCGCAGCCAGGGCGGACACGCTCTATTCCGGCAACCCGACAGGCGTCAGCGTGACGGACGACGGCGCCACCCTCGTCATAGACGAAGGGACGAACGAATACAGCAGTTGGGTGCTGGACTTCGACAGTGCGCTTCGGGGAACGTTTCCCGATCAGGCCCGATTGCAACGCGGCACCGGACTCGTGGGCGTGCACCTCTCGCCCGACGGCAGGCGCGTCGTCGGGTTCCGGACGGCATCGAACGGCGAGCGGCAGTGGTTCGCGTTGCCACCGAATGCGACCACGGAGGTGCCGCTCACTTTCGATGGATTACCGCTCAACGTCTATTGGTCGGACTCCGCCACACTCGCGTTCGTCGAGCGCAAAGGCACGAGCGTGCAGCTGGGCTTGTTCGACTTTGCGACCCGAACACGTCGCAACGTGTACGCCATTCCCGATTCCATGATCAACGATTTTTCGGCGCTCCCGAACGCGGCGGGCTGGGCGTGGATCGGATCGAACGACAGGGTGCTGAACGTACGCCGCGGGTCCGAGACCCGTACGTATCCCGCGCCGGCATGGTATTCGTCCATCCGCGGCGTCGACGTGTCCCCGGACGGCAAGCGCGCGGCGATCACGGGATGGAAAGCGCCCGCCGAGGAATCGCGTGGCATGAGCGTCATGTCGCTCGAAGACGGGCACAGCGAACTGTGGATCGACCGATTCGCCGAATCCGGCGGCGTGCGATTCACCAATGCCGGCGTGCTCGTGAATCTGACCGAGGCGCAGGACATCGTGTCCGTGTACCTCGTGACGGGCCCGCAGAAATACGAGCGCCTCGGCGTGATTCCGCGCCCTGTCATTGGCTACAGCCTGAGCGACGACCGCAACCGCATCGCGCTCGACACGCGCGACTACAAGGGCGATGCGTGGATGAGCAGGGTAAGCGCTCAGCGTTAAGCGCTCAGCGTTAAGCGCTAAGCGCTCAGCGCTGCGCGGACCATGCCTGCGTCGTCTTCTCTACTAGCACCGCGCACGCCTTGAACTCCGCCGTGCCCGACTTCGGGTCCGACGCGTCGATGGTGAGCAGGTTCGTCGCCACCTGGTCGGGGAAGTGCAGCGTCATGAACACCATGCCGGCACGGAGCGACGGGTCGATGCGGACGGGCGCCACGACGCTGCCGCGACGCGAGCTCACACGCACGGGCTCTTCATCGGTGATGCCGAGCCTCGCCGCGTCCTCGGGCGACATGTCGAGCGTTTCGCCGAAATGAAGCGGTGAGGTGTAGCCGCCGGTTTGTACGCCCGTGTTGTACGACTCGAGGCGCCGCCCGGTCGTGAGCAGAAACGGATAGTCGGCGTCCGGCATTTCGACGGGCAGCTCGTGCACAACGACGCTGAATGGCGCCGCCCGCCCGGCGCGCGGCACCTGCCACAGGCGCCCGTGCAGGAACCGCTCACCGGGATGTTCGAGATCCGGGCACGGCCAGTGAATCCCGCCGAGCTTCTCGAGACGTTCGTAGCTCATGCCGCCGGCGAAATGCGGCGCGATCGTGCGGAATTCATTCCACGCGTCTTCGGCCGTCGGATTGCCCCAATCGTGGCCAAGGCGTTTCGCAATCTGCGAAATGATCCAGATCTCGTCGCGCGCGTCGAACGGCGGCTCGACGGCCTTCCGGCAGCGCTGCACGCGGCGCTCGCTGTTCGTCACGGTGCCCTCGCCCTCACACCACGACGCGGTGCCCGGGAGCAGCACGTGCGCGAGTTTCGCGGTGTTCGTCATCACGATTTCCTGGACCACGAGGTGATCGAGCCCCTCGAGCCCGTCGACGACGTGGTGCTTGTCGGCGTCCGAGTCCGCGGGGTTTTCTCCGATCACGAAGAGCGCCGTCAGCTCGCGCCGCGACATGGCGTGAATCATCTGCGTGAGGTTCATGCCGTACTTCGGCTGCAGTTTCACGCCCCAGTGCCTCTCGAGACGCGCGCGCGCGTCGTGATCCTCCTCGACATCCTGGAAGCCCGGGAACTTGTTGGGGATGGCGCCCATGTCGCCGCCGCCCTGAACGTTGTTCTGTCCCCGAAGCGGATTGCAGCCGCACCCCCACCGCCCGACTTTGCCGGTGAGCAGCGACAGGTTGATGAGCGAGAGGACGTTGTCGACCGCGTTGTGGTGCTCCGTGATGCCGAGCGTCCAGCAGATCATGCCCGTGTTCGCTTTCGCGTACGTGACCGCGGCTTCGCGGATCACGTCGGCAGGGACGCCGGTCTCGCGCGCGCCCCGCTCGAGCGTCCACGGCTCGACCGACGCCTTGTACTCCTCGAAGCCCACGGTCGCGTTCCTGATGAACGCGTCGTGCGTGAGCCCTTCATGGATGATCACGCGCGCCATTGTGTTCGACAGCGCGATGTCCGTGCCCACGTTGAGTCCGAGCCACACGTCGGCCCACTGCGCGGACGTCGTGCGGCGCGGATCCATCACGTACAGCCGCGTGCCGTTCCTGATTCCCTTGAGCAGATGGTGGAACCAGATGGGATGCGCTTCGCGCGCGTTGGATCCCCAGAGGAATACAACGTCGGTTTCTTCAACTTCGTGGTACGAGCTTGTTCCGCCGCCCGCACCGAACACCGTCGCCAGACCGACGACGCTAGGAGCGTGTCAGGTTCGGTTACAACTGTCGATGTTGTGCGTGCCGAACGCGACGCGGGCGAGTTTCTGCGCCATGAAGTTCACTTCGTTCGTGGACTTCGAGCACGAGAAAATGCCGAGCGCGTTGGGTCCGTTGCGATCGATGTTGCGACGGAAGCCTTCGGCCGCGGCGTCGAGCGCGTCGTCCCATGATGCGGGGCGGAGCACGCCGTTCACGCGAATGAAGGGCTCGGTGAGGCGGGAAGACGCGGAGGGTGAGGCACTGCTGATCATGAGTTCTCCAGAGGCCGAGTCCCTATAGATACACGGAGGAGGGGTCGAGGGAAAACCTCCTTGCGTTTGCTTACTGCGACCGTACGTTGCACGTCATGCCCAGGCGCACCGCGGTCACGCTCGTATTGGTCCTCGCGGTGACGCGAATGCCGGCGGGCGCGCAGAGCGTCGCCGACAAGATCAAGGCGGCAGCTCAGGCGGCGAAGGACTCTCTCGCGAAGGCCGGTACGAACGCGCTCGGAGCGCAAACCGCGAAACTGCTCGACGCGACGCTCGCCGTGACGCCGGACGGCACGTTCCACGGCACGCTCGCGCCGTGGACGGACGGAACGAAGGATGTCGCCTCGTCGCGCTTTGCCGGATCAGCCGTCGCGATTCCCGTCGGCTCGTCGCTGCGCGTTCAGCTGTGTGACGCCACCGGCCAGCGTCCGTGGACGGCCATGCTCGTGATTCCGGCCGCCGGCGCAGCGGGTCACCCGGTCGCGGCGGAGAAGGCGTACTCCGTTCCGGCGCCGGGCGTGCTGATCAACGTGTTTGCGCCGACGGGAGTGACGGGCCTGGCCACCTCCGGCTCGCTCACGATCGGCGGTGCAAGCGAGACCGCTGTGGGCGGCTCGGGGAAGATCAAGTTTGCGCGCGCGATGGTGCCGGGACAGCGCGCGGCCCGCGCGGTGGATTTCGATGTTGTGTTCAAGGCACGCGTGCTCGCCGCGGGACAGCAGCCGCCGGCGTGCACGCCGGGCGCGGTCGCGTCGCAGCCCGCCGCATCCGCGCCGCCAGCCGCAACGCCGCCGCCCGCTTCGCCGCCGCCGGCGAAATCGGACAAGGATCAGAAAGATCAATCAGTCGCGAGCAAGATTCAGGGCGTCGTGAATGCTGCCGCAGCATCGGCGCTCCCACAGGGCACCGTCCTGCACCCGAAGAAGGACGGAACGAAAATGCTGGCCGAGCCGCGCGACGGTGCTCCCACGCTCGCCACGCTGAATGAGAAGGACAACGTGACCTATGCAGGCCGGGAAGAGAATGGGTTCCTCAGCGTGCAGCGCGGCGGCACGGCCGGCTGGGTGAAGCACAGCGCCATGGCCAGGAAATGACGCGCTTAGCGCTTTGCGCTTAGCGCTTTGCGCTTAGCGTCAAGCGTCAAGCGGAAGTCCTTTCCTTCCCATTTGGCCGATTCCGGCCAATAGAACGTGAACGTCACCGTGCGGCCCGCACCCAGGGCGGATGTTGGGAGCTCGGCGGTGTGAATTCCGCTCGTGATTTCGCGCGTGCTCGTGTCGTGCGACGTCACCCAGTTGTCCGCCGTCCAATGCACGACTGCGCGCGCTGCGAGATCGATGCGAATCTGGCGGCCCGCGGGAACGTCGGTGCGGTCGAAATTGAATCGCCAGGTATGCATGCGCGGCACATTCGCACTCTCGACGTAGCGCGCAACAGTTTGCGGCGGGCAATCGAAGACGGCTCCATCGCGCAGCGACCGCACGAGTTTGACGTGCTCGGCATGTGCCCACGCGAGTGGCATCGCGGATCCGCTCGCGCGCCCGCTGAACAGCTCGAGCTCGGGAATGTCGGCTGCGTCCCATACCTGCTCGGGCAGCAGCCCCGCCTTGCTCGCCTGGCGCCGCATGACTTCGAGTAGCTCGAGCGCCGCAATCCGGTTTCCCGCAGCCAGTTCGTAATGCGCGCGCTCCCCAGCGAGGAGCGGCCACCCGCGACCGCGCCCGGTCCCGTCGAACGGGCCCCCATCGTCGTGCTCTCCGTACCCGTCCTGGTTGTAACGATGCCAGACGGGGCCGCGCTCCGTCTCCGCGCGCAGCACCGCATCGATCACCCGCACGGTGTTCACGATGCGCGGATCGTTCGCGGCGCGGAGGCCGAAGCGCACGAGGGCGAGCGCGTCGCAACTCACGAATTCCGATGCCGCCACGGATGCTTCGCCGGACGGACGGTTCTTGACCGGGATGCGTTGTGCGTCGAGCGACGTCATGTCCGAGCTCCCGACGCGCACGTAGTAGCCGTCGACACCAACACGCGTGCCCAGCGCGGTATTCGACGCGTACGTCCATCGCTCGATCCACGCGTTCCAGTCGTCCGCCGTGTCGCGAAGCCACACGGCGAGCCGTCGCTCGCCGATGTGATCGGCAAGATCTGCAGCGGCCAGCAACGCGGCGACCTCGGCGGCGAGCGTGAAGGGCGTGTAACCGCCGTTCTCCTCCCAGCGGTCCTGCCCCGTCGCGGGTCCGTTCATGGCAATGAACAGGGCCGCGCGGCGGACCATCGGCCACCACGTCTCGAGCTCGGCCGGCGTGATCGCATCGTCGCGACGCGCGAGATCGACGAGCAGGACGGGAAACGCCGTTTCGTCGAGCTGAAGTCCCGACCAGTACGGCGCGCCGTTGAGCCACATGTTCTGCGGCCAGTGGCCGTCGGACTCCTGTGTCACCGCGAGGAACCGCAACATGGCGCGCATTTCGTGATGCGCGCCGCATGCGAGCAATCCTCCCGCGGTCTCGACCATGTCGCGCGGCCACACGAGGTGGTAACCACCAAGGTCGCCGTCACCGCGCGACGCGCCCCACGGCACGGAGAGACTCGCGATTGCGCCGCCGTCACTGTTCATGGACATGTGCGTCTTGAGCAGCGCCGCGCTCGCCCGGTAGAGATGCGGCTCGGGCGACCCGACGGATTCGTCGAGCGTGAGCAGCTTCGCCTGCCATCCCTGCCACGCCGCGACGTAGCGCCGCTCCACGTGGTCGAACGGCTCCATCAGCGCCGCGCGCGTGTGCAGCCCGGCCGTATCTGGATCGCCGCCAAAGCCGACGCCGATCGTGAACACGCCCCCGCACGCCTCGAGGTCGACTTCGGCGGCGAGTGCGACGTTGCCGTTCTCCGCGCGATCGTAGATGGCGGTGATGTGGCCGTTCCGCGCCACGTCGTTCCATGCATCCTGATCACCCGCGAATCCCACCGTGCATTCGCGCCAGGGCGTGGAGCAGCCAATGGCGAGCGAAAGCCACTCGCGCTTCGCGAAGAGCATGCGCTCGCCCTTGTGCGTGCCGACCCAGCCGGTGTTGCCCGCGCCGTGATTGCCCAGATGCGGGGCGGCGATGAGCGTCACGCGGTAGTCGCGCAACGACCCGTTCCGCGGCGTGAACCGCACGTGCTGCAGCACGACGTCATAACCGTTCGACACGCATACGCGCTTTTCGATTTCGAATCGTGTGCACGTATTGCGCAAGAGAAATGCGGGAACGCCGGGTGCGAGCCACTCGACGTCGTGATCGCAATCGCGCTTTTCCTCACTACGGAATCCGTCGCGCGCGGTCACGACGAGTCCCGCGTCGCGGAGGCACGCGGTATCGAGCTCGGGATAGTAGATCTCGTTCAGGATGCCGTGACTCGCCGTGAACCAGACGCGAGAGTCAGACCCGCACGCGGTGCCGACGGCGCTCTTCGCCGCCGATGTCCAGCGCGCGGGAATGCCCGGCCATCCCGGAGCGACGCGCACGGCGTCCGTCATCGGCTTTCGAGGTGCGTGTCGATCAGCGCGCCCGCATCGCGGTCGAGCAGGACGAGTGCCGACGGTGCTTCGTGCAGCACGCGCGCGACCGGCGTGTTGGTCGTGCCGGCGAGCGCCGAGCTCATCACGGCGGCCTTCGACGTCCCGAACGCCGCCACGATCACGGCACGCGCACGCGACAGGACGGAAAACGTGAGCGACATGCGCTCCGGCGGCGGCTTGGGCGCGTCGCTCACTGCGACGACACTCACGTCGCCCCCGCGATAGGCGCGCCCCGGAAACAGCGACGCAACGTGACCATCTTCGCCGACGCCGAGCAGCACCATGTCGAGTGTCGGCGGTGAGCCGCAGATGGACTCGAGCTCGCGCGCGTAGCGTGCCGCGGCCGAGGCGCGATCAGGGTCGGTTGCCGGCATGGGATGCAATTGGGCGTGCGCGAGTGCCGGCGTGCGCTTCCAGAGTCGCATCAGCAGTCCCGCGTTACTGTCCGCATCATCGGCGGGAACGCCGCGCTCGTCGCACCAGAACAGATGTACGTAATTCCACGGAAGATTCGCGTGTGCGAGCGCCGGCAGCAGCTGCTCGGCGGCGGATCCGCCGGGCACGGCCATGCTGAAGGCGCCGCGCGGTGTTGCATCGCTGACTGCTGAATCCACAGCCGCGACGAACTCCGCGATGAGCGCAGCACGATCCGCAATGACGACTCGACGCGCGCCGGACATTGGGCTAAGGTACGCTATGGAACTCGGAATGGTGGGGCTCGGGCGCATGGGCGCCAACATGGTGCGCCGTCTCATGCGTCGCGGCCACCGGTGTATTGCGTACGATCGGTCGAGCGAGGCGGTGCAGGCGATCGCTGTCGAAGGCGCGACGGGGTCAGCCTCGCTTCAGGATTTCGTGCGGCAGCTGTCCGCTCCGCGCGCGGTGTGGCTCATGGTGCCGGCGGCCGTCGTCGACCGCGCGATCGACGATCTCGTTCCGTTGCTCGCCGCGGGTGACGTGATCATCGACGGTGGCAACTCGCACTTCCAGGACGACATTGCGCGTGCGTCGCGCCTCCAGGCATCGGGAATTCACTACGTCGATTGCGGCGTCAGCGGCGGCGTATTCGGGCTCGAGCGGGGTTACTGCCTGATGATCGGTGGCGAAAAGGACACGGTCGCGCGCCTGACGCCGATATTCGCCTCGCTGGCGCCAGAGCAATCCTCTGCGCCGCCCACGCCTGCGCGCACGAGCACCGGGACCGCCGACCTCGGATACCTGCATTGCGGACCGAGCGGCGCCGGGCATTTCGTGAAGATGGTGCACAACGCCATCGAGTACGGGATGATGGCCGCGTACGCCGAAGGGTTCAACATTCTCGCGCACGCAAACGCAGGCGCAGGCACGCACGCGGTCGACGCCGAAACGACGCCGCTCCGGAATCCCGAGCTCTATCGGTATCAGTTCGACGTCGCCGAAGTCGCCGAGCTCTGGCGGCGCGGCAGCGTGATTCCCTCGTGGCTGCTGGATCTCTGCGCGAACGCGTTCGCGGGCGATGCGTCGCTCGCGAAGTTTGGCGGACGCGTCTCGGATTCCGGCGAAGGCCGGTGGACGCTCGCCGCGGCAAACGATCTCGCCGTGCCGGTGCACGTGCTGTCCGCCGCGCTCTTCGAACGTTTCGAATCACGCGGCGAGGCGGACTATCAGAACCGGCTGCTGTCGGCGCTCCGCTTCCAGTTCGGCGGCCACGTCGAGAAGCCGGCGCAGCAATGACCGCGGAGCACTCCGATGCGCTGGTGTTCTTCGGCGCGACGGGCGATCTCGCGTACAAGAAGATCTTTCCTGCGCTGCACCATCTCACGGGCCGTGGCCGGCTCGATATGCCGGTCATCGGAGTAGCGTCATCCCCTCTGGACAGCGCGGGGCTCGTGGCGCGCGCGCGCGACAGCGTCACCCACGCCGGCGGAAACGCGGACGATGATGCGTTCAAGGCGCTCGCGCAGCGCTTGTCCTACGTGCAGGGGGATTACAAGGACGCCCAGACATTCCAGCGCATTCGCACGGCGCTGGGTGACGCAAAGCGGCCGCTCCACTATCTCGCGATCCCTCCGTCGCTGTTTGACACCGTGGTCGCGGGGCTTGCGGACGCAAAGTGCATCGACGGCGCGCGCGTCGTGCTCGAGAAACCATTCGGGCGCGATCTCGCCTCGGCGCGCGCGCTCAACGCGACGCTGCACGCGCGCATTCCCGAGTCCGCGATTTTCCGCATCGATCACTATCTCGGCAAGGAGGCGGTGCAGAACCTCTTGTACTTCCGCTTCGCGAACGCGTTGCTCGAGCCCATCTGGAACCGGCACTACGTCGAGAACGTGCAGGTGACGCTCGCCGAGGAGTTCGGCGTGACCGGACGGGGAAAGTTCTACGAGGAAGCGGGCGTCATTCGCGACGTGATCCAGAACCATCTGCTGCAGGTCATCGGGTTCCTCGCCATGGAGCCGCCGAGCAGCTCGTACCACGAAGCGATCCGCGACGAACAGGCGAAGGTGTTGCGGAGCATCCGGCCCATGGATCCGGCAAACCTCGTGCTCGGCCAGTACGAGGGATACCGCGCGGAGCCGGATGTGTCGCCCACGTCGCGCGTGCCGACATTCGCCGCGGTCGAGCTGTTCGTGGATTCCTGGCGTTGGGCCGGCGTCCCGTTCTTCGTCCGCGCGGGAAAGCGCATGGCGAAAACGGTGACGGAAGTGCTCGTCGAGCTGCGCGTGCCGCCTCAGGTGGTCTTCGAGGAAGCCACGCCCGCGATGGGGAACTACGTGCGCTTTCGCCTCGGACCGAACGTCGTGATCGGGCTGGGCGCGAGCGCGAAGCGCGCAGGCGAGGCCATGGTTGGACAGACGACGGAGCTGTCGGTTATCCGGCAGCCGGCGTCGGATGAAATGGATGCGTACGAACGACTGCTCGGCGACGCGCTGCACGGCGACCCATCGCTGTTCGCGCGCGAGGATGCCGTCGAAGCCGCGTGGCAGATCGTCGATCCGCTGCTCACGCTCGACCGCGAGCCGATCATTTACAAGGCGGGGACATGGGGTCCCGCGGAAGCGGACCGTCTCGCCGACCCGGTCGGTGGCTGGAACGAGATTGTATGAGAATTCTCGTCATCGATGTCGGGGGATCGCACGTGAAGGCGCTGGCGACGGGACACCGCACACGCGTGCGCATCGATTCCGGGCCAACGCTCACCGCCGCGGCAATGGCGCGCCAGATGAAAGCCGTCACGGCGGGATGGAAGTACGATGCGGTCACCATCGGATATCCCGGGCCGGTGGTGAACAATCGTCCCGTCGCTGAGCCAAAAAACCTCGGCGGGGGCTGGGTGCGGTACAACTATCGCGCGGCGTTTCACAAACCCGTGCGCATCATGAACGATGCTGCGATGCAAGCGCTCGGCAGCTATCGGCGCGGCCGGATGCTTTTTCTGGGGCTTGGCACGGGACTCGGCGCGACGGTGATCGATGACGGACACATCTTCCCGCTCGAGATCGCGCATTTGCCGTTCCGCGACGGCGAATATGAGGACTACGTGGGCGAGCACGGCCGCGAAAAACTCGGCCACAAAAAGTGGGAGCAGACGGTGCACGAAGTCACCGCCCTTTTTCGCCATGCGTTCGTGTGCGACGACGTCGTGATCGGCGGAGGAAACGCGCGGCGTCTCAAGAGCATTCCAGCAGGGGCGAGGCTGGGAGACAATGCGAATGCGTTCAAGGGAGGAAGGAGGGTTTGGGAATAAAAGAAATGGGAGATGGGAGATCGAACTGCAATGGGAGATGGGAGAGGGGAGATGGGAGATGGAACAGCCATGGGAGATGGCTGACGAGATGTGCCATTGGCAGTTCATCTGCCATTTCCCATCTCACTTTGTAGTGACATCTCCCATCTCCCATCTCCCCTCTCCCCTCTACCGCTGACACTTGCCGCGAATACCGGCGTAGTATCCGTAGCGATGTACGCGACCTGCCTCTTCTGTAGCGAGCCCCTCGGATCAAATGAGGCGCTCGAGGCATTTCCGGTCGGCCGGCGCCTGGCGTTCGACTCGGCCAAGGGTCGACTGTGGGTGGTGTGCAGGAAATGCGAGCGGTGGAACCTCTCTCCGCTCGACGAGCGGTGGGAAGCCATCGAGCAGGCCGAGCGCCTCTATCGTGACACGCGAAAGCGCGTCGCCACTGACAACATCGGACTCGCGAAGCTGCACGACGGCACGACGCTCGTGCGCATTGGCGCGCCCCTCCGGCCGGAGTTCGCGGCGTGGCGGTACGGGGATCAGTTCGGGCGACGCCGCAAACGGCAGATCCTCCTCACCGGGGGCGGCATTGCCGCGCTCGGCGGCATCGTGATTGGTGGCGCCGTCGTCGGCGTCGGGGTTGGCGGATTCGGCTGGATGGTGACGCAAGCCGTGCGCGGCATCGTGCGCGGCAACCCCAACACGGTGGTGGCGACCATTCGTGGAACTGACGGCAGCGTGATGCGCGTGCGCCGCCGTCACCTTGGCGAGACCGTACTCTCGCGCGGGGGAGACGGCCAGCTCGCGATCGATCTTCGCTTCAAGAATGGCAAGCAACGCTTCGAGGGACCTGAAGCGCAGCGCATCGCGTCCATCGTCGTGCCCAAGGTGAACCGGTTCGGCGGCAGCAGGAAAGACGTTGCGCAGGCGGTGAATGCCATCGAGAACGCCGGCACCGCCGAACGATTCGTCGACGCGCTCACGCAAACATCGCAGGTCTACACGCGCGCGCTGGAATCCACGCGCAGGTCCCGATGGCGCGGTAAGGACGACTTCTCGAAGTGGGGACTCTATGGACTCCCCGCTCCGCAGCGGCTCGCGCTCGAAATGGCGCTGCACGAAGAAGCGGAGCGTCGCGCCCTCGAGGGGGAGCTTGGCGAGCTGGAACGCGCGTGGCGCGATGCGGAGGAAGTTGCGGGGATATCCGACGACCTGCTGCTTCCCGAGAACGTGACTGAGGCGTTCGAGCGGATGAAGAGGAACGCCGGCTGAAAATGAAAAGGGCGCCCGTCCCGCGGCGCCCTTTTCCCCCCGATCTGGTTGCTCTACTTGAGCAGGAAGTAACCGTTCGTCTGCGAGCCGTCGTTCCACGTCGCGGTGACGTAGTAGTAGTGTCCCGCCACGAATCCCGCCGGTGACGTGTCGAGCCCGTACGCGTAATTGCCGCCGGTCGAGAACTTGAACACGTTCGTGCCCTGGAACACCGTCACCGGCGTCGCGGTGCCCGTCGTGCCGCGATCAACCACGAGGACGTTGCCGGTCGCGGTCGTCACCGCCGCGCCTTGCGGCGTGGTGAGCGTGCACTTGATCGGCAAATTCGAGCCCTTCTTCTGCGCCGACTTGGTATCCGGCATGACGTTGTAGATCGGCGACGCGAAGCAATTGTTCTGCACGTATCCGACCACGGTGAGAATACCGGTGACCTTGTTCACCGTGTAGTTCGTCGGAGTCGCCGGAGAGACCACAGGCGTCGTAGCGTAGGTGCCCGCCACGGTGATCGCCGGGACGCTCGTGGTGCACGTCACCGTGCCCGCATCGGCCGGCAGCAGTCCGGTCACGTTGCACGAGATCGACGGAACGGGCGATCCGAAATTGATCGTCGCGTTTCCGGACGTCGCGGTCGCGGTGAGCTTGGTGATCTGGAATGTTGTGCTCCCCGTGCTTCCCTGATAATTGCCGGCCGCGGTGAAAGCGCCGTACACGTTTGCCGTACCCGCGTTCACGTTATTCGAGTACGTCGGCGTGACCGGCGCGCTGAAGTTGTTCAGCCCGCTCACGGATGCCGTGCAAGGCGTTCGCGCGGTACCGGTGTACGGCACCGACGCGGGGCAGTTGAAGCTGATCGACGTCGGCGCGGCCGTGATTGCAAACGTCTTCGATCCGGTCCCGAGCAGATAGTTGCCGCCCGCGGGATACGATCCGTTCGCCGTCGCGGTGCCGACGTCCGTGTTGTTCTGATACGTCACCGTCGCCGTCGTGCTCAGGCCAGGCGCCGTCGCCGTCGCGCTGCACGGCGTCTGGGCAGACCCGGTGTACACCACCGACACAGGGCACGTGACGTTGATCGTCGGGGCGACCGCATTGATGGTGATCTGTGCCGTCGTGCTCACTTCGTTGTACACGAGACTGCCGGTGCCGCACGTGACCGTCAGCGTATAGGTGCCGACATTGACCGGCGCAGCGCCGCCGGAGTACGTGAGCACCGGCGTCAGCCCGTCGGAGCATGTGCCACTGCCGGTGCGCGCAGCGTTGTTGAAGTCAAAGGTTCCGCCCGTCGCTGAGACCGTGGGGGTGATCTTGAGCGCGGTGGCGGTGAAAAAGAGCGCCGGCGGATCGAACGTGACGCCGTCCGGCAGCCCGGTCGCATCCGGCGTCGCCTTCGTCTTGTTCGTGCCGCCCGTCGGGCCGAGCTGCCAGCAGATGCGTGCCTTGCCGTTCACGTTCGTCTGCGTCGACGCAACGTTGTCGAGCGTTCCGCACGTGTTTGCGCTGATGTCGTTCGGCGCGATGGATCCGCCGCCCGACTCCACATCCCACGCGATGGACACGTTCGGGATCGGTGTGCCGAGGTGCGTCGTGACGGTCACGGCCGGGCGGCACTCAGTCTCGAGGCCCGTCCCGACGGTGGCCGACGCCTCAACGCACTGGCCATTGATGACGATGTTCGCCGTCCTGGGCGCCGTGAACCGGCGTCGCGGCGCATTCGGCAGCCCGTTGTCCGGAAGTCGGATGAACTCGGTCGCCGATCCACCGACGCCGCCCGAGAAGCCAAGCTCCGGGTCAACCGCGCCGAAGGGGCTGAATTCCGTGGCCGAGCCACCGATGCCAACGACTTCAAACATGCGCGGAGCCGCGTAGAGTTTCGTCGGCAGCACCGCGCTCGCGAGCTTCTGGACCCACGCCGGCAACTTCGACGCCTGGGCCGTTGACCCATCACAGCGCAGGAAGCTGGCGTCGGCGCTGGGCGTGATGACAAAGCCCGCGCCAGTCTGGTGGCCGAGACGGAGCCGCGCGCGCACCGCCGGGTCCACATTGTCCGGCGGACACACGGCGACGACTGCGGGTTTCGTCAGATTGGATGAGACGTGGATGTTGATGTTGTGGGGATACTTGTCGAGCGGCGTGTCGAGCACGTCGGCAGTATCGTCGAGCGACTCGATCGTGAGCAGCGTCGGCTCAGTGACCGTGTTGCCGTCGAGATGGATGCCGGATTCGCCGTCGCTCGACGTGTGATCCTGCGGGTCGTCGGTCGGCAGAATGAGGAACGTGTCAGGTGACACGCCCGCGTAACACAGCGTTCCGCTGATGAACGCCGCGATCTGCGCCTCGGTGCCGGCGAGCCCGCCCTGCGCCGCCTTGTCGCGCACGAACGTGACGATGTTGTTCGCCTGGGCCGCCGCGCCCGCAGCGTCGCCCTGCTGGACCTTCTTCTTCAGGTTGTCGAGCTTGCCGAGCACGGCGTTCACATTCGGTGACCCCGCGCCGAACACCTGGACCGCGAGCGCGTTGAGCGCCGAGATCGTTGTGCACGTGCCCATCGTGATCGCGCCGTGATGGCCCCGCAGGCGCGTCCCGGTCCCCATGCCCGCGTCAGGATGGTCGGAGCACGCGGCCACAACTGCAGCGACCGCAACGGCGGCGAGCGCTACCTTCGCAACGTTCTTCATCGAAAGTCCGGGAGCGGGGGTGTCACAGGGTATTTGCTTCCGTCACAAAATGCACCCTCCCGGCCCCCTTATGAAGGGGCTGTTACAGAGAGGTTTTGCCTATGTGAGCCAGATATGTGTCGGGCATCACACCACCGCGGAGCGCGACGGGTTACAGGATAGGTTCCTGCATGCGGTTTCTGATCTGGGGGGCGGGCGCCATCGGAGGGACGCTTGGTGCGTACCTCGCGCGAGCGGGGCACGACGTCACGTTCGTCGATGCGGTCGAGGAACACGTCGACGCCATTCGCAAACGCGGACTCAGCATCACGGGGCCGATCGAACAATTCGAGGTGCGTGCGCCCGCGATGACGCCACACGCGGTCACCGGCACGTGGGACACGATCATTCTGGCGACGAAGGCGCAGCACACGGAAGAAGCCACGCGCGCGCTCACACCGCATCTCGCCGGCGATGGATGCGTGGTCTCCGCGCAAAACGGGCTCAACGAGCTCACGATCTCGGACATTGTGGGTGCACAGCGCACCGTCGGTGCGTTCGTGAACTTCGGCGCTGACTACATGGAGCCCGGCGTCGTGCACTTCGGGGGACGCGGCGCCGTGGTGGTCGGAGAAATCGACGGCGCGCTCACGCCGCGCGTGACCGCGATCCGCGAAGCGTGGAGCGATTTCGACGCGCGCGCGATCGCGACGACCAACATCTGGGGATATCTGTGGGGCAAAGAAGCGTACGGCGCGATGTTGTTTGCGACGGCGCTCACGAACGACTCCATCGCGGATGCGCTCGCCGAACCCGACTACCGCGCAGTGTATGTCGCCCTCGCACGCGAGATCCTCGCGGTGGCGGCGGCGCGGGGCGTTACACCGGAGTCATTTGACGGATTCGATCCGCGCGCATATCTCCCCAGAGCGGAGCCGGGCGCCGCGGAGCGATCGCTCGACGCGCTTGTCGCGCACAATCGTCGTTCGGCAAAAACGCACAGCGGCATCTGGCGCGATCTCGCGGT
>DASRAP010000300.1:0-2228 GCA_035638155.1 Gemmatimonadaceae bacterium | reverse complement strand
ACTGTCGAGGTCCACCATCAAGAGCGAGTCGCCGAGATAGCGAACCAGCTTCACGAATCGCGGATACGGAGCGACTGTTCCCGTGGTATCCGCCAGCACGCGGCGGTTTCCGAAGTTCGCGTCGAAGAGGAGGAGCTGGCGGTCGCCGCTCGCATCCACGAGCAGCCTTCCGCCCGCAATCTCCTGAACGGCCCCCAGCGACTGGAAAGCGGGCGTGACCGCTGTCGGCGCCGAAACCTGTCGGATGGGTACAACTGGTTGCTGTGCCGGAGCGGCGACGAGCGGCGGGAGAACACCAGCGACGGAGATGTAGATGAAACGCTTCATGGCTTCTCGAAGGTGGACGCATTATGAGACCGTGGCAAGGCGACTGGCGTTGCAGTGCCTGCTCGCCTCGCTCGTGCTGCCATCGGCCCTCCTGGCGCAGCACCGTCAGACGCGCCGCGGGTTCACAATCAGCTTCGGCGTGGGCTCGGGATCCGCACGGTTCGATTGTGACGGTTGTTCGCCGGACCGTACCAGCGCACCCTCCGGCTACATCAGAATCGGCGGCGCCGTGCGGCGCGACCTCATCATCGCCGGCCAGATCGACGCGTGGACGAAGGAAGAGGGCGACGCGACGCTCTCGGCGGGGACTGTGACGGCGACCGTTCAGTGGTATCCGCAAGCCGAGGGCGGCTTCTACGTGCTGGGCGGATTGGGCTGGGGGTCGATCAACGCGACGATCGATACCTTCGGCGGGACGCTGTCCAACGATCAGAACGGGTTCGGCTACAACATCGGTACCGGCTACGACATACGGCTCACGCGTAATTTCTCGTTATCGCCATTCGCGAGCTACTTCTATGCATCAACCGGGAGCGGCGGCTACTATGCGAGTGGCGACAGGCTGGTCGCCGGCGTATTTCATTTCGGCCTGGGCTTCACCTGGCACTAACCCACCCGTTCGAGCTCACATGCGCCATCGCCTGCTGCTCCTCGCCGCGCTTTCGCTTCCGCTGACCGTGCGCGCGCAAACCGCCGCGCCCACACTCGATGAGGCGATTCCGCCGGGCGCGAACTTCGACAAGGCCGAGTTCCGGCTGTGGATGCCCCCGGGCGTCGACAAGGTCCGCGCGATTGCCGTGCTCGTACCGGGCTCCAACGGCGACGGCCGCGCGCAGGTACAGGACACGGTCTGGCAAGCGTTTGCGATCAAACACAAGCTGGCGCTGGTCGGCGTTCGGCTCACGGACAAGCAGCACGACCAAGGCTTCATCGAGGAGTACGTCAACGTCTCGAAGGGAAGCGGACAGGCGTTTCTCGACGCGCTCTCGAAGTTCGCGACGACGTCGGGACATGCCGAGCTCAACACCGCCCCGTTTCTCCTCTGGGGCATGTCCGCCGGCGGCGAGTTCAACTACGAGTTCACCGTGTGGAAGCCCGAGCGCGTCGTCGCGTTCGTCGTCAACAAGGGGAATATCTACTACACGGCGCTTGCTCCTCGCGCCGCGCGCGACGTACCGGGCATCCTGTTCGTGGGCGGAAAGGATCTCGAGTTTCGCACGAACACGATCACCGGACTCTTTGCGGTGAACCGGCGCGCGGGCGCCCTCTGGGCGCTTGCTGAAGAACCGGGCGCCGGGCACATCGTGGGCCGTTCGCGTGACGTGGCGATCGCGTTTTACGAAGACATGCTCGCCGCTCGCCTTGGCGATGGCGGCGCGCTCAAGCCACTCACGGAGAAGTCGGGAATGCTTGGCGACATCAAGGGCAAGTCCATCGGCCCAGTGGGCGACAAGGCCCCCGCCGTGCCCACCGCCTGGCTGCCGACGGAGCGCGTGGCCAACATGTGGCTCGCGATGGTTACGGAGGCGGCGTTCAAGTAACAGCGGAGCCACGGGAAGACCGAACCACGGGCACACCGACCCACGGGATGCGACAGTATTCCGCCAAGCTCGGCCTCTTTTCCGGCACCATGCTGGTGGTCGGAGGGATCATTGGCTCGGGCATTTTTCTTTCGCCGGCTGTGGTCGCGAAGCGCGTCGGCACGCCGGGGCTGACGCTCGGAGCGTGGGGCATCGGCGCGCTCGTGGCACTGATTGGCGCGTTCGTGTACGCAGAGCTCGGTGCGCGGATGCCGCGCGCCGGCGGCACGTACATCTATCTGCGCGAAGCGTTCGGCACGCTGCCCGCGTTCCTCTACGGCTGGGCGCTCTTCTTCATGATCGGCAGCGGCGCGATCGCCG
>DASRAP010000299.1:0-5893 GCA_035638155.1 Gemmatimonadaceae bacterium | reverse complement strand
CTCCGTCAACGGGAACGACCTGTAGTTCTCTGAGAACGTCGCCTCGTTCCAACACAATGTCAGGGCTACCGAGTAGCTGCTCGCGTGGCGGAAGCGGAATCCGACGCCAATCCGCCGCGAGGCTGATTTGCACAAGCGATTCGAGCAACACCGGCGCGTCCGTACAAGGCCAGCGCGCACCACTCGGGTACGCGGGGCTCGACGGCTCCGTCGTAAACACCGCCCGCCCCGGCACAAACGGCAGGGTTGGCAGATAGCTCACCGGACGCTCGGGCGCAGGGACGAATTCCGTGATGACTTCGCGTGGCACACCTTGGCCGGCGGGCGTGATCCGGCTTCGGACATATGGATCATTCACAGTGTCCGGCATGCTCACATACGCCGTGTCGACGACGCAACCGTCGTCCGATTCCTCGCGAAGAATCATGCGAACAGGGCCGGACTTCTCGCTCATGCTCTCACCAAAGCGAAGGTAGTGATTGGTTCAACAAATAGCGTTGTGCTGCAGCGCTGAGAGCCATTATCGAAGTGCTGGGGCCGCTCCGTCTTTCCAGAGCCAAACGCTCGCGGCGCCGCGCGAGTCGCGCTGCCATGGATCACTGCCCTGGGAATGCCAGCCGTAGGGATCGATGAGTACGTAACCTCCTCCGACCTTCCGCGCGACGCCGAAATGCAGATGCGGTGAGCCGCTGCAGCCGGTGTTGCCTGACAGTCCGATCACCGCGCCTTCGCTGACGGAAGCGCCCTCCTGCACGTCGACGCGTGAGAGGTGCCCGTAGACGCTCACGTAAGACTCGCCGTTGGGCGCCGTGTGGACCAACTGGACGCGCAGTGCCTGGACCGTGCGATGCAACGCCGGGCAGTATTCTGGCGCCGTCAGTCCGGCTGTCAGCACGACGCCGCCGGTGACGGAGAGGAGCGGGGTGCCTTCCGGCATCCGCCAATCGTAGCCTTGGTGACCATCCACCTGCTTCGCATCGCGCGCGCCACACAAAGTCAGGACGTACCCGTTCGCGTCGCCGTCAATCGGTTTGTCATGATCGAAGAAATTTCCGACCGCAAACGCGCCGTCGAACGGCCGGCTGAAGATTGGTAACACGGCGTTCGCGGACGACGATACCGGGCCGCATGCCGCGGATGCAAGCGATGGCGCCGTAGGGCTTGACGGGCAACCGAGGGCTACGGCGCACGCGACGGCGAGCGCGAGGAGGATGTGGCTCATGCCCCTCCCGCGCGCCCACCTCGAGCTCACAGCGACTCGAGGCCTTTCTCGATCCGGCCGCATAGCGCCTTGAGCACCGTAATCCGAGCATGATACTTGTCGTTCGCCCCCACCAGCGTCCACGGCGCAACCGACGTCGACGTCCGCTCGATCATGTCCTCGGCCGCACTACGATACGCGTTCCACTTCTTGCGGTTGCGCCAGTCTTCGTCCGTGATCTTGAACCGCTTGAAACTCGTCTCCTGGCGCGCCTTGAATCGCCGGAGCTGTTCGTCCTTCGATACCTGCAGCCAGAATTTCGCGACGACCATGTTGTCTTTCGCGAGCTGCTCCTCGAAATCGTTGATCTCGCTGTACGCGCGCATCCAGTCCGCCTCGGAGCAGAATCCCTCCACACGCTCCACGAGCACGCGCCCATACCAGCTGCGGTCATAAATCGTGAAACGCCCGTGGCGCGGCAGATGACGCCAGAATCGCCACAAGTACGGCTGCGCGCGCTCTTCCTCCGTCGGCGCGGCGATGGGAATGCCTTCGTACACGCGCGCGTCGAGCGCGCCCGTAATGCGCCTGATCGCGCCACCCTTCCCGGCCGCGTCGCTTCCCTCGAACACGATCGTCACGGACATCTCCTTGAACCTGGGATGCCGTGACAACCGGTTGAGCCGGCCCTGCCATTCCTCGAGCAGCTTCTCGTACTTCTCCTTCTCGAGTTTTCGGTCTAGCTTGAGCGAGCCCAGCAGGTCGCGCTTGTCGATCGCCGGAAGAATGGGCGGCGTCCTGTCCGGCACGCGCCCTGCGGGCTTCTGGTCGAGCCGCTCCCGCATCGCCGCAAGCAGTGTGCGCCCCGCAGTGAGGCTTCGGTAGCGCTCGTCCGTGCCCTCTATGACAGTCCACGGCGACTCCGCTGTGCTCGTGCGCCGCAGATAATACTCCGAGACTTCGCGGAAGCGGTCATACAGCTTGAAGCGCTGCCAGTCGAGCTTCGTCACGCGCCACCGCGTATCCGGGTCTTTCTCCAGCGAGCGAAGACGCTTCTTCTGCCGGTCCTTCGAGAGGTGAAACCAGAGCTTGACGAGCAACGCGCCTTCGTCAGTCAACATTCGTTCGAAGCGCACGATCTCGTCGATCTGTCGCTCGAGCTCGGCGCTCTTGATCTCCTTCGACACGCGCCGCACGATCGGATCGGTGTGCCACGCGCCGAAGAGAATCCCGACCTGACCCTTGGGAGGCAACGCGCGCCAAAAGCGCCACATGCGGGGCCGCTCACGCTCCTCGTCCGACGGATCACCGAAGGCACAGGTCCGGATGTGCCGCGGATCCATCCACTCGTTGAGCAGGTTGACCGTCTCGCCCTTCCCGGCGCCATCGACTCCGCCAATCACCACGATCACCGGGAACGACTTGTTCTCCGCGAGATCGAACTGCGCGTTGAGCAGCGCCTCGCGCAGCTTCGGCTCCTGCGCCGCGTACTGCTTCTTGTCGATGCTGTGGCCGAGCTCGGCGGATTCAAACATGCACGTTCCTTTCTATGAGCCGGTGCGCTCCGTACGACGCTTCCCCTCCGCGAGCAGCGCGCGAAACCGCTCGGGGTCTCGCGCTTCGACCGCGTTCACGACCCTGTCCAGTGCCGCACGCATGCGCGCGAGGGCGGTCATCGAATATGGATTCTCCGCCTGGATCTCGTAATACACGTCGGGACTCTCGCGCACGATGTTGTACGCGAGCGATTCCATCGCGGAAAGAGTCGTCGATCTGATCGAATGCCGGATGTCGGGAAGCGCGACGGCAAACGCAATTGCGGTCGCGTGCGCCAGCGACAGCACGTCGGCCATGATGCGGTCGTGGTCGGCGAGCGGGAGGTGAATCACGTGCGCCGTCGTCGGCTGAAACAGGCGCTCAACGGTCGCGGTCGCCTCGGCGTCGCCCGTGTCGCAGATGACCACGTCGCAGTCGCGCAGAAGCACTACGGAGGGCCCGAACATCGGATGGATGGATGCCACGTGTCCTCCCGCGGTCATCAGCTTTTCGATCGCGCCGAGGAGCGGCGTCTTGATGCTCGCGATGTCGACGACCACGCCCCCCGGCGGATTCGCCGCCCACTGTTCATAGAGCGCAGCCGTCGCCACGGGCGGCGTGGAGCACACGATGAGATCGGCGGTCGGAAGCGTTTCGCGCGCCCACTCCTGCTCTTCGGCGGGCGACGCGGGGTCGAGCGAGCCCGCGGTGTAGCCCTGGTCGGCGAGAAAGCGAATCAGCCATTGGCCCATCCGTCCCGCACCGCCGATCACGACCGCGCGCTGACCGGCGCCCAGCGCGGCGCTGCGCTGATTGTCCCGATCCTGCGCGGACACCGATGCGCGAATGAGCGTCGCGATCAGGACTTCGGCGACCTTCGGGTCAAGACCGTGACGCTCCGACGCCGCGCGCGCACGATCGAGCACGACGCGCTCCTGCCGGTAGTCGGTGGTGGGCAGATTCTGTTCGCGCTTCGCCTCACCAACAGCGCGCGCGATCGAAATGCGCTCGCCCGCCAGCGCGACCAGTTCCGCGTCGATCTGGCGAATGCGCTCACGAAGCGCGGTGAGATCGAAATCGGACATGCTCCGCTGACCCTCAGGCGATCAATTACTGTCCCTTGGCGACCCTCTGCTCACGGGCCGCCGAGCTCAGCAGCCCGTACGCCGCGTACAGCACCACGATCACCACGAGCAGACGCATCACGTCGAGCGGCATCGACTTCACAAGAAATGCGGCGATCAACACTGCCGGCAATCCGCCAACGGCCAGCCCGAGCGCTGCCTTCAGGTTGAACGCTTCTGCGCGAATGAACCGCGCGCTCGCGATCGGCATCAGGAACGCGCACGATCCCATCATGATCGGGAACGCCGCCTTGGGATCCATGCCCAGGAAATAGATCAGAATCATGCAGGGGCCATAGAGCCCGATGCCGAGCGTCATGAGCGCGCCGAGCACGAAGTTCCCGATGCAGCCAATGATGAGCGCCGTCCCGATGAGCGCGAGCAGCGTGCCCCCCTTGGGCATGTTCTGCGCGATCGGGTGTAGCACCGCCGACACGCCTCGCACGATCGAAATCAGCGCGTGCATCACGCCGTTCGTGTCCTGGTCCTTCGCCCAGTCGGGCCCCACGTTCGCCGCGAACGCCATCGCCATCAGAAACGCCGCGACCACGAGGGCCGACCCCATGCCGATCTGGATATTCCTCCGCGGCCACTTGGCCACGATGTTCGCGCCGATCCACGAACCGATCACGGCCGCGAGAATCATGAGCAGCAGCGTTCTTGCCTCGACCGGCACCAGCGTCGTGAAGATGAACGCCTGAGCGATCGTCGGAATCGTATGGCCGATGTTGAGCGTGCCCGGGATCTGCTCGTCCGGCACGATGTTCCACTTGCGCCACATGGCCGTGGTCGTCGCGAACGAGCCAATGCCGAGCGTGTCGAAGAAGTTCGTGATGAACCCGATGAGGAGCATCCCCCCCGTCGGCGCCTTCCCGGTGCCCGTCTGATCGGGCTGCGCCACCCGGCGCGCAAGCACAACCAGGTAGTACAGCGTGAAGCCGCAGAGCGCGATCAGCAGGCCGGTTTTGGCGTCCATGACGGTGGGGTGAAGGGCGCGGACAAACTTAGGGCGGGAACAGCGGGGAGCAAGAACCTGTATCTTCGTGCCGGCCCCTCAGCTCCCTCTTCGCGTGATGATTTCACTCGGTCTGCTCGGCGTACTGCAGGCGCTTCTGCTTCCCGGGTTTGCGCTCGCGTATGTGCTGGCTCCCGACCTCCGTCGATCGCTCCGCGACGTGGCGTTGTTCGCGGTTCCGCTGAGCGTCGTCGCGAATTACGCCGTCGTTCAGGTCCTGACGGCGCTCGCCCTGTACACACAACCCGTCATGCTGTCCGTGGCCGCGCTCTCAGCCGCGGCGGCGTTCGCGTGTGTGATGCACCACCGAGGGTCGGCCAGCCCGCCGCCGCAGGCGCCGCCCGTGGAGGAAATGCAGGACCAAATTCTGCGGGGCATCACCATCGCATCGATCGCGATGCTCGTCTGGCGCAACCTCGGGACGGTCTTCACGGACTGGGATGCAGTCGTTGCGTGGAATGCGTGGGCGGAGAACTGGTTCAATCAGGCGCCGACGCTGCGCACGACGCAGCCGCAGGGCCTGCCCATTCTTTTTTCCATCGTCTACAAGTGCGCGGGCACATCAAACCTGCAGACGATCGCAAAGCTGCTCTCGATGGCATTTCCGGTCTGGGGCGTGGCGTGCCTGTGGCGGATCGGCGCGTGGGTGACGGAATCGCGGCGCGAAGCGATCGCGGCAGCGCTCTTCTGGCTGTGCATGGTGATCAAGGTGAAGGGCGCGAACTTCGTTGTGTCGGGGTACGCCGATCCCAAGCTCGCGGCGTTCTCGGCGTTCGCCGTCTACGCGCTCGCGGTGTGGCAACAGACGCGGGCCGCCGAACCCAGGGTGCGCGAGCGAATGCTGATCGTGCTCGCGATCGCGCTCAGCGCGGGAGCCGTCATCAAGCTGAGCGGTGCATTGCTGGCGCCGCTGGCGTTCGCCGCGCTCATCTTCATCGACAGGCCCTTCGCACGCGCGCACGTGCGCGCGATGGCCACCGCCGCGGCGGCAGTCGGCGTCATCGCGCTGCATTGGTT
>DASRAP010000298.1:0-4210 GCA_035638155.1 Gemmatimonadaceae bacterium | reverse complement strand
GGTCACAAACCGAATGAACGCAAGTTGCGCTTTGCCCGTTGCCCGTTTGCCCGTTGCCCGTTGCCCTCTATCGCCGCCACGTCCACGCGGGATCGTCGTAACGCGCACGATGCTCGCGTTCGGCGTCGACCGGAATCAACGTCTCCGGTGCGACACGTGAAGGCGCGTGTCCCCCCGCAGCGAGCGAGTGCGCCACGCCGGACGCGAGCTCCTCGAGCGACGGCGCGCGGCCCAGGATCTCACGGAGTGTGGCGGGCGCAGGGAGCGGCGGCATGACGACGCCGTCGGCAAGACCGCGCACGAGCAGCGGCTGGTCATCGTCGATGAGAATCGATCCGTGCTGGAGGTACACCTGCGCGTCGCGCCACTGCGCGCTCGCGACGAGCTTGCGTCCGTCGACGACGATTTCGCCCGCCGACGGAATCGCGAAGCACGGCGAGCCCTCGATGGGCCGTCCGGCGCGACTATCGGCGACGTCGGCGGCGACGCCCAGCGTGCGAAGCGCCGTAAGCAGCAACCGGCTCACGCGCTCGTAGCTCGCGCGAAGGGAGTCGGCGTCGGTGATCTGTTCGGCGAACGCGTACGTGAGCTCGTGATGATGAAGGAGCGCGCGCCCGCCCGTGGGACGACGCACCACATCGAGCCCGGCGCGCGCGAGCTTGTCGGGATCGTACCGGCCGACCGCCCGTTCATTCCGTCCGAGCGAGACGACCGGGCGGTCCCAGGCGTACAGGCGCATCACTGCGTGCCCGGTATTCCGGGCGACCTGCGCCAGCGCTTCGTCGCGCGCGAAATTGACCGCGCCACCCGCGGGTGGAAACACGGACAGCAGCACAGGTGCGTCACTCATGCCGCGGCGTTCCTGGTAGTGGTGTCCCGCAGTCGCTTTCCCTCAGTTCGAACTTATTACCTTTCAACGCATGACCGCGACCCAGTCTCCAGCTTCTGTCGGCATCAATCCCGACTCGTTCATTCCGCGCCACATCGGCCCAAGCGACGCCGACACGGCCGCGATGCTTTCCGCGCTCGGTTTCTCCAGCCTCGACGACCTGATCGACGCAACGGTTCCTTCGGGAATTCGGCTCCGTCGTCCATTGAAGATCGGCACGCCGCTTCCGGAGTTCGACGCGCTTGGCCGGCTTCGCCGCATGATGCAGCGCAACGTGGTCACGCGCTCCTACATCGGCATGGGCTACTACCCGACCGTGACACCACCGGTGATTCAGCGAAATGTGCTCGAGAATCCCGCGTGGTACACGGCGTACACACCGTACCAGGCCGAGATCGCGCAGGGGCGGCTCGAAGCGCTGCTGAATTATCAGACCGTCGTCATCGATCTCACGGGTTTGCCGATTGCGAACGCGTCGCTACTCGACGAAGCGACGGCGGCGGCGGAAGCAATGGCGCTGTGCCACGCGGTGGTCGCCAAGGACGAACGCAACGTTTTCCTCGTCTCCAGCGATTGTCATCCGCAGACCATCGACGTGGTGCGCACGCGTGCCGCGCTTCGCGGGTTCGAAGTGCGCGTGGGTGACCACCGGGAATTCGAAATCGGTGCCGACGTGTTTGGCGTGCTTGTGCAATATCCCGCGAGCGACGGCGCGATCTACGAGTACCGCGAGCTCACCGAGCGCACGCACGCGGCCGGCGCGCTCGTCGTTTGCGCGACGGATCTGCTGGCGCTGACTCTGCTGGCCCCGCCGGGCGAGTGGGGCGCGGACGTCGCCGTCGGCTCGGCTCAGCGTTTCGGCGTGCCGATGGGATTCGGCGGGCCGCACGCGGCGTTCTTCGCGACGAAGGAAGAACACAAGCGGCACATCCCGGGCCGCATCATTGGTGTCTCGAAAGACTCGAATGGAAATCCGGCGCTCCGCATGGCGCTGCAGACGCGCGAACAGCACATCCGCCGCGAGAAGGCGACGAGCAACGTGTGCACCGCGCAGGTGCTGCTCGCCGTGATGGCGTCGATGTATGCGGTGTGGCACGGGCCCGAGGGCCTCACGCGTATCGCGCGCCGGGTGCGCGGTCACGCGCTCACGCTCGCCGCCGGCCTGCACAAGCTGGGATACGACCTCACGCACGAGCTGTTCTTTGACACCCTGCGCATCGAGCTCGGCGAGCGACCGCTCGAGCCGATTCTGCGCGCGGCGCGCGAGCGCGGGCTGAATGTGCGTGTGATCGACCCGCAAACGGTCGGGGTCTCGATCGCGGAGACCACGACCGACGAGCACATCAACGATCTGCTCGCCGTCTTTCACAGCGGCGACACCACGTCGTTCCGCGCGACGGATCTCAAGGTGCAGGCCGATCTGCCCGCGCCGTTCGCACGCACGTCGTCGTTCCTCTCGCACCCGGTCTTCCACCGGTACCACGCCGAAGCCGAGATGACGCGGTACATCAAGCGGCTGGAATCACGCGACCTCTCGCTCGTGCACTCGATGATTCCGCTCGGTTCGTGCACCATGAAGCTCAACGCGACGGCGGAGATGCTTCCGCTCACGTGGCGCGAGGTTGGCCGGCTGCATCCCTTCGTGCCGCGCGAACAGGCCGACGGGTACTACCGGTTGTTCTCGGAGCTCGAAGGTTGGCTCGCGGAGATCACGGGTTTTTACGCGGTGTCGCTGCAGCCGAACGCCGGCTCGCAGGGTGAATACGCGGGTCTGCTCGTCATTCACGAATACCACAAGTCGCGCGGAGACGCGAAGCGCGACGTGTGTCTCATTCCGCAGTCCGCGCACGGCACGAATCCGGCGAGCGCCGTGATGGCGGGCATGCAGGTCGTCGTCGTGAAAACGGACGCCGATGGCAACATCGACGTCGCGGATCTCAAGGCCAAGGCCGCGCAATACACGGACCGCCTCGCCGCGCTGATGGTGACGTATCCGAGCACGCACGGCGTGTTCGAGGAGGCCATCGGCGAGGTGTGCGAAGTCGTGCACGCGCACGGCGGCCAGGTGTACATGGACGGCGCGAACATGAACGCGCAGGTGGGACTCTGCCGCCCCGGCGATATCGGTGCGGACGTGTGTCACCTGAACCTGCACAAGACGTTCTGCATTCCGCACGGCGGCGGCGGGCCCGGCATGGGGCCGATCGGCGTCGCCAAGCATCTCGCGCCGTTCCTGCCGGGCCACCCCGTGGTGAAGATCGGCGCCGATCAGGCGTCGGGCGCCGTGAGCGCCGCGCCGTTCGGGAGCGCAAGCATTCTCACCATCTCGTGGATGTACTGCGTGATGATGGGATCGGAAGGCCTCAAACGCGCCACGGAGATGGCGATTCTCAACGCGAACTACGTCGCGCACCGGCTCGCGCCGCATTTCCCGGTGCTCTACAAGGGGAAGAAAGGCATGGTCGCGCACGAGTGCATCGTCGACGTGCGTTCGTTCAAGGCGTCGGCCGGCATCGAAGTGGAAGACGTCGCGAAGCGGCTGATGGACTACGGGTTCCACGCGCCAACGGTCTCGTTCCCCGTGGCGGGCACGCTCATGATCGAGCCAACGGAATCGGAGTCAAAGGCCGAGCTCGACCGGTTCTGCGATGCGCTGATCCAGATTCGCGAGGAGATCGCGAAGGTGGAGAAGGGAGAGTGGGACAAGCAGAACAATCCGCTCAAACATGCGCCGCACACGCAGCACGTCGTGACGGCCGACGAATGGACGCGCCCGTATTCGCGTCAGACCGCCGCGTTCCCGGCGCCGTGGATCAAGGAGTTCAAATTCTGGCCGTCGGTGGGCCGGATCGATTCCGCGTACGGCGACCGGAACCTGGTGTGTGCGTGTCCGCCTACTGACAGTTACTAGAGAACGGGAGAACGGGAGAACGGGAGAGAATCTCGCTCTCCCGTTCTCTAACCCTCTAGCTTCCGATGTGCTTCCTATACGCCTCTGCGTTCAGGAGGCCTGACTTCCAGTCGCCGCTCGCTCTCACCTTGATCATCCATCCCTCGCCATAGGGATCGGAGTTCACGAGCGCCGGCTCCTTCTCCAGGCGCGGATTCACGGCGACGATCTCGCCGGCGACGGGGGCGTAGAGCTCCGACACCGCCTTGACGGCGTCGACCGTTCCGAACGTGTCGTGCGCGCCGAACTTCGCGCCCGGCTTCGGCAAGTCGAGAAACACGATGTCGCCCAGCTCGCCCTGCGCAAAGTCCGTGATCCCGACGGCAACGACGGACGCGTCGTCGGTGGTCTTCACGTATTCGTGATCAGCG
>DASRAP010000297.1:0-3525 GCA_035638155.1 Gemmatimonadaceae bacterium | reverse complement strand
CCGATACTTCTCCCGCTCGTATGCAGCGGCGCAGTTGTCGGCGTATCTGCCCGCGATCATCAGCATCGAATCCTCGCCGGGCTTCCCGAGGCTCGTCCAGTCAAACACCGCGCGGTCCGTTGCCTGCCTGATTGTGTTCACACACGCCAAGTTCCACGTTCGCTCCGCCGGCTTCGCCGCCGGGCAGTCGTCCGAGAGGAGCGCACGCGATCCCAAGGCGATCGATGGGACCGTAACGGCTGCGCCGGCGAGGAACTCACGGCGTGTCGAACCAGAGTTGTCGTGCATCATTGGTGTGCTGAATTGAGAGCGGCGGCGGCGCCACCCGTCTCGAGGTACGTGGCGAAATCGTCGGGCAACTCGCTGCTGCGAATGGCCGCCGCCGCCGCTGCGACATCGTACGTCACACGCTCGAACGAAACGTTGAGCTCGCCAGCCTCGCTGACGTCGAGCAACGCGAACCCCGCGCGGGGATCGCCATCCTTCGGTCGTCCCACGCTGCCCGTATTCACGAAGTGGATGCCGCCAACGATGCGATGCCAGGGCTTGTGCGTGTGCCCGAACGCAATGAGATCGCCGCTTCGGAGGCCCGCTACTTCCGCCATCTTCGTGCAGAACGAATCGGGACGGTCCTCCGTCCAGTAGGTCACGTTGTTGAGTGGCGTGCCGTGCACGAGGGCAATCGTAGGACCCGCGTGATGCCCGCCGAGTGGGCGGATGTCGAGCCGGAAGGGCAGGGCGCCAAGGTACTCACGCGATTCGCGCGACACGTGCTCGAGTGTCCACGCGTAGCTCACGTGCGAGAGCTCCTCCTGTCTCGGATCCTCATAACGGCAGCCGCAGTGCTTGTAATGCGTGGCCACCGTCGAATCGTAATTGCCCGCGATGCCGGCTATCTGCCGCTCGCGCAGACGCGCGATGACTTCGTTGGGCCACGGCGCGTATCCAACCAGATCGCCGAGATGAAACACAGCGTCGACGCCGTGAGCCTGGATGGCGCCGAGAACGGCGTCGAGCGCCGGAAGATTCGCGTGAATATCCGAGATCAGCGCATAGCGCACGTCAGGCCTGCGTTGCGCCGGACACACGCCGCATGACAACCGCCGTCGAGGGACACACCGACTTGAACTCGCTGGTGTCCGCAACCGCGGCCGGAACATCGCCGCGCTCGATCCGGTTGAAGCCGAAGCGCGGGAAATACTTTTCGGCTGTGAGCGTGAGGAGATACATTGCGCGCAGTCCGCGCGCCTCCGCAGAGTCGACCAGCGCGTGAACGAGTTTGTTGCCGACGCCGGTGCTCCGCCATTCCGGATTGACTGCCACCGAACGAAGAAGCGCGTCATTACCGCACCGCTCGAGTCCGGCGACGCCGACCACGGCATCGCCGCTGACGGCGATGACAAAATCCTCCGGTCGCTTCGTCACTATGTCGCGCACGCCATCGATCGGGAGATCCGACACTTGCAGCAGCCGTTCGATGGAATCGATGTCGCGGACGGTCGCGCCACGAATGGTCGCAGCCACCGCACTCGCTGGATCGGCTTTCATGTGCAGCACCCGTCGTCGCAACCACAATCCCGTTTGGCGGTACCGAGCTCCCGCAGTGCCCTGCGTGGCGCAGCAGTGCCCGGCTTCCTTGCTCGCACGAAACCGCTCATGATCTTCCCCTCGACCTGGTCCGCGAGCGCGAGATCGAGTCCCGTGCCGGACAGGAGCGCGAGCGCATCGTCTCTGGAATAGACACGCGTGGGCTCGATGCTCGCGTCTTCGAATCCCGCCGATGCGAGGAGCGCAAGGAACTCCTGTTCCTCGAGCGCCCCGGCGACGCACCCGGTCCAGAGCGGCATGCTCGCGCGCACCGGCTCCGGCAGCCCGCCGCGCACGATGACGTCGCTGACCGCAAACCGTCCGCCGGGCCTGAGCACGCGGAACGCTTCCGCGATCGCCTTCTGTTTGTCGCCCGAGAGATTGATCACGCAATTCGAAATGATCACGTCAACGGACCGCGACGGGAGTGGAATGGCCTCGATGTGCCCCTTAAGGAACTCGACGTTCGTGGCTCCCGCGCGTTCCTTGTTCTCAAGCGCGAGCTCGAGCATTTCATCCGTCATATCGAGGCCGTAGGCCTTACCGCGCGGCCCGATCCGCTTCGCCGACAGCAGCACGTCAATGCCGCCGCCCGATCCAAGATCGAGCACGGTCTCGCCCTCCTCGAGCTCGGCGAGCGCGGTAGGATTGCCGCAGCCGAGTGACGCAAAGAGGGCCTGCGGCGGCAAGCCCGCTGTTTCACCGGCCGAATAGAGGTCGGCCGTGATGGGATCCCACACATCGCCGAGCGCCCCGCAGCACCCTGATGTTGCTTCGTGTCCGCAGCACGAGGCGCGTGCCGCGCCATCGGTGACTGCCTGTGCAATCGCGCCGTAGCGATCCTGCACGGTTGATCTGAGATCGTCGATGGAGTCAGTCACAGCAGATCCTTGCGCCGCGCACGGGAAGCGCACGGCGCGCCGGTTTGAGGTCATCGACAGCGTCCGCGAGCTCGCGGACGGCGTCGGCATTGAGAGAGTAGTAATTCCACCGGCCTTCCTTCCGGTCGAGCAACAGGCCGGCGTCCTTCAGCACGCGAAGGTGGAACGAGAGCCGGGACTGCGTGGCGTCGAGCTCGCCCTGGATCTCGCAGACGCACCGCTCGCCGTCCTTGAGCATGTCGATGACGGCGAGGCGCGTCCTGTCAGACAGCGCGTGGAAGAGCCGGGCGGTATCGACTGGGGCCGTCGTGGAGGGCATGGGTCGAATATATCAACGAAAATTGATATATCAAGCCCGTCGTCATTTCACCTGTCCACGTTGCCCCGTTTGTGCTTTCAGGCGTCAGCTTTGCGCAACGGCTTGCAGCTTTCGCCAGGGCGTGACGGGACGATGCGCCCGCGCACGCCGGAACCTGCCTCCGAGTCCGAGTGCGAACGCGGTCCCCGCGATCGTTGCCAGGAATTGTGCGCGTGCACGCTCGGACGCGTGTGCTCCAACGCCGAGCAGGCGCGCCACTTCGGAAGGAGGCGAAAGCGACTGATCGCTCGTGAGGTACCGCCACCGAATCCGGCTTTCTTCGTCGACCACGAAGACCGCGGATGGAGATCGCACATTGAACTGGGCGGCGACAACTGGATCCGCCGTTGCAATGACACTGATCGCGAGATCATCCTGGAACAGCAGGTGCCGAAGCGACCCGCCGCCCGTTGTGGCGAGCAGCCGCGCGGCGAAACCGCCGGGCGCGTTCCGGATAATGCGATTGAACGCGAAGATGTTCGTTTCCCGTCCGGGATCCCACGCGGTCGCGTGCAGGATCACGAGAAGGGGCTCGCCGCGCAGTGCGTGCAGACCGAGTGGCGTACCGGGAATCGAAATGTTGGGCGCGATGTCGCCGGGGCCGGGAATGCGAAGAAGATGCTCCATAGAGTGCGTGTCTTACACTCTAGAGCGTCGAAGGATACGTCTCCGGCGGCTCGAGCGCGGTCGTCCATCGTG
>DASRAP010000296.1:0-9223 GCA_035638155.1 Gemmatimonadaceae bacterium | reverse complement strand
TCATCGCGCGAATTCCGGGAAGCGTGTATCCCGACGAGTGGGTCATTCGCGGCAACCACCACGACGGCTGGGTGAACGGTGCGGAGGATCCGATCTCGGGGCAGGTGGCGGAGATGGAGGAAGCACGCGCGCTTGGTGAGCTCATGAAACAGGGATGGCGCCCCAGGCGCACCATCATTTACGCGGCGTGGGATGGCGAAGAGCCCGCGCTCCTGGGCTCGACGGAATGGTCGGAGGAACATCAGGCCGAGCTCAAACAGAAGGCCGTGTTCTATCTCAACTCCGACGGCAACGGGCGCGGTGCCTTGAGCGTGGGCGGCTCGTACTCACTCATGCGATTCGCGAACGAAGTCGCGCACGACATCGATGATCCCGAAGCGCACGTGCCGGTGTGGAACCGCATGCGCGCGTTCAAAATCATCGGCGGCGACACCGCGTCGCGCACGCGGTCGGACCTCGAGATCGGCGCGCTCGGCTCGGGGTCGGATTTTACGCCGTTCCTGCAGCACGCCGGCATTCCCACGCTCGACGTTGCGTTCGGCGGTGAGGACGACGGCGGCATCTATCATTCCATCTACGACGACTTCTACTGGTACACGCACTTCAGCGACACGTCGTTCGTGTTCGGACGCGCGCTGGCGCAGACGGCTGGGACGATGATCATGCGCATGGCGAATGCCGATGTCCTGCCCCAGGAATTCGGTAATCTCTCCGAGACGGTGCGCGGCTATATCGGCGAGCTCAAGTCACTGCGTGAGAGCATCGCGAAGAAGATCGCGAACATCAACGCGTCGATCGCGGAGGGCGTCTATACGGCGACGAGTGATCCGCGCCGGCCGCTGCTGGCGCCGAAGGCGGATTCCGCCGCGCCGTATCTCAACTTCGCAGCACTCGACAACGCAGGACAGACGTTGAATGCGGCCGCGTCACGGTTCGAGCGCGCCTACGCCGGAGCGATCGGCGGCCAGACAGACGCAGCGACCATTACGCAGGCGAACGCACTGCTGCGAAGAACGGACGATGCGCTGCTGCTCCCCGGCGGATTGCCGCGACGCCCGTGGTACGAGCACTCGCTGTACGCGCCGGGCTTCTACACGGGATATGGCGTGAAGACGATGCCGGGAGCGCGAGAGGCCATCGAACAGAAACAGTGGGCGGACGCTGAGCGCGAGATCTCCCGAATTGCGGATGCGTTGTTACGCGAGGCAGAGCTCATCACTCGCGCGGCGGACGTTCTGTCGGGGAAGACGATAAAGCCTTAGCCACTTCCTGATGCCCGGCCAGCAGCCGGCCGATGTCCTGACTCATCTCGCGTGCGGCGCTGAGATCGGCCGTCAGGCTGTCCACTGACCCGGCGCCTGCGGTCAGACGAAGCAGGTTCAGGCGGATGCTTTCAAGGGACGTCACCGCGTCGGCCATGCGCCGCCGGGCATCGTCGCGCGTGTTGCGGAGTCCGGGATCGTGCAACGCCGCTTCGTTCAGCTCGTCCACGCGGCGCCGGAGTTTCATGGCGTCCGCCTCGAGCCCGCGCACGATTTTCGGCAGGTCACCCAGCTGCTGGCGCGACGCTTTCGGCAGCGCCTCGTACAACGCATCCACCGCCATGCCGATGGCGAGCTCCGTGGGCCGATGTGTCGCGGGGGCGGCGATCGCGGAACGCCTGAGTCCGATGCTCGCCAGCCGGAACGCACCCTCGCCGAGTTTCGTTTTCCAGAACCAGCTCATGCACCGTCCGCCCACATCAGTTCGCCGGTCATACCTGATGAAGCTGAGCAGCCCGCCGAGTGCAACGCCTGCCGCGGCGGTCACAAATCCGGTCGCGACGTCGTCCGAAAAGCCGAACTGCGTCCAGGCATAGATCGCGCCCCCGATTCCCGCGAGCGACACAAACGCAACATCGCGTGCGGCGCGCTCGCCCAGGCTGGCGGTCCGGCCGTGCTCGAACGCGCGCTCCTCTCGCTCCCGCTCGAGCTCGGTGCGCCACGCCGGGATCACGTCGGCGCGCGTGTAGCCTGACTTGAGAAGCGTCCGCGCCTGTTCGATGATGGGTCCGATCGGAATGGTCCCCAGCACTGCGGCCGCGCCGAGGAAGCCAATGCCGACAAACCTGGGCACGCCGGCGAGCGTGAAGAACCCGGCTTCGACCGCGAGCGTGAGCTGAAAGAATGCCACGCCGCCGATCACCTGGCTCAGCTCGCGCGATCGTTTGATGAACACACGAATCGGCGGTGGCAGCTCTCGGCGCGCCTCGAGCACCGCCGCAATCGCGTCGGCGACGTCTTCTGCCTTCGGGAATCGCGCGTCGGGATCCTTCTCGAGGCATCGATCCACCGCATGCGCGAGCCGGCTCGGCACGCCGTCGCACACATCGCGCACGCGCGGCGCGGCCTGCGTGATGTGCATGGCGAGAATCGACGTCGCGTTTGCGCCGTCAAACGGCAGGCGACCCGAGAGCGCGTAGAAGGCGACCACACCCAGCGAATAGATGTCGCTCCGCGGATCGATCGTGCCACCGCTGGCCTGTTCCGGACTCATGTACTCGGCGGTGCCGAGGATCTCGCGGGCTCCGCTTCCCTGATCCTCGCGCGTCACGCGCGCGATGCCGAAATCAGCGACGAGCGCGCGGCCCGATCCACGTTCGAGGAGGATGTTGTCGGCCTTTACGTCGCGGTGGATGACGCTCTGGTTGTGCGCGTACGCGAGCCCCCAGGCGACTTCGCGCAAAATGCGCGCTGTCTCGGATGGCGGAATGGGCCCCTGGGAACGGATCCGGTGCCCGAGCGTTTCTCCGTCGACGTACGCCATGACGAAGAAGACGAGATCGCCGACTTCCTCGACTGAAAAGATCGGGATGATATTCGGGTGCGAGAACTTCGCGGCGGTGCGCGCTTCGTTGAGGAACCGCTGTCTCAGCCGCGGTTCGTTCGCGAGCTGTGGCGGCAGCAGTTTGAGCGCGACGAGACGGTCGAGGGCAACGTCGCGCGCGAGATAGACAATGCCCATCCCGCCGCGACCGAGCTCACGCTCGAGCGAATAGCGCCCCGCCAGCGCTGACTGAACGCGGATGAACTCAGCGTCGACCGACAAATCCGTCAACCGTTAGCCCGGTCTCCTTCCCACGCGAACCGTGAGAGGCCAGGAAACGGTACGTGCTTCGCGCTCGTCGGGCCAGACCTCCGCGAGCGCCGCGACGAACTCGGGAACGGGGTCAGTTCCTTCCTTGAGTCGTGCCTGCCTGACGGCCGACCATGTGCCGACATAACCCACGAGGGCGTCGCGGGTCATGTTGACGGCCAGCGTGCGCGGCGCGGCGGGAATCTCGGGATAGGGAAGGGCAACCGTACGGTACCCGCTCTCCACGTTCATGCGTTCCGACGGCCAGAACGGACCGATGCGTTCGTCGTGCATCCAGTGCAGCACGCGGTTCGCGCTGCTCTCCAGCGACGGCTTGCCGTAGCTCCAGATGGCGAGAATGCCCCGCGGCACGAGCACGCGGTCGGCCTCGCGGAAAAACGCGGGGATGTCGAACCAATGAAGCGCCTGCGCCACGGTCACGAGATCCATCGACGACGCCTCGAGCCCGGACTCGCGCTCGGTGGCGACGGCGTACCGCACGCGGGCGTGCGGCGTCGCCGCCGCGATCTGCGCTTCGCTGGCATCCGTCGCAATGACGTCGGCGAAATGCTCCGCGAGAAGAATCGCCGCCTGGCCGTTTCCCGTCGCGCAATCCCACGCGCGCCGCGTGGATGGCGTGAGTGACGCGAGCCAGCGGATCAGCTCTGCCGGGTACGACGGACGGAACGTGGCGTAGGCGCGCGACGCGTCGGAGAAGTGGTCACGGAAAGTCATGACTGCACACTATCTTCGTGGCATGCGCGACCGAAAGCTGCGGTGGGGTGTCCTGGGGACCGCCAACATCTGCCGGTCAGTGAATCCGGCAATTCAGTCATCCCGGAACGGTGAGCTGCTCGCCGTCGCCAGCCGCGATGCGAGCCGCGCCAGCGCATTCGCCGGGAAGTGGAACATTGCCCGCTCGTACGGCGGTTATGAGGCGCTCATCGAGGATGCGGACATCGATGCGCTGTACGTTCCGTTGCCGAACGGCATGCATCGCGAGTGGAGCATTCGCGCCCTCGAATCCGGCAAGCACGTGCTCTGCGAGAAACCGCTCGCGCTGAGCGAGGCGGAATGCCTCGCGATGCACGCGGCCGCCGAAGCGAACGACGTCACGCTGATGGAAGCATTCATGTACCGCTTTCATCCGCGCATGGAACGGCTGGTGGAGATGGTCCGCCGCGGCGACATCGGCGAGCTGCGCGCCATCAGAAGCGTGTTCACGTTCCGGCTCACACGCCCGAACGATGTCCGCTGGCAGCCCGGCCAGGGCGGCGGCGCGCTCATGGATGTGGGCTGCTACTGCATCAACGCCGCGCGAACGCTCGCGGGATCGGAGCCCATCCAGGCCGAAGGGTGGGGCCGCTGGCACGAGACGGGCGTCGACGCTTCCGTTGCCGGCGTGCTTCGGTTTTCGAACGGACTCGTGGCGCATTTCGATTGCGCGCTCGACACGGAGCGCCGTGAATTCCTCGAAGTCGCCGGCACAAACGCGACGCTTTCGCTCGACGCGGCGTTCGTGCCCGGAACGTCACCGGCAATCACGACGGCATACGGAGCCCAGCGAGAGCGGACGGTGTACGAGACGCCGGGTGCCGACCAGTATCGCCTGATGGTGGAGCATTTCGCCGACTGTGCGCTGAACGGCACGCCGGTGCGCTATCCCGCTACCGAGGCCGCCGCCAACCTTCGCGTGATCGAGATGCTGCTCCAGTCAGCCCGCAAGCGGACCTGAGCCATGCGGCACCAGCTGTCTGCGGAATGCGCGCTGGTGTTTCGCTCCGCCGATCCGTCGTGCGGAGCGCCGGAGTATGCGGCGCTCGCGAACAGCGTTCGGGACTGGCCGCGCGTGCTCGTGCTGGCCGAGCTCGAATCTGCGGCGTCGACGCTGTGGCGCGCGTTGCGCGCGTCAGGGGCGAATCTCCCGCCCGAGATAGAGCAGCACGCGTCGGTACGCGCCGTCGCGCTGGATCTGCGCCAGCAGTATCTCGCGCGGCGGACGGCCCAAACGGTCGACGTGTTTCACCGGCGCGGAATTCCGTTTCTGCTGCTCAAGGGTGCAGCCGTCGGGGCGCTCGTCGATCCCACATTCCGCATGCGATCCATGACGGATATCGACATCCTCGTGCATCGCGAAGACTGTGACCGCGCCCGCGAGGCCCTGATCGCGGCGGGCTGGCCGGAAACAACGGATCCCGTGCTGCTCGAGCTTCTGCGCGACGCGCATCATCTGCCCCACTTCGTCGATCCGCAGATGCCTGACACGCGCGTCGAGCTTCACGTTGCACTCATGCCCGCCGATCAGCCGTTCTCGTTCAGCGAGGCCGATTTGTGGCGCGATGCGCGCGAGGCGCCGCCGCCGTTCACGGGCGCGCGCATTCCGTCGCCCGAACACCTCGTGCTGCATGCGAGTCTCCACTTCGCCTGGCAACACACGATGGCCTTCGGAGCATGGCGGACCTTCCGTCTGATCGCCTTGCTCGTGCGACGTCCCGGCTTCGACTGGGACGCCCTCAGCCGCGACGCTCGCCGCGCAAACGCGGCCACATCGTGCTACTGGACACTCCGTCTTCTCGACCATGTGTGCGGCGTTGCCGTCCCGCCGCCGGTCCTGGAAGAGCTCGCGCCGCCCACACCGGAGTGGGTGCAACGTTCGCTCGAGCGGCACATCGTCGCCATGATTGCGCCGGGGGAAATGCCGTCCAGCCCGTCCGTCACGTTGTCGCGCCTCCTGTGGCGCGCGGCTCTGCGGCCGCGGTGGAGCGGGTACGCGTCACCCGGCCGCTGGGATCCGGAACACCGGTGGGAAACCGCGCGCGGCACTGCGTCGACCGAAACGGCGCTCGCGCGCGTCGCCCGTCACGTACGCAATTTCCCGCAGTGGATGCAGTTCGTGACGAAGACGCTAATCTGATTCGGCCGTTGCGACTGCCTGCGTCTGCCTGATCCACGACTGCGCATACGATCCGCCGCGCGCGAGCAGCTCGGCGTGCGTTCCGGACTCGACGATGCGGCCGCGATCCATGACGTGAATGGCGTCGGCGTGCCGCGCAACCGTGAGGTGATGCGTGATGATGACCGCCGTGCGCCCGCGCGCGAGGACATGAAAGCGATCGTACCATTCCGCTTCCGACCACGAATCCATCATGCTCGTCGGTTCGTCAAGAATGATGAGTCCCGATTCGCGGTAGTATGCGCGGGCCATCGCAATGCGCTGCCACTCGCCGCCGCTGAGCTCCGTTCCTCCGGGAAACGCCTTGCCAAGCGGCGAGTCGTAGCCCTTGGGCAGCGCCGCAATCGCGTCGTGGATACCCGCCCGCTTCGCAGCGGCTTCCACGCGTTCGAGCTCGCCGCCCACTTCGAGATCACTCATGCTGATGTTCTCTCGCGCCGTACCCAGATAATTGACCGGTGACTGGAACATCACGGTGATCGAACGACGGAGCGCGATGGGCGAGAGCCGCCGCAGATCCACGCCATCGATCGTGATGCTGCCCGATTCCGGGTCGTAGAACCTGCAGAGCAGTTTGAGCAGCGTGGACTTGCCGGCGCCGTTTGCACCCACGATCGCCACGGTGGTGCCCGCACGAATCGAAAGGTTGAATCGTGATAACGCCACGCGATCGGTGCCCGGATACCGGAACGTGACGTCGGTGAAATCGATGCTCTGCATCGCCGGTGATGGCACCGGCAACGGATGCTCCGGCGCAAGCACGCGCGGCTCGAGATCGAGATACTCGAACAGGTTCACGAGGAACAGGCTGTTGTTGTAGATCTGGCTCACGTTGGTGAGCAGTGCGCGCATCAGCCCCTGTCCGCGCTGAAACGCCTGATAAAAGAGGGCGATGTCGCCGAGCGTTGCGAGACCGCGAAGGGCGCGCCATCCCATCCACGCCATGCTCCCGCCCGCCGCGCCGAGTGCGGCGGTCTCGGCGCCGACCAGCGCGATGCTCTGGCTGCGCAGCAGTCGCAGCCGTTCATTCCGCAGACGGTGCCGCAGTTCCAGATAGCCCTTCCGGAAGTATCCGGCCAGTCCGAAGATGCGCATCTCGGCGGCGTACATCCCGCCCGTCAGGAGGTCACCGAAGTACTGCGCGCGGCGCCGGTCGGTAGTCGTCTCCGTCCACCACGCGTGATACCGGCGGCTCGTGAACATCACCACGAGAAAGGCGGGAAGTGTCGCAATCACAAGGGTGAGCGGAAGCAACACGCCATACCGAAGCAGAACCGCCGAGATACCGATCAGCGTGATGCCGTTCTGGACCACACTGCCGGTGCTCTCCAGGAGCGCGAGTGGACGACTCGCGGCGTCGAAGCGGACGCGAAATAATCGATCGAAGAACTCGGCGGTTTCGAAGAACGCGAGATCAAGGGCCGATGATTTGGCGTGCAGCTGGTCGCTGATGTAGTCCTGCACCAACTCGGATTGTGCGGTACTGATCCACTGAATCGCGACCCGGATGAGCTCGGCCGCCAGCATCAGCGCTCCCATCGCGAGCGCGATTACAACGGCGGGTCGCGCGACATCCCAACTCGCGCCATTTCCGATAGCGGCCTGGAGAGCATCGACCAGGGGCTTCGTGAGGTACACCATCCCGACCGGGAGCATGCCCTGGATGACGAGCAGCGCGATCCACGCGATGAGCAGACCGCCTGTCGCATCCCAGATCAGCGCAAACACCCGCCCTAGCTGTGAGGCGCGGACCGACGTGCGTTGCATTGAGAGTGGACGTGAGGAAGGACGGGCGCGCAACGCGAATTCAACGCCTGGAAAAACGAAACCCCGGTACCGCAAGGATACCGGGGTTTACGCTCACGACTTCGTTGGTCAGCTTCCGGACGTATCAGCGGGATGAGACAGCTCATTCCACTTGTCGAGCAGGAACGTGGTGTCCGAGCTCTTAGTGCCCACTCCAGGAGTCTGGAACGTGCACTCAGTGATATGCCCGTAGTCGACCAGTGACGGAGAGCTATACGTCTTCTTCAACTGGCCTCCGAGGGTGAGGGGTGTCGACACATCCGCCAGATATCGCAAGAGGCGGGCCGAATTGGCCTGAGAAGCGCCGAATGTCCAACTTACTGTCACTAAACGAGTTGACCTGTTAACGAAGATTCAGTTTTCATCATCAGGTGATGTCCGCTGTAGCGTCGAAGCAACACCTTGGTGTAACGATCCTTCAGAAATATCAGCCCACTACGGACCCAGCCAAAAGTTCCACTGCTCCCTGCAGACTGTCAAGCGTGAGCGGGCGGTAGAGGTTCCAGACCGGCACCGCGGACGCAATCCGCGTTATCTGGCGGAACGAGCTCGTCCGGGCGTCGGGAGTCGGGAGCCGAAAGTTGAGCGCCCAGAGGTCGGGGATGACCGCCTGCGGAGAAACACGTTCCATGCGAAGGTCCGGGGCCTCGCGCAGGAACACGACGCCACGAAGGGGCACGGGGGCCGACGTGCCTCGCCGGTTTTCTTCAATACCGAGGTACACCCGGTCCGAGCGCCGCAGGACGAGCTCGGTTCCCTCAGGCGTCCCGCCCTGTAGCACGTCGGGTCGCGCGCGAATCAGCGCAGGCCCCGGAAGCACGCTGAGCGTGCCTGGGCGACAGCAGACCAGATCCTCGCTCAGCAGCCGGTATCCGAGTTTGTGAAACGCGAGGGCCAGAGTCGATTTGCCGAAACGTGACGGCCCGGCGAGCAGGAGTGCGCCCGTGGGGAGCTCGACGGCGGCAGCATGCAACGAGAAGTCGCCGCGCGCCGTGTACGTGAGAATCATCGGGACACCGCAGAGTCGCTGCTCTCGCACAATTGGATCGACTCCGGCCGGCATCTCGATGTGCCCTCGACCGGGATCGATCACATAGCGACCCGTGTCCGTCGTCCAGAACTCGAAACCGTCGTCGGAACGGTAGAGCGTGGCACGGGCGGGCGTGGCTGCTCCCTGCAGCGGCCAGTCGGCAAGGGGTTGCCGCATGGGGCGCTCGGCGGGCGCGTGTGCGATCGCGATGCGAAGGGACTCCGCACCGCCGCCGCGGCGCAGGAAATGCAGCGCCGTCGACGTTTCGACATCGTATCCGTACAACGATGGCCGTTCAGAGCTCACGCTACCCCCGTTCA
>DASRAP010000295.1:0-15343 GCA_035638155.1 Gemmatimonadaceae bacterium | reverse complement strand
TTCTGCTCATCAAGCCCGATGGCTCATTCGGCAGTGTCATGGCGCCCCCCCGTCCCGCCGACTTCAATGGCCTCACCAGTGGTGGGCCCGTCGGAACGGATGCGCGCGGCCGCCTCATTTATCAAAGCCAGCGCCCCTTCCGCTTTCCGCCGTCGTGCAGCGTGGTCGATGGGCAGGCACGGCGCAGCACCCCAACGCCGTCACCGCTCGGGGACTCGGTCGCGATCATCCGCGGAGATTTTGAAACACGCACCGTCGACACGGTCGCGCGCTCACGCGTCGCCGTGGCGGGGCTCACGTTTCCGATCACGACGAGCGACGCGAATTGCAAAGTCACTGCGGCCAAGGTGCGCATCGATCCGTCGGTTCCCCAGACCGATGCCTGGACCGTGACGTCAGACGGAACGATCGCCATTGTGCGCGGACACGACTATCACGTCGACTGGATCGGCGCCGACGGCCGCATGCATTCCTCGCCGAAAATGCCGTACGATTGGCGGCGCCTCACGGACGCGGACAAGAAGGCGAAGGTCGATTCCGCGAAACGCATCGCCGATTCCCTCACGGCGCTCGGCGGCTTCCGGATGCAGGTCTGCGGGAACAGTTCTTCGTTCAACATGAGCCCGCCGCCGGCGGCGGCCGATAGCCGCGGAGGTTCGGGCGGCGGAAGCGGTGGTGGGGGTGGGGGCGGCGGTGTTGGAGGAGGCGGCAGCGCCGTTAGCGTCGCAGGGGGCGGACGATCAATGGGAGGGGGAGACGGGCCCCCGCCGGCCGCGTGTCAGAACTTGACGGTCGCCGCGGAGTTTCCGGCGCCGGACGAGATGGCCGACTACATCGCGCCTATGCGCGACAATGCGGCGCGCGCCGACCGGGATGGCAATGTCTGGATCCTTCCTACGACGTCGGCCGGGGCGAGCGGCGGGCTCCTGTACGACGTCGTGAATCCCAGGGGCGAGCTCGTCGAGCGCGTGCAGCTCCCGGCCCAGCGGGACATCGCCGGGTTCGGGAAAGGGGGCGTGATCATTCTCGTCGATCGCACGAACAAGGATGCGATGAAGCTCGAGCGCGTCACGATCAAGCGCTGACGGTCAGCGCCAGCGCGGCGCGGACAGATCAATGCGCCACACCGGACCTGGGCCCAGCGGACCCTGAAACCGCACGAACGCAGGCGCGTCGTTGGTGACGATCCACATGTGCGCATCCGGCGGAGACTCGCCGATCACGTGCGCGACCGCACTCTTGATGGCGCCGATCTTCGGTTTGAGCGTGTAGTGCAGCGCGCTTCCGCTCGAGCCGCCGAGCCGAAGCGGATCACGCCCGGTCGGTACGTACGCCACGCGAATGAGCATCGGCTTCGGCGTGAACGCCAGCATATGTATCTCGCGCGAGGTGCCGGGGGGGAGATTCTTCGCGACGAGCACCGTCATACCGTTGTAGACGTCGGGCGGAAGATCCAGCTTTCCGCTCCAGTGGTGACGCTCATTGTCCTTGTGCGACGTGGCCGTGACGTCGTAGGTGCCTGATTCATCGAACGTCGCTTCGACGTCGTCGGAATAGGCGGGGCCGCGCGCAATCATGTGATACTTTCGCAGCCGAAACACGCCGTCCTGGGTGTAGCGCGCGCGCTCGTCGTACAGCGATCCATCACTGAAACGGAACGTCAGGCGGCTTTCGCTGGTGTTGTCGCTCTGCATCTGCAGCTGGGTGCCGTCGGCAATTCGCCTGCCCTGGAGATCGAACAGCTCGAGAAAGCCGTGTGTGACGCCTTCGCGGAAACGCACGCGCAGCGGCGCATCCTCGACGGATTCGCGGCCCGCCCGCCGAGTCGTGTCCGCCGGTACACCGTGAGCGGTCACGACCAGCAGGGCGGTGAAGAGCGTTCGCCCCGGCAGACCGAGGATCACGATACCCATGTCGAGTCATACATCGCGACCGGCGCGAGGTTTCGCCGGTGTATAACACGCATGCTCATCGACACCAACGGCGTGATCGCCGCGCTACTCCGCGATCTCGCGTCAGTGCAGCACGGGCGTCAGAGCGAATGGGGCTACAAGCGCGCCGCTGCTGCGATTCGCGACCTCGATGAACCGATCGAGTCGTTTCTCGAGCCCGACGGGTCCCTCCGGAAAATCCCGCACGTGGGCCCGAAATCGGAGCGCATCGTCCTCGAGGTCCTGCGCACGGGTTCGTCACCGACCGTGGAGCGCGCCGTGGCAGAAAGCTCGAAGGAAAAAGATGTGGGCCGGCGGCGTGGACTTCGGGTGAACTTCCTGAGCCGGGCACAAGTCGTCGCCGCGCTCCACGACGAAACGCTCGCCGGCCCGGCGCCCGTGTCGTATCGCGGCGATCTGCAGATGCACTCGGTCTGGAGCGACGGCAGCCAGACGCTCGAGGAGATCGTCGAGGCGGGGCTCGCTCGCGGGTACACGTTTTCAGCGGTGACGGATCACTCGTACGGCCTGCGCATCGCGCGCGGTGTCTCGATGGACGATATCGCGAAGCAGCACGCTGAAATCGACGTGGTCAATCACCGGTATGCGGGCCGGTTTCGTCTCATCAAGGGCGTCGAGGCAAATATTCGCGCGGATGGAACCGTCGATCTCGCTCCGGACGAATTGCGGCAGTTCGAGCTGGTCGTTGCCGCGCCCCATTCCGTGCTGCGGAGCGAGGCCGATCAGACGCTGCGCATGATCACGGCGGTTGCAACGCGAGGTGTGCACATCCTCGGCCATCCTCGCGGCCGGATGTACGGGTCGCGTCCGGGCGTCACCGCAGACTGGGATGCGGTGTTCGCGGCGGCAGCGCACGCAGAGGTCGCAGTGGAGATCGATGGCGATCCCTCGCGGCAGGATGTGGACTACGCGCTCGCGCGGCGGGCAGCGGCAGCGGGATGCCTGTTCGCGCTCGACAGCGATGCGCACGCAACGGACGAGCTCGGAAACGCGGAGACCGCGATTGCCCATGCCCGGCTCGCGGGCATCGATCCCTCACGGATCCTCAACTGCTGGACCGCAAAGAAACTCATTGCCTGGCTGGCTGGGCACCGAGCATAAGAGCGTAAGAGCGCAAGAGTGTCTCTCTTACGCTCTTTTGCTCGTGCGCGCATCTGCCCTTATGTCACCGTGACGGTGATCGTCTGCGTCTGGGCGGTCGCGCCCGTGGCGGTGCCGAGCACGTTGATCGTGTACGTTCCCGGAGTCACGGCCGCGCCGACGGTGATCGTGAGGACCGACGTCGTGATGGTCGACGTGAGCGACGGCTGCGACAGCGTCGCCGTAATACCGGCCGGGGCGGTCGCGCTCAGCGCAACGTCGGACGTGAAGCCCGAGCCGCGAACGATGCCGATGGTGGTGGTTGCTGACGCCCCGTGAGCAATCGTCAGCGTGGGCGCCGTCGCGCTCAGCGTGAACGTCGCGGCCGTCGCCGTCCCGACATTGAGCGTGAACGTCTTGGTCCCCGCGTTCGCGCCGGTTCCGCTGACGCGCACGGTAACGGTCTTCGCCCCGATGAGAGCCGTCGACGTGGCCGTCATCGTGATCACTGCCGACGTCTGCGTGGCGGGGATGGTGATGACCGCCGGGACGGAGACGCCCGTGGGCAGGTTCTCGAACGTGACGGTCAGCGGGCCAGTGGCATTGCCGCGCGTCACGTTGACGGTGAGCGTTGCGGTCGCGCCCTGCGCGACCGTCACCGATGACGCCGTGAGCGAGACACCGATAGTATTGTCGGTGCCCGTGACATCATCATCGCTGCCGCATGCCGCCAGTGTGAGGCAGGCGACAGCGCCCAACGCGGCAACACCGCGTCGAATCGCAAGAATATTCATGAAACGACCTCTGCGTTGAAGGTTGTACGCCAGGTCGGATGTACGCGGCGCCGGCACGATCCGGGTGCACTCCGCCTATACCCTCACGTGTTACAATGGATGCACGATGTTTGCACGCCTTTTCGCTTTCTCAATTTCAATTGCCGCGACTCAGCTTCCCGCGCAGCGCGCGTTCACGGTCGGCGAGCGCGTGAATTACGACGTCTACTACGTCATGGGTATGAACCTGCACGCCGGAACCGGCTCGCTTCAGGTAGTCGGAATCGATTCCGTTCGCGGGCACGCGGCGTACCACTTTCGTCTCGTGATCCAGGGCAGCGCGCTCGTCGTGACGATCATCGACACGTTGCAGAGCTGGGCCGACACGTCGACGCTTCGCAGTCTCCGCTTCCATCAGGATGCCGAGCAGTCCGGAAAGAAACGGACGCGCCGCTACGAAATCTTTCCCGAGCGCGCGACGTTCTCGGATGCGGGCAAACCGGAACAGCCGTCCGTCCCGGAACCACTCGACGACATCTCGTTCCTGTTCTTCATTCGGACAGTTGCGCTCGACGTCGGGGAAACGCTGTCGTTCAACGACTACTTCAAGCCGGCGAGCAATCCCGTGATCGTGAAGGTGCTCAGGCGGGAAACGATCCAGGTGGCCGGAAAACCCACCCGGACGGTCGTCATTCAACCCGTCATCAAAACGAGCGGCTATTTCGGAGAAGGCGGCGAGGCGCAGCTCTGGCTCACCGATGATGCGGCGCACCGGATCGTGCAGCTCCGGACCAAACTCGCCTTCGGAACGCTCGAGATGCGAATGACGTCCGTTACTGCGGGCGGTCGAAACTGAACAGATCCAGGTATTCGTGGCCCTCGCCGAGGATCACATCGCGCAGGATGTGAGCGGCGAGCACGCTGAAGACGATGCCATTCCCGCCGTAGCCGAGTGCGAACAACGCGCGCTCCAGATTCGGCACGGCGCCCACGTACGGCAAACCGTCCGCCGTCGCACCGAACGTTCCTGCCCACGCGAACTCCGTGCCGGCGTGCGCGACGGGGAAAAAGGTCGTCAGACGTTGCTCGAGCGCGCGAACGCGTGACGGCAACAGCCTGTCGCGCAGACGCGCGTTCCGAAACGGCACGTCGGCACCGCCGATCACAACGCGGTGTCCTTCGGCCGGCCGGAAGTACGTATACGGCCGCTCCGTATTCCACGCGATGAAATTTGCCGCCGCAGCGTCGGCCGCGCCGAGAGGCTGCGTTGCGAGCGCGTACGAGCTGTGCAGCCTCACGTAATTCCCGGGCAGCGACGGCGGCGTTTCGTATCCAGTCGCGAACACGATGCGCCGCGCGCGCATCGAGCCTCGCGATGTTTCAACGGTGACCATTTCGCGCTCGGCGGACCAGCCAAGGAGCGTCGTGTCCGGACACATCACGGCGCCGGCTGCTTGCGCGCGGTCGAGCAACTGGCGGGTCAGGCGAACGGGATCGATCACCGCGGCGAAGTGCGTGCGCAACGCGGCGACGGCGGGGATCCCGTACAGACTCATGAGATCCGCGTGGCTGAGATACTCGACGTCGATCCCTGCCTTGATGCGAAGATCGGCTTCCCGCGAGAGTCGCTCCGCGTCCGATGCCTTGTTCGCGAAATAGATGCTTGGCAACCACGCGAATCCGCACGCGGCCGGAAGCGAGAGCGCGAGCCCGGCCATCATGCGCACGCCTTCCACGGCTGCGCGGTATGCGCGCACCGCGCGGAGCTCTCCGACGCGCTCAGCCAATTCGGCGAGCTCGACGTCGATCTCATACGTGAGGATGCCCGTGCACGCCGCAGTGCTGCCCTCGGCCGGAGGGCGGCGATCGATGACTGTGACGCTGAGTCCGACGGCCGTCAGCGCGTCGGCGAGCAGGGCGCCGGTAATGCCCGCGCCGACGACCGCAACATCGCAGTCACGCAGGGGAAGGGGACCGGGATCGATCAGCCCGTCACGCAGCAGCCAGTATGGAGCACCAGACCAGAGTCGCATGAGGGCTCATACCCTCGGCCGCGTGTCCGGTGCTTCGATGGAACAATGGAACAGCGGAACAACAAACGAAGCCAAACGAACAGCTATTTCGCTGTTCTCGGAATCAGCGGAAGCCGGATGAACGACGGGTGCGCGGCGTCGTGCAGGACCGTTTGATGCGCGACGACGAATTTCGTCTCGCGCTCGTTGTCTCCGCCCGTGTTGAGGTTCCGGTCGTACTTCGGAAACGCCGCCGATGCGACGCTCACGCGGAGGCGGTGGCCCTTCGGAATCACGATGCTCGTGAACCAGAGGTCGATTCGCATTTCGGCCGGAGTGTGCGGCGAAATGAAGGTTTCGCGATCGAACCCTTTCGCGAAACGCGCACGCATGATGCCGTCCTGAATGCGTCGCACCTGGCCGTCGGGAAACACGTCGAGCAGCATGACGTTCCAGTCGGTGTCCTTCGCATCGGTCGCGGCCCAGAGTGACGCGGACATCGGCCCCGTGATTTCCATGTCCGACGCAAGCGGCGCGGTCTCGTAGAGCACGAGATCCTTCCGCTGCTTGTGCACGGCCGCGTAATCCTCGTTCAGGCTGAGCTCCAGCTCGCGCGCGTCGATGAGATACGGCGTGGGATTCGCGGGATCGTACGTGTACGAATCCGTCGCTTCCTTCGCCGCGGGCGCGATCGTATCAATGACGCCCCGCTCGTGCAGATAGAATTTCGTATACTTCGTGCGCTTGAGCGGCCACTCCCGTTCGTGCCGCCACACGTTGTCGCCTTGCACGAAGATGTCCACCGGCGGTTCGGTGTCGACGCCGTTCGCGATGCCCTTGAGGTAGTGGTCGAACCAGCGGAGCTGCAACATCCGCCCGTCGATGCGGGCCGAGGGGCCGAAATCCCCGGCGACGTAGTCGATGCCCTTGTGCGCGCCCGCATCCATGACCATGCGCTGGAATGGATGCGTCTTCAGGGTGTCGATGCCGACATAGTTGCGCGTTGTGCCGCGCGCGTCGTCATGCCAGCCGGCCTGTCCAAGCACCGGCACGCGCACGCGATTCAGCCGCTCCTCGATGCTGAGACCGTGCCAGTACGCGTCGAGCTTCTCGTGATCGAACCAGTCGTTCCAGTATTTGGTACGCTTGCACCCGGCGACCTCCGCGCCGTCGATCACCGGGAGGTGCTTCATGCCCGCGAGATCATTGATGTTGCTGATGTCGGACATCGTTTCCTTCACGGCCGTGAGGCAGAGCCACGGAATGATCGTGGGCGAGAACACCATGTCGATGTACGGCACGATGCGAAGTGGATCGGCGGTCGCCACGCCGGGCGCAATCGCCGCGAGGTGTGGAGGCGCGGCGATCGCCGCGTACCACGCATAGAGTCCGGGATTCGAACGGCCGATCATGCCGACCTTGCCGTTTGCTTTCGGCAGCTTCGCGGCCCACTCGACCGCGTCGTACCCGTCCGCTTCCTGTCCCGCGTTCATGTCCAGCACGCCGTCCGAACCACCACGCCCGCGCACGTCCTGCTTCACGTAGATGTAGCCGCGGGCGCCCCACCAGTTTGCCGCCGCCGTGTCGATACGCAGATATGGCGTGCGCTCCATGACCACGCCGAAGGGTCCGGCCCCGGCCGGCGTTCCCACAAAACTCATGAGGGTCGTGCCGTCGCGCGCCTGCATGGGCACGGCGGGGTCGATGGTGACGGCAAAAGACGAATCGCTCGTCGTACCGGGCCACAGTGCGTAATAGGGTTCATATACCGGCGGCGACGACCGTCGAACGAACCACACGCGCTGCGTTGGTGCGCCGTCGCGGTAGTATTGTCCGCTGATCGTGTCGGTGCCGATGCGCGCACGAATGGCCGTTGTGCCCGCAAGCGTGATCACGAGCGAATCACCCTTCACCTGGAGTGCGCGGATTCGCTCGAGCGGTGTGCCGAGTCGACGCTTGATGAATGCACGCGCGGTGTCGGTGCCGTCGAAGTGCGCGAATCCAAAACGCCGAATGCCGTCGAATTCGCCGTTGGCCTGTGCGCCAAGTGTCCGGTAGTAATCCCAGTCTCCGGACAGTCGCCCGCCGGTGTTGGCGGTGCACGACGCGACGGTGAAAGCGGCGAACAGCGGAAGAATGCGACGCACTGGGCGCATGATGCCGGCTCCGGAGAGTTGACAAAGACTTCTCAATGCAATGTACGAACGCGCCAGAACTTTCGGCGTCGTCCTGGAAGCGCGGAACCCTCTTTCCCCGGGGTGTATCGCCAAGGAGGCCCGGTCGAGGCCGCTCCACTCCCGCAGGAGGACTGCCATGACGAAGATGCAAGCGATCTCCGATCCGGTGCAGCACGCGCGTGACATTCGCGCCATGCTGATGGACGTCGTGCAGCACGCTCGCGCCGTCATTCCCGAAGTGGATGAGCCACGCGCCTGCGCGTTGTTCGAAACCACTGCTGAGGTCGTGCTCGGCCTCACGAAGGCGTTCGAGGATTTCGAGCAGGGCCGCGAGGCGGCCTGGCGGCGTACCTAGGAGAGCTGGGAGAGCAGGAGCTCCAGCTCTGTCACGCGAGACAGGACGCGTGCAGCGCCGCTGAAGTCGCTGGACGCGGTCAGCGGTGTCGGGATGACCACGCATTTCACACCCGCGGCGGTGGCCGCGGCGAGCCCGCGGGCGGAGTCTTCCACGGCGAGGCATTCGCTCGCGGCAAATCCCGTGCGCGCCACCGCCTTCTGATACAGCTCCGGATGCGGCTTCGTGTGCGTGCAATCGTCGGCCGTGAGCGCGAAATCGAAAAAACGGAGGAGGCCGCTCGAGCGGTGGATGATGTCGAAGTGGTCGCGCCGCGAGCTCGTCACGATGCCCATCGTGAAACGTCCGTGCAGCGACTCGAGGAGTGGGACGACACCCTCGACGATGTCCGCGCCGTCCGCGAGCAGCTCGCTGTACACGCGGTTGCGCCGCATGCGCAGGCGCTCGAGCGCCGCCGCGTCATGCCCGCGTTCGGCGGCGAGATGCCACGCGCCGCGCGACTGCACGAGAAAGAGCTCCATGTACTGAGCGTGCGTGAGCTCGATCCCGACATCCGCGAGCACGCGTCTCGTGGCTTCGAAATACAGACGCTCGGTGTCCACGAGGACACCGTCGTTATCCCAGAGAACCGCGCGAATCACCGCTGATCGATTCTGCTGTGCCCGCGGCCGTCGCGGCTACCGCGGGGAGCGACGGATCGTCTCATTCTCCCGCGACGTGCGGCGCGAAACAGGCGCCCACCACTCGGTGAAACTGCCGTGCATGCGGCTCGAGAACGCGACGCGGCGTGCGCGACGGACGACGTACGTGGCCGCGATGGCCAGCGCCGGGAGCACGACCACCGCAATCACGAGCAGCGGGGCCAGGGAAATCAGTCCGCGAAACGTCGGCAGCCACGTCTGGGGCATGAGACCGGGGCGCGGCACGAGCGCGAGCCTCAGGCCCACGCGATTGTGCCGCTCGATGAGCAGCAGCAGCGCGCTCAGCGAGATCGCGCCTCCCCAGATTGTGGAGAGGTTGGTTTCATGCAGGGGCTGCTTCACTGTCTGCCGTTCGGTCGTCGAGAGGTTGGCCGGTGTGCAGCCCGAAAAATAAAACGCAAATCGATGCGCTCTGAAGAATACATGATGATGGCAGGGTCCGTGATACGACCGCTCTCGCCACCCTCGCGTTTGTGAGAACCCTCACGAAGCCGCGGGCTATATTGTAGTCTCAACCCGGCTCCTGGTTTCCTGACGTGCGCGGCGTCACCTCGCTCATCGCATGGGTGCTCGTTGCAGGCTGCAACGCGCGCCCTCTCCCGTCCGCACCGTCACCAGAGCGCCCCGCTGGTACAGGGCCAGTCATCGCGCGAGACTCTGCATGTCAGGCTGCTGACATGTCGGTGCAGGGGCGGCCCGTCACCGTCATTACTACAGGCACTGTGCTGCCCGCTCACGCGAAAGCGCCCGCGAACGCCGCGGAGCAATTCCTGTTCGATCGTGCGTACGAGACGCTCGTGCGGGCCGACTGCCGCGGACGCATCGTGCCGCAACTCGCGCAGCGGTGGACGCGAAACACTGACGGATTCACCTTCGTGCTTCGCGGTGACGCGCGTTTTTGGAACGGCGCTCCTGTAACCGCCGCGGACGTGATCGCGTCGTGGCGCGCGTCGCCGTCGGCTCGCGTCCGAGCGCTGGTGGATTCATCGAGCGCTGGCAACGAACGCACGTTGAGCATTGCGACGGCGGACTCGTCCGTCGCGCGGTTCGCTGCAGCCGGGACGGCGGTGACGCGCGAATCGGCTGAACGGTGGCCGATGGGCACCGGGCGCTATGGAATCGTCGAAAGCGGCGGCGCGGTCGTGCTCGAGCCAACGTTCCCCACCGCGGCGCGCATTGAAATCCGGACGGCGACCGGCGTCGCGGCGCGCGATGCGATCGATGCCGGCGCGGACGTCGTACTCAGCGGGGACCCGTCAATTCTTTCGTACGCACTGCGAGATACGTCGCGTACCGCGGTGGACCTCGAATGGGACCGCACGTGGGCGCTCCTCGTTCCCGGCGACGCCACGGAAGATCAATCGATCGCGACCCTGCGCGCTTCGCTGGCGAACGACGCGGTCCGCGCGATCGCGCGTCCCGCTGCCGTGCCGGATTGGGTCAATGACGACGCGTCATGCCCTGAGCGTGCCGCTCCGCCACGCGCGCCCAAGCGAATTGCGTACTCGGCGGACGACGCCATTGCGCGGGCGATTGTGGAACGGCTGGTGGCTGTTGGCCGTGGAAGCGCCGCCGCGCCGCTCGCGCCGGCCGCATTCGCCACCGCGGTGCGCGATGGTACGGAGTCCGCGTTCGTCGTCGGCATGCCGTACCATGCCGACCGCAGGTGTACGACTGCCGCGCTCGTGCCGCTCATCGACGCGCGATGGCAGATGGTCGTCAGAAAACGGCCGTGACGTTCAAGACGAGGGCCTTGATCACATTGAGCGCCGCCGCGCTCGTCCCGCTCGCATTTCTTGCGACCGGTGTGCGCAGCCAGCTGCGCGCGCGCCTCGTCGCGGACTATGAGCGGCGGCTCGACGCCGTCGCTCGTGTGGCGCGCGAGGATCTGGCGCGTGAGAGCGCGGCGATCGCAAAAAGGCTGAGCGCCGTCGCGCGCGCGATGCCCGACGACGAGCAGTTCCGCACGGCGGTGCTTCGCGCGGACCCCGAGGCGCGCCGGTACCTGCTCGATTACGCCGGCCACGCCATGGAGCTCACCGGACTCGCGATGCTCCAGATCCAGGATTCGGCAGGACGCATCCTCAGCTCCGGTCACTTTCGAAACGAATTCGACCGACCGGACGCGGCTACGCTGCGGCTCGTTGCAAGCGCGCGCGACACCGCTCTGCTCCTGGCGGTGCGCACACCGGAGGCGCCGCTCCTCGCCCTCGTGCGCGCGGACTCCCTTCGCCTGAGCGGACGGCGCTTCTATCTGGTCGGCGGAGTGGCCGCGGATGAGCTGCAGGCGCGCGTACGGCGCGGCGACAGTACCCGCGTCGACGTCGCATGGGATCTGCGCGACTCGGTTGTGCCGCCGGAGGGCGCCGCGTTCAGAGTCGTCAACCTGCGATACGCGAACGACACCACGCTCAAACCGGCGCGGCTGGTACTGACGCAATCGAGGGCAGAGCTCGCTGGCCTCGAGCGTGAGCTCAACCGCTGGCTCATTGGCGCGGTCGGTACTGCGGTCATCGGTGTGGCCGTGCTCGCGGTGTGGTTTGCGCGCTCGCTGAGCCAGCCAATGGCCGATCTTGCACAGGCGACGACGCGCATTGATCTCGATGGCGCCCTCGTTCCGCTTCCGGTGGAGCGCGAGGATGAAGTAGGAACGGTGGCGCGCCGCCTCGACGCGCTCGCGACGCGCCTCCGCGCAAGCGCCGGCAAATTGCGCGCCGCTGAGCGCCGGGCGACGGTGGGCGACATGGCGCGGCAGGTCAACCACGACATCAAGAACGGCCTCATCCCCATTCGGAACGTCCTGCGCCACCTGGGCGACGTGAGTGAACGCGATCCTGCGTCACTGCCCGGCGCGTTCGGCGATCGCCGGCGCACGCTCGACGCGAGCGTCGAATACCTCGACACCCTCGCGCGGAATTATGCGAAACTCACCCCGCGCGTCGTCCACGAGCCGGTGGATGTGAACGCGGTGATCCGCGACGCGGTGGTGTCGGCCAGCGCGTCTTCGGACGGGATCGTGCAGCTGAAGTTGACCGAGCAGCTCCCGCCGGTGCATGGTGACCGCGTGATTGTTCGGCGTATTCTCGACAACCTCGTGCGCAACGCCATCGAAAGCCTGGACGAACGTGGCGGTCGCGTGACGGTGACGAGCGCGCGATCGCCGGAGGGCATCATCGTTACGGTGAGTGACACAGGACGCGGCATGACCGCCGAGGAGCTCGCGCACGCGTTCGATGATTTCTTCACGACGAAGGCCGACGGCACCGGCCTCGGTCTTTCCGTCGTACGCCGGCTCACGTCGGACCTGAGCGGCAACATCCGTGTGGAGAGCGCTCCCGGCCGCGGCACGACATTCACTCTCGACCTGCCCGCCTGATGCCGACCGTTCTCATTGTCGACGACGTTCCCGCGATGGCCGAGCAGTACGCGTACGATCTCGCGCGGCTTGGCGGATTCGAAACGCTCGTCGCGCGCGGCGGTGAGGAAGGTCTGGAGGCGCTCTCGCGCGAACCGGTGGACTGCGTCATCCTCGATCTCGAGATGCCGGGGAAAGACGGATTCGCCGTGCTGCGCGCGATGCGCGAGCGTGGGCTGAACGTGCCGGTCATCGTGTACACGGGAACGGGCAGCTTCGACCGGTGCGTGCAGGCGCTCCGCCTCGGAGCGTACACGTTCATTGACAAGGCCGATCCCGTCGAACGCGTGGTGCGGGAAGTGGAGAGTGCGATCGAGCGCGCGCTACTCGTCTCCGAGGTCGCCGCGCTGCGCCGGGCTTCGTCCGATGGCGCCGCGCTCGCCGGTGCGAGCCCGGCGATGCAGAAGCTCAAGGACGCCATCGCACGCGTCGCGCCGGTGCCTGCGTCAGTGCTCATTCTCGGCGAAAGCGGTTCGGGGAAGGAGCTCGTCGCGCGCGACGTACACCGTCAGAGCGGCCGCGACAAGGAACCGTTCGTCGCGATCAACTGCGCCTCACTCCCCGAGAGTCTCGTCGAGAGTGAGCTGTTCGGACACGAGCGCGGCGCGTTCACGGGGGCGGTGGCATCGCGAAAGGGCGCGTTTGAAGCGGCGGGGAAGGGCACGATTTTTCTCGACGAGATCGGCGAGCTGCCGCTCGCCGCGCAGGCCAAGCTGCTGCGCGTGCTCGAAGAGCGTGCGGTCACGCACGTCGGAGCCACGAAATCGATTGCCGTGCCAGCCCGTGTCATTGCCGCGACGAATCGCGATCTCGATGCGGGCGTGAAAGCCGGCACGTTTCGCGAAGACCTGCTGTTCCGTCTCAACGCTCACGTGCTACGCGTGCCACCGCTGCGCGAGCGATTGTCCGATCTCCCCGAGCTCGTCGACCGGCTCCTCGTGGTGATTGCGGACCGATTCGGACAATCGCGCAAGCGCATTGCGCCTCAAGCGCTCGAGTTGCTCACGCGCTATTCGTGGGAACGGAACAACGTGCGTGAGCTGCGGAACGTCGTCGAGCGCATGGTGATCGAGTCTGACGGTCCAATGATTGGCGCCGAAGCCGTGCCGCAGGAGATCGTCGAAGCGCGCGACGGTACGCCTGCGCCGGCGTCCGGGCGCACGTTCGCCGAGCTCAAGGCGGAAGCCGAGCGCCAGATCGTGATCACGGCCCTCGAGCGGAACGGCTGGCAGATCACGCAGACGGCGGCGGAGCTGGGACTCGCGGATCACGCGAGCCTGCTCAAGATCATGCGGCGGCATGGAGTTAGGAACCGCTAGATGGGAGAGGGGAGATGAGCCATCGGCCATCTCCCCTCTCACATTGCAGTTCCATCTCCCATCTCCCGTGTAGTGTGGGGTTTGAAATGGGAGATGGGAGAGGGGAGATGGGAGATGTCACTGCCTATGGAAGATGGGAGATGGAAGATGAGCCATCAGCCATTTCCCATCTCCCCTCTCACGTTGCAGTTCCATCTCCCATCTCCCATCTCCCGTGAGGAGAGGACATAGGACATCGTGTCCAGCCGGACACACGCGACCGGCGCGCACGTGTCCGCCTGGACACGAAGCGCGATGCTCCCGATTTCGCCTTTCGAACAAACTCGTTGTGAAGCAATGAGTTGAGAGCTTGCGCCGAACGCGCGGGACGCGTGGGTACGGACTTGCACCTGTGGTGGGCAACACCCACCCCACTCACAGGAGGCACCATGTTCCGCACCGCCCGCAGTTCCCGCACCAGTCTGGTCGTCGCCGCCGCGTCGCTCATTGCCATGACGGCGTGCAAGACCGAAACCGACGAGTCCGGCGGCCGCCCGTCTGAAAAGACTGCGCAGCCCGTACCGGTTTCGACTTCCAGCACCACCACCGACACGCGAAAGCCCGAGCCGCCGAAGCACGAGCTGACGACGGTGGTCTCCGACGCGTCGTTCAAGGATGGCGAGGTGGCGTTCAGGGAGCGCCGCTACGCCGAAGCGACGAAGGTATTCACCGACTACACGGCGTCGCATCAGACGAGTCCGTACGCGCAGTACATGCTCGGCCTTTCCGCGTGGAAGTCGGGCGATCTCGTGGTCGCGGAATCGGCGCTCACGGAGTCCGTGAAGCTCGATCCGACAAACGTGAAGGCGCAGCTCAACCTCGCGCGTGTGCTGCTCGATGCCGGCCGCCCGAAGGATGCGAAGAAGTACGTGTCGAAGGCGCTCGTGCTCGATTCATCGTCGAGCGACGGTAACCGTCTCATGGGCCGTGTGCACACCGCGCTCAAGGAAAACGATGAAGCCATCGTCTCCTTCCGCCTCGCGCTCAAGTCCGATCCGACCGATTCGTGGTCGATGAACAACCTGGCGCTGATCATGATCCAGCAAGGGAAGTATTCCGACGCGATCGCGCCGCTTGCACGCGCCACGACGCTCACGCCCGGTGTGGCCGTGTTCCACAACAACCTCGGCATCGCGCTCGAGCACGTCGGGCAGTACACGCTCGCGAGCGCCGAGTACCAGGGCGCGCTGTCCGCCGACAGCACGTATACGAAGGCGCTGATGAGTCTGGCGCGCATCAAGAATCTCAAGGACGACCCGAAGGCGAGCGTCCTCGATCTCGCCAAGCTCGGCGACGAGTTCGACAAGGACGTGCGCGGCGGCAAGGTCGGCGTTGATCTGGTGAAGCGGTGAACTGAGGGCTAGAGGGCTGGAGGGCTAGTGGGCTGGAGGGGGCACTTCAACTCCGGTGCTCTAGCCCACCAGCCCACCAGCCCACCAGCCCACCAGCCCTCTCGCCCTCTCGCCCTCCAGCGCTCTAGCCCTCTAGCCCTCTAGCCCTCTAGCCCTCTAGCCCTCTAG
>DASRAP010000294.1:0-14451 GCA_035638155.1 Gemmatimonadaceae bacterium | reverse complement strand
AGCGCGGCGGCATCCGGACGAATGAACATGTTGCGGACGAACGCGGCGTGCCACGCGTTCGGTGTCACGTAGCGCACCGACAGCCGGTGCGATTCATGCGCGCCGCAGAACAAATCCTGCACGAACAAATCGTCCAGCCCGTTGAGATACGCCTTCATGTCGGAGAGCAGGGCGTTGAAGTGCTCCTCCGTCATGGGCTGATTCACCTTCCCCCAGTCCACGTCCTTCTCGGACGATGGCTCCTTCACGACGAACTTGTCGTTCGGTGAGCGTCCCGTGTGGGGCTTCGTGATGCCGACGAACGGCCCCATGTCCGCGAGCTCGCCTTCGCCGCGACGAATAGCCTCCTGGATCAGCTCGGGCGCGACGAGGTTGGCGTGTACGGTGCCCTTCGGGGCGAGTCCGAGCGGGGTCAGATCGACGCCGGTCTTCACGGATTTGGTCGCGGGTGGATTATGTGTAGCGGTCATCGACGGGTTGACGGGTCAACGGGTTGCGGTTTTATGGGGCGGTCGTGCGCTCCTGCGCGTCTATCACCGCCACTGCGGACATGTTCACGATTTCCTCCACGTCCGCTCCCTGCTCGAGCACGTGCACCGGACGCTCCATGCCCACGAGGATCGGTCCGATCGCCGTGGCGCCGCCGAGCCGGGCGAGCAACTTGTACGCGATATTCCCCGCGCTCAGGTTCGGAAAGATGAGCAAATTCGCGGTGCTCTTCAACGCGCTGAAGGGATACCGTTGTGTGAGAATTGTCTCATCGAACGCGGTGTCCGCCTGCATTTCGCCGTCGACCTCGAGATCCGGCGCGCGCTCGCGGAGAATGCGCACCGCTTCGGCCATCTTGCGCGGACTCGGATGGTCGACCGATCCGAAGTTCGAGAAGGAGAGCATGGCCACACGCGGCTCGAGGCCGAACGCGCGGACCACGCCGCTCGCGCTGATGGCGATTTGCGCGAGTTGTTCCGACGTCGGGTCGATGTTCACGGTCGTGTCGGCGCAGAAGATCACGTGTTTCTCGAAGACCAGCATGTAAACGCTGCTCGCGAGCTTGCCCGACGGGTGCGCGCCGATCACCTCCAGCGCCGGCCGGACGGTCTCCGGATAATTCATGTTGACGCCCGACACGAGGGCGTCAGCATCGCCAAGCGCGACCATGACGGATCCGAAGTAGTTCCGGTTATCCAGGCGCTGCTGGGCTTCCCAGTGGGCCATTCCCTTACGCTGCCGGCGCCGCCACAGATACTGCGCATACGCTTCGCGCTTGGGACTCTGGGCCGGGTCGATGATGGTGATGCCCTCGAGCGTCACGTTGCGTTCGTCGGCGAGGCGGCGAATGACACTCTCGGTGCCGAGGAGGATCGGTTGCGCGATCCCGTCGTCGACGAGGATCTGCGCGGCCTTGAGGATCTTGGGTTCCTCGCCCTCGGGAAACACGACGCGCCGCGGATCGCGGTTCGCCCGGTTCACAATGCCACGCATGATCCCGCGTGCCCGGCCAAGACGTTCCTCGAGCCGGTTGCGGTACTCGTCGAGGTCGATGAACTCGGGCGCCGCGCCGCTCGTGACCGCTGCCCACGCGACCGCAGGCGCAATCCAGAGGAGCGCTCGTGGATCGAACGGGAACGGGATGATGTAGTCCGGCCCGAACTTCGCCGAGTGCATGCCGTACAGACGCGTTACGCTCTCGGGCACGTCTTCCTTCGCGAGCGCGGCGATCGAGCGCGTGGCCGCAAGCTTCATTTCTTCGTTGATGTCCCGCGCGCGCACGTCGAGCGCGCCGCGGAAAATGAACGGGAAGCAGAGAACGTTGTTGACCTGATTCGGAAAATCGCTGCGGCCGGTTGCGATGACCGCGTCGTGGCGCACCGATCGGACTTCGTCCGGAAGTATTTCCGGAATCGGATTGGCGAGCGCGAAAATCACCGGCCTGGGTCCCATGCGCGCTGCGTCGCTCCGCGTCATGGCGCCCGCCGCCGACAGGCCGACGAATACGTCCGCCCCGTCCAGCGCGTCGGAGAGCGTGCGCTCGGGGCGCGTCGTCGCAAAGCGAATCTTGAACTCGTCGGTGAGCCGCGGCCGGCCCTGATACACGACGCCCTCGCGGTCGCACAGCACGATGTTCTCCCGCCTGACGCCAAGGCGCACGTAGTGTTCCGCCGTGGATATGGCGGCTGCACCGGCTCCCGAGAACACGCACTTCACCGAGTCGAGTGACTTGCCGACGATCTCGAGCGCGTTGAGCAGCGCCGCGCCGGAGATGATCGCGGTGCCGTGCTGGTCGTCGTGGAACACGGGAATGTTGAGCGTGCGCCGCAGCTCCTGCTCGATGTAAAAACAGTCGGGCGCCCGGATGTCCTCGAGGTTGATCCCGCCCACCGTCGGCTCGAGGAGCTGGCAGAACTTGATCACGTCTTCGGCTTTCTCGGAGTTGACCTCGAGATCGAAGACGTCGATGTCGGCGAATTGCTTGAAGAGGTTGCCTTTGCCTTCCATCACCGGCTTGCCGGCAATCGCACCGATGTTGCCAAGACCGAGAACGGCGGTGCCGTTCGTGACGACCGCGACGAGATTGCCCTTCGCCGTGTAGCGGTAGGCGTCTTCGGGGTTCTTGTGGATCTCGATGCACGGCTCGGCGACGCCCGGCGAGTACGCGAGGCCGAGGTCGCGCTGGTTCGTGAGCGGCTTGGTCGGTACGACGGCGATCTTCCCCGGCCGTCCGCGTGAATGGTAGTTGAGCGCGTCGTCCCGATTCATGCGTGCGTGCTAGAACAGGACGTCGGCCCGCCGCACCAGCACGAAACGCAGCGTGGACGCGTCGTCCGCGCTCGGATCGAATCGGCGCGGGCGGCCGAACATGAGGTCGCTTGGGTTGAAGCTGTGCGAACCGATGCCGAGCACGTGCCCCATCTCGTGCACCACGAGCGCGGGAAAAAATGACACCGTGTCGAGCTGGAACGAGTTGATGGTGACATCCATCTTCACGTGGCTCGCATGGCCGTCCGTGAACTCGAGCGGCACGGCGACGCTGTCTTCGGTCACGCAGAACTGTGTCTGGCCGCCGGCCCCGGTGCTGAACAGCGGGCACACATCGGACTGCACGAGCGGCGTCGAGAGGTAGTGATGGAAGATGACGTCAGCGTCGTGCACGTCGGTCACCACGTGCATCTGAACATCCCCCAGCCGCGCAATGTTCGTCCACGCCGCGATCCCCGACTTCACGGCGGCCGTAAGATCGATGCCGCTGGGCTCGTCACTGCGATCGACGTAGATCGCGATGTTGTGGCCCGGCCGCCAGTGATAGCGGAACGGAACGATGTTCGTGGGCGAGTAGCCCGCGGGGCCGATCGTGATTGTTGGCGTGTCGCACGCGGCGGCCACCGCCAACCATGCCACGAGGCCCAGGCGCGACATGCGAGCCTTAGCGCTCATGGCTTACCCCCAGGATGAATCGCCACGCCGACCCGCTGCCCAGCGCGATGTCGTCATTCGCGCCGAATCGGGTGAGGTTCGCCTTGAGGTCGAATCGCCAGGAACTGCGCGCGGGGCGCGCGGTGATGCCGGCCTCGGTTACGAGGAGCGCCGCGGCGCCGTTCTTGAACGGAGCAGTCTCCGATGGGCCCGACCAGTGCGAGACGCCGAGCGCCGCAAACAATCCCGACTGCGGGCTGATGCCGCGCTCGATGCGGGCTCCTGCCTCGCTAATGAACGCGCGGCCCGGCGACCACGACCCGCCGCCGGAATGGATCGTGACCGACGCGGTCTGCGCGCGACCGAATGCGATGACAGCCACGCGCGGCCCCAGTGCCCACACGCGGCCGACTTCCAGTCCCGCGCCGAGGCCAAGCGTCACACGGCTATCGTTGGATTCCGACAGTGGTGTAGTGCCCCCTTCCGGAATCGCCAGCGCGTCCACTTTCACGAGCTTGGTTGGAGCGGAGATAACCACCCCGTAGCGCCACCGCGCGGGCTGTTGGGCGGGGGCCACTCTCGGCAGGGTCGCCGCGCAGACGGCTGTTATAAGAAGGAGGCGCATTTTCGGACCCGTAAGTTAGGCGCGCGTCTGGTACCCGGCACCCCTAACGATACAAAATTATCAGTACGCGCCCGGCTACATTTGGAGCGGGCTTTCCCCTGACAGATCAGAATCGTGCAGACTGGATCAACGCGCCGGCCGACGGCGGCACCGTGTGCGCCCACGACACGCCATGTCACAGGGCCCCTGCGGTCGCTTCTTGGACGATTGGTGTTCGCCGGATTCGCAGTGCTGGCAAGCTGCCATAACGACTCCACCGGACCGTCTGGCCCGACGGGGACACCGGCACACATTGCGGCATCCGTGAATCAAAGCTCGCAGGCCGTGCTCGCGTCGGGGGCGAAGACTTCGCCGATCTCGCCGTCGGTCAAGGTCACGGACGCAAACGGCAATGCGGTCGCAAACGTCACCGTGACGGTGCAGGTCACAGGCGGCGGCAGCGTGCAGCGCACGAGTCCGAAGACGAACGGCGTGGGTGTCGCGTCGGCGGGAACGTGGACGCTCGGCTCGAAGTTCGGGACCCAAACGGTCACCATGAGCGTGAGCGGCTTACCGGCCGTCCTTTTTTCGGTGACGACCGTTGGCACGTACGCGATTGATGTGCGCTATGTCGGCACACCGCCGAGCGCGGCGATTCAAACCGCGTTTGCGGATGCCGCGCTCCGGATGTCGCAGGTAATCACGAAGCAGCTCACGCCGCTCAACGCCGAAGGGGATGACGCGAGCGACCTCTGCGATCATCCCGGTCTGCCGACATTTCACGAGACGGTGCAGAATCTCGTGATCTTCGCCGAGATCACGCCGATCGATGGTGCGGGGGGCATTCTTGGCCAGTCGGGTCCGTGTGCCGTGCGGACGAGCACCTCGCTGCCGTTCGTCGGCATCATGCAGTTCGATTCCGCCGATCTCGAGACGATGGTTGCCAACGGTCTCGTGAACGACGTGATCCTTCACGAGATGAATCACGTCGTCGGGTACGGGACACTCTGGGATGGCTCCCCGTTTCCGACCATGCTTCTGCAGAACGTCGGGACGGCAAATCCCATTTTTCTCGGCTCGTCCGCGCGGACGCAGTACGTGTCCGTCGGCGGTACATCGAGCGCCGGAGTTCCCGTCGAGGGTGGGAATATCGACGGCACGTCGAACTCGCATTGGCGGGAGACGGTATTCGGCGACGAGCTCATGACGGGATTCCTGAGCGGTACGATCCGGCCGTACAGCAAGGTGTCGATCGCGTCGCTGGCTGATCTCGGCTACACGGTGTCGCTCGACACTGCGGACCCGTTCTTTCTGTCGCCGGGGGGATCGCTGCGAATCGGTCCGCCCCCTGCGATTCAGTTTTCGGGAGCGGAACTTCTGCACCGGCCGAAGTACAAAGTCGACGAGGCCACGGGCAAGAAACACCGGATGCAATAACCATCAATGACAACGCGTTCGCTGATGTTGCTCGCGTGCACTTTGGCACTGTCGAGCTGCGTGACGGACGACACCTCGGCACCGGAGCACGAGCCGGACGTCGTGGTCATGCGCATCACCGTCGCGAACCAGCAGGTCGAGGTCAAGAACTCCGGCGAGATCACGGGCCAGGAGATCGTGCTCCATGCGGGGGTGACGGTGTCCGTCTCGGCGGTGTTTCTCAACGCGAGCGGCGAGCGGGTGGATGGGGTGACGGCGGCGCTCTACCAGCTCAACGGCGTGACCTCGGGGCCGGTTCCGATCACGTTCACGCGGAGCAACTCCGATCCATTCTCCGGCACGATCGTGTGCAACGTGCCGAACGTGACCGGGCATATTCTGTTCTCGCTGTACAACATCGAGAAGCAGCATGATCTCTGGGGCCCCGCCGACGTTCCCTTCGTGATCAGTAACTAGACAAGCGTCGCAGCAGGCTGATCGCTCGCCGGTCATTCGAGACTTCGTCGTCTCCTTTCGGTGTCTCGATGAGCTTGGGGATGTGGGCGAGTCGCGGATCGGTCATGATGCGCTGAAATGTCGCGCGGCCGAGGACGCCTTTGCCGATCACTTCGTGACGGTCGAGCTTCGACCCGAGCCTGCTCTGTGTGTCGTTGAGGTGCAGGCATCCCAGCAGCTCCAGCCCGACGATATCGTCGAAGCGCGTCCAGACCGCGTCGTAGTCGCCGACGAGGTCGTAGCCCGCGACGTAGAGGTGACAGGTGTCGAGGCACACGCCGACACGCTTTCGAATCGCGGGCGCCATGAGGGCGCGAAGTTGCGCGAGCTCTTCGAACGTACCGCCGAGTGCGGTACCGGCGCCCGCGGTTCCCTCAATCAGCAGGCGAAACTTGCCGCGCACCTGCGTGAGGGCCGCGGTGATCGCTTCGGCGTTGCGCGCCAATCCGCGCTCGCGATCGTCCATGTAGTTGCCCGGGTGCGACACGACGGCATCGAGGCCGAGGGCCTTTGATCGTTCGAGCTCGGCGATGAACGAGGTGAGCGATCGCGCGCGCAGAACGGCGTCCGGCGACGCGAGGTTGATCAGATAGCTGTCGTGCGAACATGCGAAGCGCACATTGGCCGCTTTCCTGGCGGCCTTGAACGCGCGCGCTTCCGCCTTGTCGACCAGGCGTTCGCGCCACTGGTTCGCATTCTTCGTGAAGATCTGCACCGCGTCGGCGCGAATGGCCTTCGCGCGCGGGCCCGAGGTGTGCGTGCCGCCGGCGACGCTGACGTGGGCGCCAATCGGCCCGATCGCAGTGCCGCGTTTGACGATCACGCTCAGTGTTTGCCCTTCAGATAGTCGAGGGGGTCGACGGCGGTACGGGAATTGAGCCGGATCTCGAAATGGAGGCGCGGTCCGAGATCCTGGTCGCTGATGCCGACGGTCCCGATCGTCTGCCCCGCATGAACGGCCTCTCCAACTCCGACCGACATCGTGCCAAGTGACGCGTACATCGAGACGTCGTTGCCGTGCTGGATCATTACGGTGTTGCCGTAGGTGCTCACGGTCGACGCCGCGAAGACAACGGTGCCGTCCGCAACGGCGCGCACCGGGGTGCCTGTCGGCGCTGCGATCCCGATACCGTCTCGCCTGATGGTCGTTCCGTTGGGGCTCACGAGACGTCCGAACGAATACAGGAGATTTCCCTCGACGGGCCACTCGAGACGTCCAAGGTTTCGCGCGAGTGAGCTCGTCGCCGGCGCCGGTGACGTGGCCCGGTTCGCGGGCGCTCGCCGCCGCTCGGCATCGAGGTCCGCGAGAATCTTGTCGATGCGGGCAGCATCGGCGGCGAGTCGCTGCAAGCGCGTGCGGTCGCGCTGTGCACTCGTCTGATTCGTCGCCAGCCGCCGCTGCAGTTGGTCTTCGAGGTTCTGGAGACGTCGCTGCTCCTGCGCCTGCTCATCGCGCGAAATCGCCATCTCGTTCTGAAACACCACGAGCAGGTCCCGCTGGCCCGCGACTTTTTTGCGCAGCTCCTCCATGCGTTTCACGCGCGCCCGGTCGTCCTGGGCAATCGTTCTGAGGTACTTGTAACGGGTGACCAGCTCGCCGAAACTCTGCGCGCTGAGCAACGCTTCGAACGTGTAGAGGGGCCCGCGCTTGTAGATGTCGATCAGACGCCGCCGCAGCGCCGCCTGCTTGAGCAGCAGCTCGTCTTCCGCGCGCACCAGCGAGCTCGACGCCGAGTCGACGTCCTCCGTGAGCGCGCGCAGTCGGCGGTTGTAGTTGTTGACGGCGCGCATGGTCAGCTCGGTCTGCGCCTCGATGTTCCTGACCTGCGCCGAGATGTCGCGGGAGGTGGCGTCGAGTTGCTTGAGCCGTTGCTCGAGCGAGTCGCGTTCGCGACGCACGCGGTCCAGTTCCGCGCGCTGGTCGCGGATGCGTGCCTCCGCGTTTCCCGCCTGCCCCCGAAGGGGCAGCGCCGCCATCGCCAGAAAAGCGCAAAGCGCGAAGCGCCCGCCCCACAGGAGCGCTCCCCCCCCGTTGCCCTTGGCCCGTGGCCCTTGGCCCCCGCTCATGGCGTCCGCAGATGCCGGCCGACCGAGATAGCGCTCCCGAGAATTCCGATCACCGCGCCACCGACCACGCCGAGCACCGCGAGTGACGGAGCGAAGAACGTGCCGCCGATCACCCAGCGCGACATGGCGACGTGCACGATGTACGTCAGAATGAGCGCGCCCACGCCGCCGAGGAGCCCCTTTGCGAACCCTTCGATCAGGAACGGGCGCCTGATGAATGCATCCGTCGCGCCGACGAGATGCATGATCTCGATCTCCCTCGCGCGCGCGAGCACCGTCATGCGGATGGTCGCGCCGATGATGATCATGGCGACGACGGCGAACGTCACGCCGAGGGTCGTACCGGCGATGCCGGCGATGTTGCGCAGGCGGTAGAGCTTCTCGACCCAGTCCTCGCCGTAGCGCACTTCGTCGACGAACTCGTACGCCGAGAGTCGTGACGCGACTGCTCGTACCTGAGCCGGACCGCGAAACCCTTCCTTGAGCCGGATGTCGATCGACGCGGGCAGGATATCTGCCTCGAGAACGTCGGAGAATTCCTTGAGCTCGCGTCGCGCCCGCTCGAGCGCCTGCTTCGGAGACACGAACACGGCATTCGACACCTCGGGATACGCCTGCACGTCGGCGAGCAGCGTCGTGGTCGTTTCGATCGGCGTCCCTTCCGCAAGGAAGGCACGCACTTCGACGTGTTCTTCGATTTGCCGCAGCGTCTGCCGGATGTTGACGGCCACGAGGCCGAACAAACCGAACGCAAAGAGCGAGAACGCGATGGTGGTGACGCTCAGAATCGAGAGCAGCGGAGCGCGGCGCATGCCGCGGACCGCTTCGCGCATGGCGAGGCTCACGCGACGTCTCCGGCCGCGCCGGCGGAATCGAACACGATCTGGCCGCGGTTCACTTCGATGGTCCGGAGCTCGGCGCGCTTGATCAGATCGAGATCGTGCGTCGCCATGACCACGGCCGTGCCGGCCGTGTTGATGTCGCGCAGCAACTGAAAAACCCCGCGCGTCGCACGGTCATCGAGATTGCCGGTGGGCTCGTCAGCGAGCAGCACGACCGGATCGTTCACGAGCGCGCGCGCAATCGCGACGCGTTGCTGCTCGCCACCGGAAAGCTCGCCGGGATAGGCGGTGGCTTTGCTGGCGAGCCCGACCTGCGTGAGCAGCCGCGCGACCTTCGGCGCAATGCTGTCGCGCGACGCTCCCGTCACTTCGAGCGCAAACCCGATGTTCGCTTCGGCCGTGCGGTCCTCGAGGAGCCGGAAATCCTGGAACACCACGCCCAGTTTGCGCCGCAGGGTCGCCACGGCCGAGCGCCGGAGCTTGCTCGTGGTGTGCCCGGCGACGACGACTTCACCGGCCGTGGGGCGCTCCGCCGCATACAGCAGTTTCAGAATGGTGCTCTTGCCCGCGCCGCTCGGTCCCGTGAGGAACACGAACTCGCCGCGCGCCATTTGGAATGAGGCGCCGGTGAGCGCCGCGCCGGTGCGCGGGTATTCCTTGGAAACGTTGACGAAGCGAATGAGGGCCATGGGATTGCCCGATTACCCGATTGATCGGGCACTCATTTAAGCGCCTGCTCGATGTCGGCGATGATGTCGTCGACGTCCTCGAGGCCCACGCTGATGCGCATGAAGCCGTCGGGGATGCCGATCTTCGCGCGCTGCTCGCTCGAAATCCTGGCGTGGGACGAAAAGCGCGGTTCGCTGAGGATCGTGTCCACGCCGCCCAGGCTCGCCGCGTACTGAATCATGTTCAGCTTGCGCACGAACTTGTCCGCGGCGCGGCCGCCGCCGCTGAGCTCGATCGCGAGCATCCCGCCGAAGCCGTCGAGCATCTCGCGCGCGACGTCATGGTCCGGATGATCGCTCAGGCCGGGATAGTGAACGCGTTTGATCTCCTTCCTCCGGGTGCACCAGGTCGCGATCTGCATCGCCGATTCGTTCTGGCGGCGGACGCGGACGTCCAGTGTCTTGAGGCCGCGTTCGAGCAGCCAGCAGGCAAAGGGGTCCGCCGACTGGCCCCACACCACCATCTTCTGCCGCACTTCATCGATGTACGGCGCCGTGCCGCACACCGCGCCGGCGAGGACGTCGTGGTGGCCGTTCAGGAACTTCGTCGCCGAGTGGATCACGACGTCGGCGCCGTGCTCGAGGGGCCGGAAATTCACGGGGCTCGCGAACGTCGAATCCACGACGAGCGCCAGGCCGACCTCGTGCGCCAGGTACGCGATCGGCCGGAGGTCGAGCACGCGGCATGTCGGATTCACCGGCGTCTCGACGAAGATCGCGCGCGTTTCCTTCCTCAGCTTCTTGCGCCACACGCGCGCTTCGGTGGGATCCGCGAGCGTGACGGAGATGCCCATCGTCGCGAACTCCTGCGTGAGCAGCCGGTGCGTTCCGCCATAAATCCACTGGCTCGCCAGCAGATGGTCGCCGGGGCGAAGGAGTGCGAGCAACGCGCACGCCGTGGCGCCCATGCCGCTCGCGAGAACGCACGCCGCTTCCGCACCTTCGATCAGCGCGAGCCGGCGCTGAACGGCTTCCGCGTTCGGCGTGTTGCCGTAGCGAGCGTACTTGAGCCCGTCCTCCGTTCCGAACTGCTGGACGTAGTTGACGGACTGGTAGAGCGGGGAAGAGACGGGCGAGTCGGGCACCTGTCCTTCGCGATCGCCGTGAATGGCGAGCGTGGACAGGCCCGGTTCGCGCGGGCGCGGAGACTTGGGCATATCAGGCGAAGTGCTTGCCGCTTTGGAGAACGGGGCGGTCGGAGTCGACCTTCACGAGCCGAATGATCTCTGTTACGGCGATGCCCGCGATGTCACGCGCGACGACGCCGCCTTTCGGAATGCTGTCGTCGTAAATGGCCTGCGCGAGATCGTGGCGTCGCGGACCGTACACCCAGACCAGCTCTCCATCTTCGATCTGTCGTTTCGCGGCTTCTTCCGCGCGCAGGCGCACGGCCGGGCCCCGGTCCGCGTCGCCTCGTTTCGTTCCGACGAACCCGACGACTTGAAGCGGCGGGTTGGTCCGTGTCACGCGACCACGCCGACGGGGGCGCGATATTCGCCCCCTTCACGCATGAGCAGCCGCTTCTGGTACAGCGACTGCAGCGAATCACTCACCGCGGTGAGGTCGAGAGCCGTCCCGGCGGCGACCGCCGCCGCATCCGTCCGCTGTTCGTGCACGACTGCCTCCCACACCTGCCGCTCGGTCTCGCGCACAACGCCGATCAGCTGAATGACGCCGAGTCCGGTGAAACGGACGACGAGCGCGAGACCGTTCCGCTCGAGCACGTGCTCGATTGCGTCGAGGTGTCGCTCCGTGATACCCGCGAACAGGATGTAGCGGTTCGCAATCGGCGAATCATCGTGGCACTGCCGCATCAGCGTCGCGACGATTTCGTCCGCGCACGAGAAGTCGAGCAGGCCGACGTTCGAAAAATCGATCACCGACACGGCTCCCGGCGCCGCGCGTTCCAGCAGGCGCTCGATCTGCGAGCGGACCGAGCGGCCCGTCGCGCGCGTGACGAGATCCGTGTACGTGCCGTTCAGCGATGCCTGGAGAATCGCGCCGACGTCAATGTTCACCATCGGGATCATGCGGCTTTCCCCGGAATGATGATTTGTACCTGCGCCCCCGGAAACGACGACAGACCCTCCCTCAACGGCACGTCCTTCGGCACATCCTGCGGCGCGTCACGCTCCCAGGAGGGGATGATGGCAATGCGTGCGGTTCCCGACCGCACCGTCAACTTCCCGTCCCAATGGTCCAGGAATCGGCGAATGCCGGTGAAGCCCTGGCCGCGTCCCGGCTCAGCAAAACGGCTCTGACCCTTCACGACGGCCTCTTCGAGCGCGCGCCCATCGGACCACCGGTCGCCGAAGCGGCGCGCATGACTCGGCGCGAGCGACGCGGTGAATCCCACGCCGGCGTCGGCGACCGCGATCTGCACCACCCGGCGGCCGATCGAGCGCCACGTATACGTCTGCACCATGACCCAGCCGCCCTGCCCGGCATGCTCGACGATGTTCTGGCAGGCCTCCGACAACGTCATCGCGAACCGGCCGATCATGCGCGAGTCGGTCTTGAGCTCGTTCACGAGAATGGCTTCCGAGCGCTCCTGAATGCGCCCGACCACGGAGTGAACGTCTTCGCTTCCCGTGATCGACGTGATGGGAAGCCACACATCGGATTCCCCGTGCGAGCGGATCGTCGGCACCTTGCCGTGGATCTCGTAGAGATCTTCCGCGAAACGGAAAAAGCCGCAGCGCGCCCAGTACGACGCTGTCGAATGAATCTCCGGGACCGTGAACACCGGCTTGGTCATGCGCGACTGCGCGAGGCAGAGCAGCGCGGTGAATGCGTACGGGGTGCCGAACGAGGTGCGGTGCGCGTCGATGATGAGGCGCGCGTCCGCCGGATGCTGGGCAACCTGATCGATCACCGACTCGAAGGTCCTGTCATTGAGTTCTTCGGGTACGGCGATCACGGCAGTCACGGTTGGCTCAACTCTCCGCGGAGATAAGGTGCGAGTGCAGTCGCGCCACGTAAAGCGAAGTTCCGTGCGGCTGCGCGCGATGCGGCTCGCACGGCAGCGTCGAATGTATCACCGGCGACCAGTCTCGTGAAATAGGTCGCGCCAAAAACATCGCCGCATCCGGTGGGATCACCGACGCCGCGTTCGACGTCGCGCTCGGCTTCGACACGCGCTGTGCGGATTGCGCCGACAGATTTGTTGAAATGTCCACGTGCTCGCAGATCCGTGATGTCGCCGAATCCGGGCGCCACGAAATAGATCAGACCGCGCGCGCCGAGCGTGACGATGAGCGTCTCGACGCCCTCTCGAAGCGCCGTGGCCGCGAGCGTCATTTCGTCGGATGACATGAGCCGCGCTTCGTCCTCGTTGGCCTGCACGAAATCGAAGCACCGGAACCATGCATCCACATTCAACATCGGTTGTGGAATCCGGAGTCCACCCGGCGCCACGCCCAGCAATAATGAATGCAGGTCTCCGTACAGCGGCACCTGCACGTGCTGGCGCATGAGCTGCGCGGTTTCGAGATCCATTTCGAAGCCGCTGATGAAGTTGACATACAGGGCGTCGACGTCCTTGACGAGCGGGGCGAGACCCGCCCAGCTCCAGCCCGGCACGCCGCCGTGCAGGACTTCGCTGCGCCGCTCCGCATCCATGTAGCGGATCTCGACGCGATTGTTGCGCTGCGGAACCTCGATCGGCTGAGCGTCTGGTGCGAGACGTTTCAGCGTACGCAACCAGTCGCGCGCATGCGGCGCGAGATCCGCCCCGACCTTGATGAACGGCACGAGCTCCCAGTCATCAGGGAGCGCGGCGTCGAACGCGGCGAGCGCGTACGCGATGCCGCCCCATTCCTCCACGGGCAAGTCGCGCGGATCGCGTCCGTGAATCACGTCCCACACCATCGTGCCGACGACGCCCATGCGCCGGCGTCGCGGCGCCGCCGCGCGCGCGGTCACGCGATGGGATGCTGATGAAGGAACGTTGCGACGGCTCCAACGACGCCTGCCGATCCGGGCAGCGTGCCGGGCAAAATGCGCGTCCCTTCCCACGCGGGACGGAACGCGCGGCGCCGGACTTCGGCGAGCAGCGGATCGAAGAGCGTGTTGCCTGCGGCGGTGACGCCGCCCATCAGCACGACGACTTCCGGATTGAACAGGTTCAGGAGGTTCGCGACACCCGTGCCGAGAAACTTCGCGGTATCCCGCACCACTTCGAGCGCGAGCGCGTCGCCTCTTGTCGCAGCCACGAACACCGTCTGTGCCGTGATCTGCTCCGGATCGCCCTTGGCGAGCTCGCGAATGATCGGACTGTCGCTCGTCGCGAACGCCTCGCGTGCGCGCTCGGCGATGGCCGTGCCGGAGGCATACGCTTCGAGGCACCCGTAGTTGCCGCACGCGCAGCGGCGCCCCTGGGTTTCGATCGTCGTGTGGCCGACTTCGCCCGCGACGTCGCTCGCGCCGTGAAAGAGCTTGCCGTCAATGATGAGGCCACCGCCGATGCCCGTGCCGATGGTGAGGCCGAGCATGATCTTCGATCCGCGGCCCGCGCCGAGCCACCATTCGCCGAGCGTGGCGCAGTTGGCGTCGTTGTCGAGCGTGACCTTGAGCCCCACGCCGCCCGCGACGCGATCGCGAAGGGGGAAATTGTGCCAGTGGAGATTCGGCGCGACGATGACCAGGCCCTTCGCGCGATCGAGCGGACCGGGAGCGCCGACGCCGACGCCGGCGAATTCCTCGCGCCGGATGCCGTGCGATTTCCGCGCGTCCTCGACGACGCGTTCGATTCCCTCGACGATGGTTTCGAGCACGCTCTCCGCCCCGTGCTGTGCGAGCGTTGCCTTGGTCAGGGTGGGAAGCTGCTGCGTGCCGTCGGCGGACACGACACCGAAGACGATGTTCG
>DASRAP010000293.1:0-2076 GCA_035638155.1 Gemmatimonadaceae bacterium | reverse complement strand
GTGGGCATGCCGCACGCGTGCTCGATGTTCTCGATCCCGCGCCGGATCTCGCCGCGCGTCTCGGCGCGAATCTTTCCATGTTCGCGCGTCAGCGATTCCGCGAGTGACTCGAAATTCGCCTCGAGCAGCGCCTTGAGCCGGAACAGCACCCGGACGCGCTCGACAACCGGCGTTGCGCGCCAGCCTGGAAATGCGCGCGTCGCAGCCTGCACAGCCGCGTCGACATCGCCGCGGGTCGAGAGCGGCGCGTGCCCGAGCAACTCTCCCGTTGCAGGGTTCGTGACCGGAAGGGACTCCGTCGCGGCGGACGGGACCCACGCACCGTCGACGAAATTGGGGGCAACCTTCGCGCCAGGCATGGCGCAAGCGTAACGGTCGTGCGGGGACGACGCCAGCCGTGGCGCGCTCGGGCTAGCTGCCGGGCGTGCCCTGGTTGTGCCGCTGAAGGATGACCTGCCGGATTGCGACGCCGCGCGGGGTGAGCGGCGTGCCATAGGAGAGCGGCGCAAGGAAGAAAAAGGTGGCGGTCGCGAGCGCAAGCACCCCCGCATAGAGGGCGCGCGCGCCGCGCGTGTCCGCTCCGTCATCCCGCGACCAGCCGAACAGGATGCCGGCGCTCCAGGACGCAAGCATCACGCTGAAGATCATCGCGACCAGGTAATGATAGAGGTACATGGGGCGCGTGATGAACGCGAACGGCGCGAAGTTGAGCGCGTATCCGGCCGCCAGAAAAAGAAGTGGCCCTCGATGCCGCGCCACGTCGTCATGCTTTCTGATCCATGCGATTAAGAGCGTACCCATTCCGATGAGTGTCCCCCACCACACCACCGGATTTCCGTACATCACGATCCAGCGACGCACGGCGTCCGGTGCGACCGGTGGTTCGTACCAGAGACCCGGCGGATGCTTCGCGATCGGCCACGTGTACCAGAGCGAGGCCGATGGGTGCGCGGTGCCGCTCCAGGCCGCGTTGACCGCCTGCATGTCGCGGTTGAGGTGCAGGAACGCGCGCGGGAACGACAGATCCGCGTACTGCGCCGCCGGCCCGAGCACTGCGAAGTGAATCGCGAACGAGGCGACGTACACCGCGACGACCATCGACGCGAGCAGCGCAGACTGGCCGAACCACTCGCGCAACCGCGCGCGTCGCGTGACGGCGTCCACGAGAATGACGGCGAGCATGAGACCGAGCGCGGCGAGCCCCGTCCATTTGACGCTCGCCGCCATGCCCGCGACGAGCCCGGCGGCAATGAGCCAGCGCGTGCGCGCCCCTCCCTCGCGCTCACGGCCCACGAGAAAGAGCAGCAGCGCGAGAAATACGAACAGGATCAGCATGCTGTCCGTGAGAATGAATCGCGATTCGACGAGCAGCGCGTTGTCGACCACGAGAAACGCGCCCGCGAACGCCGCGACGCGGCGACTGGCGCCGAGCGCGCGCAGGATCAGCAGGGCGACGGGAATGATCAGCGCTCCGGCGAGCGCGGGAAGGATGCGCAGCACGGGCTCCGGCTGCGCGGTGAGCAGCGCCTGTCCCGGCACGTGCAGGAGTTTCGCCGCACCGGCGAGCAGCAATTTTCCGAGCGGCGGATGGACGTCGAGATAATTCTTGCCAACGAGATATGATCCCGCGAAGCGCTCGTAGTGCACCTCATCCCAGACCACCGCGTGCGGAGAAAACAGGCTCCAGAAGCGGGTGAGGACGGCGGCGGCGGTCAGCGCCAGGAATTCGGGCCGTCTGAGCTCGGCGCGGAGTGTGAACATTTCGCGTGTAAGATGGCCGCTGGTCGCACGCGCCGGGAATCGAGTATCCTTCGTTCCCCTTTTTTGGAGGCTTCCATGCTGGTGATCCGCGACGTCATGTACTGCAAGCCCGGGAAGGTCCGGCCGCTCATCGAGAAGTTCAAGGCAATGAACGGGCTCAGCAAGAAACTCGGCTGGCCCGTCATGCGCATCATGACCGACGTGGCCGGCGAGAGCTACTGGACGCTGGTCTCGGAAATGGAAGTCGAGAATTACGGCGTGTTCGAGAAGATGATGTCGGGCGACGGGCAGAACGAGGCGGACATGCAGGAATTC
>DASRAP010000292.1:0-3496 GCA_035638155.1 Gemmatimonadaceae bacterium | reverse complement strand
GCGCGATCAATTCGTCCGCGGTCGCGGCCGTGGCCGGCTCGGGTGCGCTCTTCGGCGTGATGCGCTGCGTGTCTTCGGTGCGCTGGCCCGACTTCACCTTCTGCTGGATTTCGGTCAGCCGCTGGTAAGCGGCTTCGAAATCGGCGTCGCCCTGCGCGGCATCGATGACGCCCTCGCGCGCGAGCTGCGCCGCGTACTTCGCGCGCACGGTGGGCGTGTTTTTGATGTGCTCGTACATCATCGGCTGCGTGTACGCGGGCTCGTCGGCCTCGTTGTGGCCGTAGCGCCGGTAGCCGACCAGATCGATCACGACATCGGCATGGAATTTCTCGCGGTACATCATCGCGAGCCGCACGGCGGCGAGACACGCCTCGGGATCGTCCGCGTTCACGTGCACGATCGGCGCGTCGAAACCCTTGGCGAGGTCGCTCGAGTAATCGGTCGAGCGGCCGTCGCGCGGATCCGTCGTGAAGCCGATCTGATTGTTCATGATGATGTGGCTCGTGCCGCCCGTCGTGTAGCCGCGCAGCCGCGCGAGGTTGAATGTCTCGGCGACGACGCCCTGGCCGGCGAACGCGGCATCGCCATGCAGCAGCACGGGCACCGCGATCGTGTAGTCGTGCCTGGCTTCGGGCGTGTGCCGGTCGGTCTGATCCGCGCGCGCGCGTCCCTCCACGACGGGATTGACCGCCTCGAGATGGCTCGGATTGGGCGACAGCGTGACGGCCACGTCCTTGCCGGTCGACGTGCGGTACACGCCCTCCGCGCCGTGGTGGTACTTCACGTCGCCTGTACCGGCGGTGCCGCCTTCGGTCTCGGGCGACTCCTCGCGGCGTCCGCCCTCGAATTCCGCCAGGATCGTTTCGTACGGCACGTTCACGACATGGGCGAGCACGTTGAGCCGGCCGCGATGCGCCATGCCGATCGTCGCCTTGCGCGTGCCGTGCGCGCCCGCGAGCTCGATCGTGAAGTCGAGCATCGGCACCGTCATGTCGAGGCCTTCGATCGAGAAACGCTTCTGACCGAGGTACGCCTTGTGCAGGAAGCGCTCGAGCGCCTCGACGGCGGTGAGCCGAGCGAGCAGCTGCTTCTTGCCGTCCGCCGACAGCGGTTTGCGGTGCTCGCCCGATTCGATCACCTGGCGCAGCCACACCCGCTCCTGGTGGCTGCCGATGTGCTCGACCTCGTACGCCATCGTGCCGCAGTAGGTCGCCCGCAGCTGCGGGAGCGCGTCGGCGAGCGTCTGGCCCTGCACGTAGATGCGGAGCACCTCCGCCGGAATGCGCGCCATGATCTCCGGCGTGAGCCCGAGTCGCGCAGGATCGAGCGAAGGATCACCGACGGGCTCGCTGCCGAGGGGGTCGAGCGTGGCGGCGAGATGGCCGAAATTCCTGAGCGCTCGCACGAGAGCGTATGCAGCCGCGACGTACTTCAGGTCGTCGCTGGAGCTCGGGGGAAGAGGGACGGGGGACGAGGGAAGGGTACTACTCCCGTCCCCCTTCCCGCTTCCCCCTTCCCCTTTTCCCAAGCTCTCCGTCACCAACTCATAAAACCGGTCCTCTCCCTGCAGCAGAGAGTCGAGGGTGCGGAGAAACATGCCGGACTCGGCGCCTTGGATGATGCGATGGTCGTAGGTGGACGTAATCGTGATGATCTTCGCGCCGGCGATGTCGCGGATCGTGCCCGTCGCGATGATCGAGCCCTGGCCCTTCATCAGACGTGGTACCGATGCCACGGTCCCGAGCGTGCCGGGATTCGTGAGCTGCATCGTCCCGCCCGCAAAATCGTCGGGCATGAGCCGGTTCGTGCGCGCCTTCTCGACGAGCGCTTCGTACGCGGCGTGGAACGCGCCGAAGTCCATCGACTCGGCGTGCTTGATCACCGGCACCACGAGCGCGCGGGTCCCGTCCTTCTTTTCGACGTCGACCGCGAGGCCCAGTCCGATGCCGCCCGGGTCGACGCGGTGCGGCTTGCCGTCGATTTCCTGGAACGCGTGCGTCATCACGGGGAACTTCCGTGCCGCGAGGACGATCGCGTACCCGATCAGATGGGTGAACGAGATCTTGATCCCCTTCGAGGCGAGCTCCGCGTTGAGCGCCTTGCGCCGGGTGTCGAGCGTCGTGGCGGAGATGTCGCGGAACGAAGTCGCGGTAGGGACGGTGAGCGACTCGGTCATGTTCGCGACGAGCCGAGCGGCGGGACCGGTGATCGGCGATGCACCGCGGGGAAGCGGGACGGGGGACGGGGGAAGGCTACTGCTTGGCTGCCCCGTCCCTCTTCCCGCTTCCCCACGAATTATCGGGAGCTCCGCGAGCTTGCCGTTCTCGAACAGCTCCCGCCACTCCGGACCGACCGACGCCGGGTCCTGGAGATACTGCTCGTACATCACCTGAACAAAGGCGGCGTTGTGGGTACCAAAGACGAGTTCGCTCACGGGCCGAAATCTACAACGTATCTTTCCCAATCCCCACCGGAGAGACGCCATGAAACTGATCACGACCATCGTCCGGCCGGAGCGGCTGCCGGAGGTCAAGACAGCGCTGTTTCGGGCTGGGATCACCGGGATTACGCTCAGCCGCGTGAGCGGGCACGGCGGTGAGCACGAGATCGTGAGTCAGTATCGCGGCACGACGCTGGTCATGGAATTCCACGAGAAAGTCAAGATCGAGATGGTGTGCTCCGAGCCGTTCGTGCAGCCGTGCATCGACGCGATCCTCTCCTCGGCGCGCACCGGCGAAGTCGGCGACGGTAAGATCTTCGTGCAGCCGATCGAGCGCGTGATCCGGATTCGGACGGGGGAGCAGAACAACGAAGCGTTGACGGCGGTCAATGCGGATGCGGTGCAGCAGGCGGCGTTGCGCGCCGCCGACGCGGAATGAACGCCGGCGATACCGCGGTGAAACGGGGCTCGGCGGGGGCGCGCTAAGGGTCTGGGACGCGCGTCACGGCCGCGACGGCGCTCCCCGTGGATCCGTTGCCGATCTGCCCGCGATCGTTCGCGCCCCAACAAAATGCGCCGCCAGTGACTGCGACCGCGCAGGTGTGAAACGCCCCTGCACTAGCGCTGCGGAACGTGTGTCCCGAGGCCGAGAGGACCGGCGTCGAAGTGCAGGGCAGGTTGGTTCCGGGACCGAGCGGGCAAGTCTCGGACGCCGTTCCAGCGAGCTGAGCGGACCCGTTGGATCCCCAACAATACAAGAACAGATCGACGGTAAGCCCGCAGGAGTGGTTTGCTCCCACGGTGACGGTCGCGTACTGGTGACCGCCGCTGACGGTCGTCGGCGTGGGATGATCGTCCCTCGCTCCGTTGCCGAGAATGCCGAGGAGGCCAGCGCCCCAACAATAAGCGGTGGCGTCCGTTGCGACCCCGCAGGTATGGAAGCTGGCGGCGGCGATTGCCTTGAAGTGCAGCCCACCCGCGACGAGCCTCGGTCCCGCATGAGTGGTGGTGTCTGTCGTGCCGAGGTTTCCATAGGTGTTGCTGCCCCAACAGTAG
>DASRAP010000291.1:0-14358 GCA_035638155.1 Gemmatimonadaceae bacterium | reverse complement strand
TCTGGCGAGATACAAAGGCGCCGCCGCGGTGCTCGTCGAGAGTCTCGATCTCATGCCGCGGTCACTGCTCGCGCGCATTCGAAACTCGTGGCTCGAGCTCGCTAGTCAGCCCAGAGCCGAGAGCCCGCTCCCGCCCGTCATCGCGGTGAGCCGCGCGGCGGCGCTCGTTCTCGAGGGCGAGGGCGCCGATCTCCCGGGCAAGGTGTCGTTCTCGTTTTCGACGCGGCGGGAGCCGGCGGCTCCGGCGCACAACGTGGTCGCAATGCTGCCCGGATCCGATGCCGCGCTCAGCCGCGATGTCGTCCTCGTCTCGGCGAACAGCGCGTCCGCCATGGAAGCGGGGTCGCTGCTCGCCGTCGCGGAGGCGCTCGCGACATCGGGAGCGAAAACGCAGCGGCCGGTCGTGTTTCTGTGGACGGCGGCAATCGGCGGCCGCGACCTCGGCGCCGCGTGGTTTTCGCTGCATCCCGCGCTCAAGACCGATCGCGTTGCCGCGCGCATTGACGTCGCGTCGTATGTCGGATGTCCGGACCCGGAGAGTGCAGCGCCGACCGACTATGCGCGGTACGCGAGCGACACGCAGTCGCTCCTCGCCGCCATCACGGACGCAGCAAACGGCGCGCGCCGCGCAAACGCCGGAGGGGCGCCGCCGGCCTGCGCGCGGTAGGTTGGGGCCATGAAACAGCTCGCGATTCTCGCGCTCGGTCTTCTCACACCGGCAATGCAGGAGCCGGGCGCTGTCAGGCTGCAGCATCCCACCGGAAAGCTCACGGAGACGTTCACGTTCGCAGGCTCGATCCGCGAGCTCCCCGACGGCCGCGTGCTCATCTCGGATCGGCGCGAGAACCGCGTTGTTGTCGCCGACTTCGGACAAGCGAGCGTGCAGGCCGTGGGAAGAGTGGGACAGGGGCCCGGTGAATACGAGGAGGCGTCGCCGATCTACGCGCTCGGCGGTGACTCGAGCATCATGGCGGAGTTCAGGCGCCGGTGGTTCATTCTGCGGCGCGAGAAAATCATCGCGACGCTCGCGCCTTTCGAGGCGGCGGCGGCGGCGGTCGGGAATGAAGTCATCATCGGCACCGACGGTCGTGGGGCGGTGCTGAGCCGCAAGCGGCCCGCCGTTCCGAGCGGGAGCTCGGCGACCGCGGCAGCAGACTCCGTGTGGATTGTGCGTGTGGCAATCGCGTCGGGACGCGTCGATACGGTGGCGCGCGTGCGCGATGCGCGCATCACCACCGTGCAGATCCGCAATGACAAGGGACAGGTGACCAGCTTTACGCAGTCGCTGGCCAATCCCTACGACATCCAGGAGCCGGTTGCCGCGTGCTCTGACGGGTGGCTCGCGATCGTGCGCCTCGATCCCTATCGCGTCGATTGGCGCTCGCCATCGGGATCGCTCGTTCGCGGCGCGCAGCCACCCGTGGCCGAACCGGAGCGTGTCACGAGCGCGGAAAAGGACGCGTTCATGGCGCGGCAGGCGCGATTCTCGAGCAACAAGGCTCAGCGCGCGGACATCTATCCCGAATGGCCGTCGCACATTCCAGCCGTGGAGGAGCGCAATCGCTTCACCGCGATGTGCTCGGCCGACGGGAAGGCTGTGGTGCATCGCGCGAGGTCGATCGCGCACCCGGAGGCGCGGTACGACATATTCGACCGGCGGGGATCGCGCGTTCGCCAGGTCTCGCTCGCCGAAAACGAGTTCATCATCGGGTTTGGCAGTCGCACGGTCTATTCCGTCCTCGTCGACGACGACGGGGCGGAGCACATCCGGCGGTACGCCTGGAACTGACGCGTTACATTGAGGCAAGAGAACCTCGAATGACGGCACGATCGACACCATCGACCAATCCCAACCAGGCACTCTGGGAGAAAGGGGACTTCACGCGCATTGCCGCGACCATGCGCGAGAGCGGGGAAGAGATCGTGGCGCGTCTCGGGCTCAACCGGGACGTTCGTGTGCTCGACCTCGGCTGCGGTGACGGCACCACCGCCATTCCCGCGGCGCGCACCGGCGCGCTCGTGCTCGGCGTGGACATTTCGCGCCCGCTCGTGGAGGCCGGCAACAAGCGCGCGGCAGAGCTTCGCCTGCCGAACCTCAAGTTCGAGCACGGCGACGCGACCAACCTCGCCGCGCTGCCGGATGGGGCGTTCGACGTCGTGTTGAGCATTTTCGGCGCCATGTTTGCGCCGAAACCGTTCGACGTCGCGAAGGAGATGGTCCGGGTCACGCGGCCGCGCGGGCGGATCATCTGGGCAACTGGATTCCCAACGATCCAACGTTCGTGTCGCAGCTCCTGCGCATCAGCTCGGCCTACACGCCGCCGCCGCCCGAGGGATTCATCAGTCCCATGCGATGGGGCGTCGAGACCGACGTGATCCAGCGGTTCGGCGCGGCCGGCATTCCGGCGGAGCGCATTTCGTGTACGCGGGACACGTACACGTTCAGAAGCGCGGGAACGCCGGCGCAGCTCCTGGATGAGTTCCGCCAGTACTACGGTCCGACGATGAACGCGTACGAGGCCGCCGCAAAGAGCGGCCGCGAGGCGGCGCTGCAGCGCGAGCTCGCCGCGCACTTCAGCGCGATGAACACGAGCGCGACCGGCACGGTGATTCCGGCGACATTCCTGCGTGTGGAAGTGACGCGCTGACGCTCTCCAGATTTTCTCCCATCTTTCCGGCTCAGAGGCCTTCATGAATTCAGTGCGCGCGGCTTTCTCGATCGTAAGCGCGGCGGTGTTCGCCGGCGTTGCCGCCTGCGGCAGTGACTCCGGGACGGACAGCGCGCACGCGGTGACGGTCGTCGACAAGTCCATCACGCTCGGAGCCGCGGACGCGTGTGACTCCGGCGGCGAGGACGTGGATTTCCTCGCGGTGATAAACCAGACGGTGACGATCGTCGTGAGCGGGGCCTCGACACTCACGCCGCGCTTCACGCTCTACGCGCCCGATTTTTCGACACAGGTCGGAAGCTCGTTCGACAACGGGGGAGGGAAGGCGAAGCTCGTGACGAAGCTGGTCGAATCTGGCACGTTCCATCTCACCGTTTGCGAAGCCACAGGCAAACCGGGAACGGTCCGGGTACTCGTCACCCATCCGTTCACGGGTTGACCGACTTGAGGTCGCAATTTGTGACCTCGAGTTTGCGGCTTCGTTCCGCGTCAAGGCGAAGGCAGAATCAGATGGAATGCTCGCGCTGATCACGGCGGCGTTGTTGCAGGTAAGTGCGCCGCAGCCGGCGACGCTTGCCCTCACGTCGTCCACCGCGAACGCGCTCGTCGACAGCCTCGAGGCCGCCGAGCTCCGGTTCTTTCGCGAATGGCGCGACATCTTCACGAAAGTCAACGATCCCGGCGCGCCGACGCAGTCGAACCTCGACGCCAGGGCGCTCCGAAACCTGAGAGAAAGCCTCGCGCACTGCCATCCGGATTCCGATGGGCGGGACGGATTTCTCCCAGTGCCAGGATCGAGAATCATCGCGAGTGGCCCCTCGCGCTATGGCGCGTGCCCGTCGTGGACCCTGTCCACCCCCATTCCGTTCGACGAGTCCATTGATCACGACGCGGCGGTCGGCTCCGTGCGCGACGCGGTCCGCGCGTCGCGCGCCTCGCTGATCGCGCTCTTCGACGCGGCCGCGCGCGCGGCACCGGGCAACGACTGGATTGCCGGGCAGCGCGTGCGATTGCTCGTCGATCAGGGCGAGTTCGCTCTCGCTGAAAGCGCCGCGCGCGCGTGCCGCGCACGGAGCGTGTCGCTGTGCGGGATGCTCCTGGGCTATGTCATCGGCGCGCACGGCGACCTCCCGCGCGCGGATTCCGTGTTCACGGCGACACTGGGCGCGATGCCGCTCGCCGAACGTTGTGCGTGGTCCGATGTGCGCACCCTGTTCGACGGGGCCGCCCGGCGCAGCTATGAGCACGCGTCCTGCGCGGAACGCGACTCGGTGAGCCGCATCGTGTGGTGGCTCGCCGATCCTCTTTACATCGTCCCGCGAAATGAGCGGCGCGCCGAGCATTATGTGCGCGTCGTGCTCGCGCGGCTGCGCGCGGCGGCGGAGCGTGACGAGCGATTCGACTGGAACGACGAAACAGGCGGCGACGCGCTGCGCGAAATGGTGATTCGCTACGGCTGGCCCTCGTATCTCTACTACGGCGGCCCCGGCCTCGACGGCAGTCACTCGGGCTACCTGGGAGTCCACGGTTCGCCGCGGCACGAGCCGTACACCACGTTCGAATACACGCCGGGACGCATTCACCTGGTGCCCGAGTTTCACGCGATCGCCGACCCGCCTCACGCGGCGAGCACGGATTGGACGATCACCGAACAGCACGCGGACGCCAAAGCGAACGGGTACGCGGTCGATCGCGTGTCGTCGGCCATCCGGCGCATGAACACGCGTCTCAACGCGTGGTGGCCCGCCGAGCTGTTCGTGCCGGCGCTCCCGCTCGCGCAGCTGCCCGACGGTATGCACGCGTTCTTCCGGCGCGATACGACGGCGATTCTCGCGACCGCGGCCGATCTGGTTGCGTCCGAGCTCGGGCGACCCGACTCGTCCGAAGTGCGTGCGCGGTTCATCATGTCGCCGCGCCCGGATTCCATGCGCGTGATGGCCACGGTCACGGCGAAGATCGGATCAACGCTCGCCATGCGCGCCGAGCTGGGGAGGGAATTCGGAGTCGCGGGCATCGAGGTCGATCCAACGAGCACGCTTCCCGGTGCGCGCACGAGATTCGGCGTCGCGCCGCCGCCGACGCTGGCGTGGCTGGACCGCGGTGAGATCGCGATTTCCGACGTGGCGCTGCTCAAGGTCCCGCGCGCGGACCGCGAGCTGCCGACCGATCCGGACGTGCTCCTGCCGGCGATGCTGGGTTCGTCCACGCTCGGGAAGGGCGACCGCTTCGCGATCTACTGGGAAACGTACGGCATCGCGCCCTACGACTCGACGGAATTCGCGGTGTGGATCGAGCGCGTGACGCCGCAGGGAATTCTCCGGCGGTTCGGCATCAGGCTGAGCGTTGCCACGGACCTCAACACGCCCGTCTCGCATTCGTGGATGGAGTTCGGCCCGAATACCCGTCGAACGGTGATTCCGGGGCGCGTGCCGATTGTCGGGCGCTCGCTCCTGCTCGATGCATCGCACTTGCCACCCGGCGACTACTGGCTCGATGTGGTGGTCCGGAAAGCCGGCGCCGGCGAGCCCGTGCGCGCGCGTCAGAAGTTCACCGTCGCCGCGAAATGAACATTCCATGAGAACGCGCGCGGCTCTCTCCGTTCTCTCGCTCTGCTTCGTGGCGCCCGTTCGCGCGCCGACACACGCGCGCTCCGAGATCGGCGCCGATGCGCTGCGCGCAGAGCTCACGGCGTTTGCGCACGACTCGATGATGGGGCGCAGGGCGGGCACGCCGGATGGCGACCGCGCGGCCGCGTTCATTGCGCGCGCACTCGAGCGAACGGGCGTCGTGCCTGCGGGAAGAGGTGGCGCGTTTGCGCAACCACTCCCGCTCACCCGCGTGCGGCTCGACGCGACGCACACGACGATGGGTTACTCCGCGATGCCGTTATTCCTCGGGACGGACTTTCTTCCCCTCACGGGCGCGTTCGGATTCATCACACCGGACAGCGCGCTCAACGTCGAGGCCACGAGCGCCGTGTATGCCGGAAACTCGTCGCAGTTGCTCGACACGAACGCCGTCGCGGGCAAGGTGGTTTTTCTTGCCGTACCGCGGCGCGCGAACCACCAACCCGACTACCAGCTCCAAACGGAACGCGAGCAGATCCATCAATACCGGAAGGCGGTCGCGCTCGTGTACCCGATGCTCGATCTCATGCCGCGGGTACTCGTCGAACGGCTCATGGCGCCGCGGCTCGAGCTCACGCAGCGATACGCGGCGCTCATGAAGGCGCCCCCGATCATTGCGGTGGTAAAGCCTACGTCGGCCCAGTTTTCGTACCGCGTGTACCGCGACTCCGTCGATGCGCGAATGTCGTTGCGATGGTGCGCGGCACGGACGCCGCGCTCAGGGATGAGTTCGTGGTCGTGACCGCGCACATGGATCACCTGGGTGTCGCGAACGGGCGCGACCGCGAGGGCGATGATTCCGTCTTCAACGGCGCCGTCGCGGGATCAGGAGCCATCGCGTTGCTGGAAATGGCGAAGCAACTCTCGCTCGCGCCGCTCAAACGATCGATTCTCTTTCTCTGGACCACGGCGCACGAAGACGGGCTCCTCGGCGCGGAGTATTTCGCGGACACGCCGAGCGTTCCGCGCGATCGCATTGCGGCCGCGGTGGACCTCGACGGCATCGCGGCTGCGCCCGACTCCATGGTGCGGCGTGCGTCGTTCTCCGACCGCCTCGCGCCCCTCTGTGATGCGAGCGCGTGGCATTTCGTGCGCTGGGGAATTCCGGCGCTCCGGCTGTCGGCAAACCGTGGCGAGCAGTACCGGCGCGTGACCGATGACGTCGCGCACGTGGATTTCGGCGCGTACGCGAGCGCCGTGAACGCCGCGCTCGAACGTATTACCGAAATTGCAAACGGTCCGCGTCCAGCGCGTATCGCGCCCCAGCCCAATCCCAGGACCGCATGCGTGACCAACTGACGGGCCTCTAACAAGGACCTTACACGAGGAGCCCGGAAGCAGCTCGGAAGGTGTTCGGAATGGCCGTGCCGCGCGCTATCATACTGGCGGCGACGCGCGACTCTTTCGGAGACACATGGCACCAGCGGGACGTGTGCAAGACGAATGGCTCCTGCCAACGCTCAAGGCTCTCCTGACGCCGGAGCAGGTTGCGCAGGTGCAGGCCGACAACACGACCGAATACTGGGCCACCGCGACGCGGCTCGGCTTCACCGCCGACGACCTGATCATCGCCGCGCTGTCGGCCCGCTTCACCGTGCCCATCGCCGACGTCACGCGTGTCTCGAAAGCCGCGCGTGACCTCGTGCCCGAGTCGCTCATGCGCAAGTACCGCGTGCTGCCGCTCGCCATCAACGATTCCGTCGTCGAGATCGCCACCTCCAATCCGAACGACCTCGATTGCGAGAGCGCGCTCGCGTTCGCGCTCGGGCGCACCGTCAGTTTGTCGCTCGCCTCACCGTCGGTCATCGCGCAGCGGCTCGACGAGGTGTACCGCCCCGAGAACATCATCGACAACATCCTCACGGATTTTGCGGCGGGCAATTTCGCTATCGAGTCCATCACGGACTCGGTCGACGAAGGGGAGTTCGATCTCGGCGTCAGCAAGGCGACCGAGCGGCCCATCATTCAGCTCGTGGACCGGATCGTCGCCGCGGCGATCCAGGCCGGCGCGTCGGACATTCACATCGAGCCCGAGGAATCGGGCATTCCGGTGCGCTATCGCATCGACGGCGTGCTGAGCCAGGCGATGGTGCTCCCGAAAGCCGCCGGCATTCCGCTCGTGTCGCGCATCAAGATCATGGCGGAGCTCGACATCGCGGACCGCAAGCGCCCGCAGGACGGGCGTGCGCGCGTGGCGGTGAGCGGTGGGCGCCGCGTGGATCTTCGCGTGTCGACCCTGCCCGCGTCGCTCGGCGAAAAGGTCGTCATCCGCATTCTCGACCAGCGTGCGACGACGCTCACGCTCGATTCGCTCGGCATCACGCCGAACGAGCTCAAGCGCATTCAGACGCTGCTGCAGAAGCGCGACGGCATCATCTTCGTCACGGGGCCGACGGGCTCGGGCAAGACGACCACGCTGTACTCCGCGCTCGGCGTGATCCAGGCGCGCGGTGTGAACATCGTCACCGTCGAAGATCCCGTGGAGTACCGCCTGCCGGGCATCGTGCAGGTGCAGGCGAGCGAGAAGGGAGGCCTCACGTTCGCGGCCGCGCTGCGGTCGATTCTCCGCCAGGATCCGGACGTGATTCTCGTGGGCGAAATTCGCGACCGCGAAACGGCGATGATCGCGGTGCAGGCATCGCTCACCGGCCACCTCGTGCTCGCGACGCTGCACACGGTCGACGCGGTGGGCGCGGTCGCGCGACTCCTCGACATTGGCGTCGAGCCCTACAAGGTCGCGTCGGCGCTCCGCGGGGTGATTGCGCAGCGGCTGCTGCGCCGGCTGTGTCCGCATTGCAAACAGGAGCTCGAGGAGGCGATTCCGCTCGAGCTGCACAAGTGGTTCCCGCCGGGCACGCGCACGTGGCGCGCGGCGGGATGCGATCAATGCGCGCACACGGGATACCGGCGTCGGCTCGCGGTCACGCAGGTACTCGTGAGCACACCCGAGTTCGAGCGCCGCGTGACCTCGGGGGACCCACAGGAGCGCCTGTCGAAAGTCGCGCGCGAGGGCGGCATGCGCGAGCTGTGGGACTCGGCGGCAGACCTGGTCCGGAGCGGCGAGACGAGCCTCGAAGAGATGTTGCGCGTCCTGGAGCCGCCCGACGAAACGACGGGGCGCGCGCGGATGCCGACGCCGCTCCACATGAGCTCCGTTCCCGCGTCGAAGACGCCGTCGCGCGCGCTCGGCTCGGGGCGATATCAGTCGCTCACGGGTGCGTCGTTCGAGCTCCTCGATGATCTCAAGGCAAAGTCCGAGACGGGCGGCAAGCGCATACTCGTGGTGGAGGACGACGCGTCACTCCGCGCCGCGGTGAGAGCGGTGCTCGAGGGAGAAGGATTCACGATTCACGAGGCGTCTGACGGCACGAGCGCGCTCGATCAGGTGGACAAGCTCGCGCCCGACGCGGTGGTGCTCGACCTGCACATGGCCGGATTGGACGGGTACGGCGTGCTGACGAGGCTGCGCGCGCGTCCCGCGACCGCGTCGCTCCCCGTGCTCATTCTGACGGCGAACGACGACGAGGCGAGCGAAGTGCGCGCGTTCGAGCTTGGCGCGAGTGACTTCCTGATCAAGCCTTTCCGCGCGAGTGCGATTGCCGCAAGGCTCTCAGCGCTGATACATCGAACCAGGCGGTGAGCTGCGCTCAGTAGTGCACATCGAACGCTCGGGAACAGATGTGCCCCGTGATTTGCCCGGCGCTCCCCGTCTCGATGCGGTGCGTATCGGTCGAGGCAGGATGCGTCGAGCTGAGCGCGAGATCCGCGGAGCAGGTGCCCGACCGCCCGTCGACGTTGCGCCACTGGAACGTGCCGACAAAGGTGCCGTGCATTTTCATGACCTTTGTCGTCGAGTTGAGCGAGTAATACAGCACGAGCGTTCCCGATGGATCGCCGTCGAACGTGAACTGCCGGCCGTTGTGCATTGTGCCGGCACAACTCGAGTGCCGCTCGACAAGCGTGATGTCATACGAGGCGTCGGCGCCCGCACTCACCGTCTCGAGTCTCCCGGCGAGGTTGGCCGTGCCTCCGCCGGCGCACGAAATGTTCTGCGAGATCGTGTCCACGCGCGTGTAGAACTGGAGGCCGAGACCCCGATCAATCGTGGCGCCACGCGCTCCGGCGCCAAAGTTGAACGAGAACGCGTCGACCTCATCGAGCGCTTCGATCATCGAGCGCACATCGGCCGCGGTCAGCCCGTCCGCTGGTTCAGTGGCATCGCCGCCGCAGGCGATCAATAGCGTCACAGCGGCGGCGGCGAAGGCTCGGCGCATTGGTCGAACCTACCGGTTCCCGGTTCATTGGCAAGTGACCCCGCGCCGAACTTCGTTAGTCCTTCGTTTCGTTCTCGATCTCGAGTCGCCCGTCATCATCGTTCTCGACGTTAAAGTGCCGCGCGCACGCGTCCCGCTCGCTCTGGTTGCGGTACACGTTCACGAGGTGCAGGTCAGCGGGGTCGTCGGCTCGCTGCAGTTGCAACGTCTCTGTGAACAGGTCGCGGCCGACGATAGATCGCTGCCGGCCGAACAAGAGCTGCGCGCGCGGAATGCGTACGCCTTCGTAAATGACCGGGGCGGAACCTCGCGTTCGCCACACAGTGACGCGCACCAGCACCAGCACCTTGTCCACCAGCGTCGGGGATTCTTAATACCCCGGCGAGCGCCGAATGCTCGCTGCGCGTTGCGCCGCAAACGCCACGACCGCGAGCGCCAGAGAGCTCCAGAACGCCACTCTGGCGCCGAGCAGCACGTAGATCGTCAGGTAGGCGCTGGCCGCCAGCAACGTCGCCGCCGTCACCGGAACGCCGAACCGCATGAACTCGGCGAACGAAATGGGTTCCCGCTCGCGTTCCGCGAACCCGGTCACTGTCACATTTGCCGACGCGCCGACGGCGGAACCGTTGCCGCCCAGGCACGCACCGAGTGACAGCGCCCACCAGAGGGCCATGGTGTCTCCGTGCAGTTCGCCGGCCAGCGACTGCACCACCGGCATGGCAACGGCCACGAACGGAATGTTGTCCACCAGCGCCGAGAGAAGGCCGCTGGCCCAGCAGATGACGATCGCCGCGAACAGGAGCGTGCCGCGATCGCCCAGCGAGAACGTCGTGGATGCCGCGTGAATGCCCTGTGAAAGCAGCGCCGCTACGCGGCCAATGAGGCCCGTTTCCACGGCCGCGCCGACCACAATGAATAGAAAGGTGAAGAACGCGAGCGTGGGCCATTCGATGTCGCGCTCGAACACCACCAGAATGCCGTGCGTGCGTTCCTCCGCCGTCGGCGCGTTGTTGCGCACGTGGAGGTAGTCCTGGATGGCCATTGCCGCCGCGGCGCCGATCATCGCAGGCACCGCCGCCGGCATCCCGGTGAGTTGTTGCGTGAGGAATCCCACGAACACAAGCACGCCGATCGCCGCCGTCCAGCGGAGCAGCTGGATGTTCGATATGGGCGGCACGGGCGGCGCGGTGAACGTTCCCGCGGGCGGCGCGAGGGCGGCACGATAGAACCGGCCCGCGAGCGCGTCGACGACAAAGATCATGACGACGATGGGGGCCGCGACGTTCGTCAGAAAGGCGGCAAAGGGAATGCCCGCTCCCGAGCCGATGATGATGTTGGGCGGATCGCCGATGAGCGTCGCTGCGCCGCCGACGTTCGACGCCATCACCACGGGGAGCAGGAGCGCCGCGACCGGCATGCGCAGCGCACGCGCGACCGTGATCGCGATCGGCGCGACGAAAATGACGGTGGTGACGTTGTCGAGGATCGCGGACACGAGCGCGGTCACCCAGACGAAGATCGTGACCGCCGCGCGCGCGCGCCCCCCAGTGGCGCGCGTGAGCCGAGCCGCCGCCCATTCGAACACGCCCGTGTCCTTGAGCACACCGACGTACGCCATCATTGCCGCGAGCAGCAGCAGCACGTTGAGGTCGATGTGATGCCACGCCTGTTCGAACGGAATCAGGTGGAGCGGCGTGAGGTAGGTGATGGCGAACAGCCATGCCGCGGCGGCGAGCACGATGAGCACGCGGTGTGCCGCCTCGCGCGCGAGAACCGCGAAGAGCACGGCAATCGTGGCTGCGACGACAGCTTGTGAGGCGGGGTCCGTCGTGGAGTGCACGGGACTAAACTAGGATCAAGCGGCCCAAAAGCCCCAGCGTCCCGGATTCTCGCTCTCTCGTTCTCTCCCTCTCTCGCTCTCTACTTACGAACCTCGTCGCTACCGAGCCCGAGAATCTTTTCCGGCCCCACGCCTTCCGCTTCCGCCTGGAAGTTGAGCACCATGCGGTGACGGAGCACGGACAGCGCGGCGTGCTTGATGTCGTCGACATCCGGAATGCCGCGGCCGTCCATGGCCGCGCGCGCCTTGGCCGCGAGTGTCAGGTATTGCGACGCGCGCGGGCCCGCGCCGTAGGACACGTACTTCTTGACCAGGTCGCTCGCGCCCGGTTCGTGCGGGCGCGTGCTGCGCGCCATCTGCACCGCGTATTGCACCAGCACCGGCGACGCGGGAATGCGCCGCACCAGCGCCTGCATGGCGCGAATGTCGTCCGAGCCGAGCACCGCGCGGAGCTGCACGACGTCGGCGCCCGTCGTCGTCGTGACAATGCGTTCTTCTTCTTCCCGCGACGGATAGCCCATGCGCAGCTCGAACATGAACCGGTCGAGCTGCGCTTCCGGCAGCGAGTACGTGCCTTCCTGCTCGATCGGGTTCTGCGTCGCGAGCACGAAGAACGGCTCGGGCAGCTGATACGTCTTGCCCGACACGGTCACCGTGTGCTCCTGCATGGACTGGAGCAGCGCGGCCTGCGTCTTCGGCGGCGCGCGGTTGATTTCGTCGGCGAGCAGCACCTGCGCGAACACCGGACCCTGCACGAACTTGAACTGGCGCTTGCCGGTGCCGTGGTCTTCCTCGAGGAGCTCGGTGCCGGTCACGTCGCTCGGCATCAGGTCCGGCGTGAACTGAATACGCTGGAACGAGAGGTCGAGACAGGTCGCGACGGTCTGGATCAGCATCGTCTTCGCGAGACCGGGCACGCCCACGAGAATGACGTGGCCGCCGGCGAGAATCGCCGCGACCAGGTTGTCGACGGTCTCGTGATGGCCGACGATGCGGCGGCCGATCTGCTCCTTGAGATCCGCGTGCGCGCGCTTGAGGCGCGCGAGCATCTCGAGGTCGTTGTCGTCGGTGACGGGAATTGGTTGAGCGGCCACGCGGTCAGCGTTGAGGAGTCGCAATCGCAAAGCGCCAAGCGCCAAGCGCCAAGCGCAAAGCGCCAAGCGCCAAGCGTACAACAGGAGCGCAAAAGATAACGTCGGACCGCGCGGCCGGGTATGATTTTAGCCCAGCCCATGGTCCACTCCACCGACTCCTTCGACGCCAGGGCGCATTTCCTCACCGAGCTCGCGCGCCGGCTGCATATCGCGGGCGTGTCGGCGTCGCGGCTCGAGGGTGCGGTGGTATCCACGTCGCGCGCGCTCGGCATCACCTGCGAGATCTGGTCAGCGCCCACGGGCGTGCTCCTGTCGCTCGGCGACGCGGGTGATCCGCGGCTGCCACAGCGCACCCACGTGCTCCGCCTCGAGCCGGGAAATGTCGACCTCCAGGCGCTCGTCACCCTCAACGAGATCGCCGACGCGGTCATCGCGGGCACGCTCGCGCCGCGCGATGCGCTGCTCAGGCTGCAAACCGTCGATCGTCCGCGAACCGGCGGGCCCGCGCGTGTGGTCTTCGCGTTCGGTCTCGCCGCCGCGGCTGTCGCGGGCCTCTTCCGCACGGGGTGGGCCGACGTCGCGCTGGCGGGTGTGCTCGGGCTCATGATCGGCCTCATTGCCGTTCGCGCGCAGAAGGAGCCGAATCTCGGCGCGGCGATGGAAGCGCTGGCCGCGTTCGTTGCGACGGTGCTCGCGAGCGCGTTCGCGCATTTCGTCGCGCCTGTCTCCGCGCAGACGGTGGTCATCGCCGCGGTGATCGTGCTCATGCCGGGCCTCACGCTCACGACGGCCATGGCCGAGCTCGCGTCGCAACAGCTCGTCACCGGGACGACGCGATTCGCGGGCGCGATCGTGGTGCTCCTCAAGCTCACGTTCGGCAGCGTGGCCGGCACGCAGCTGGTGAACGCGCTCGGCTGGACGCCCATGCTGAACGCGCCCGCGCCGCTTCCGCCGGCCGTGGAGTTCGTGGCCGCGATCGCGGCGTCGTATTCGTTCGCGGTGCTCTTCGGCGCGGCGCGCCGCGACTACCTGCTCGTCATGGCGTCAGCGCTCCTGGGCTACGTGCTCACGCGCGTGGCCACGCACTGGCATTCACTGGGCGACGGCACCGCGTTCGCGGGCGCCGTGTTCTTTTCGAGCTTCGTCATGGCGGCGCTCTCGAACGCATACGCGCGCATCACCGCGCGCCCCGGCGCACTCGTGCGCCTGCCCGGCATCATGCTGATGGTGCCCGGAAGCATCGGCTTCCGCGGCCTCGCGTCGGTGATGCAGCACGATTATGTGGTGGGACTCGACACAGCGGTCGCCGTGATGAGTGCGTTGCTGGCACTGATGGCGGGGCTGTTGTTCGGAAGCCTGATCGTACCGCCCCGCCGCTTTTTGTAGCTCCCTGTCCCCCTGTTCCCCCGCCCCGATGCAATACACCCAGCTCGGCAAATCAGGACTCAGAGTTTCCCGCCTCGCCCTCGGCTGCATGACGTACGGCGATCCGCGCTGGCGCTCGTGGGTGCTCGACGAAGCCGCGTCGAAGCCGTTCTTCAGGAAGGCCGTCGAAGCGGGGATCAACTTCTTCGACACGTCCAACATCTATTCGCTCGGCGTGAGCGAGCAGATCACGGGGCGCGCGCTCAAGGAATACGCGAATCGCGACGAAGTGGTGATCGCGACGAAAGTGTTCTATCCGCTCTCTGAACGGCCGAACATGGGCGGACTCTCGCGCAAGCACATTCTGCAATCCTGCGAGGCAAGTCTCACGCGGCTCGGCATCGACGCGATCGATCTCTACTACATCCACCGCTGGGATCCCGCAGTCGCGATCGACGAAACGCTCGAGGCGCTGAACGATCTCGTGCG
>DASRAP010000290.1:0-2386 GCA_035638155.1 Gemmatimonadaceae bacterium | reverse complement strand
GGGGCGTCCGCGCGCGTCGCGGCTTTGGCCATGATGGCGAGCAGCGCAGCGGAATCGCCGCGCTGACGGGCCGCTGACGCCGCGAGCCGCACCAGATCGATCGGCGGCTGCGAGTCAATGAGCACGAGCCGGTCATACGCGCGCGACAGTTCGGCGTAACGATGGGCGCGGGCAAACAACGCGATCTCTGCATCGAGCGCTTCGCGTTTGTCGGGTCCCCGGCGCTCGTTCTCCTCCGCCACGGCGATCGCGTGGGCGTCGAGGGAATCGGGAAGCGTCGCTCCGATGTGCGAGAACGCGAGCGCAACGCACGCCGGCGCGATTCTCGCTGACGCGTTCGCCACGAGCGCGCGGTTTGAGGCTTCGACCGCTTCGGCGATGAGCGAAGGGCCGTCCGAGGCATCGGGGCAGCGGTCCATGAGCGCCCGCGGTGCAGGCGCGGCAACCGGCGCCGGTCCAGCAGTCGACGGCGCACCGACGGCCGCTGTTCCTCCGCACGCAGTCACGACCAGCGCGACACATGCACCTGCTACCAGCACATCACAATTGCGCATCAGTTTCCGTCGTGTGGAGTCGTGTGAATAGGGACGAACCGTCGCCGAGATAAACCTACACAGTGCCGTTACACGGCGAGCCACTCCCGGCAACCATTCGTCACCAATGTGCAACGAAGAGCTAATCGTCGCGTAATGGTGTGAGCCGCTGGCCCCGCCAATACTGCCGCAGTGGCCCCGCCGCCCGGGTGCCCTCGACAAGTGTATTAGTTATGCAGTACACTTAATGGCAGCACGTTCCTTGATCGCGCAGGACAGTCACACACCCACACCCAAGGGTTGGTGCGCCGTGAATGTTCGCCGTTCGCTGTTGCTCGTCGTGGTGTTTCTCCTCGCTCTCGGCTCCCGCGCTCACGCGCAGCAACAGGCCGACATCATTCGCGGAAAGGTCATCGGCCCGGACAGCCAGCCGATCGCCAACGTGAACGTGCTCGTGACGTCCTTCATGGGCGGCATCAACAAGAGCACAAAGACCAACAAGAGCGGACAGTTCTCCGTCGTCTTTCCGAACGGCGAAGGGGACTATTGGGTCGCGTTCGCGTCTGTCGGTTACACGTTCAAGCGCTTTGAGCTCAAGCGCATTGCCGACGAGGAAGTGCTTACGGCCAACACCAAGCTCGACAAGGCGAAGGTGACGCAGCAGCTCGACACGGTCGCGGTCACGACGTCCGCGGCGCGCGGTACGCCGCCGCGCTCCAGCGTCGGCGACGCAACGAGTAACGAGAAATACACGTCGTCGGGAGCCGTGACCGCGGCGCAGGCGGGAAACATCGCCGCCATGGTCGGAGGCCTTCCCGGCTTTCAGTTCATTCCGGGCGTCGACGGGAATCCCGATGCGTTCTCCGTCCTTGGCCTCGGTCCGGACCAGAACAACACCACGCTGAACGGCGCGAACGGCAGCACGGGCGACGTGCCGCGCGACGCGTCCATCGGCGTCAGCGCCAGCACGAGCACCTGGGACGTTTCGCGCGGCGGATTCAGCGGCGCACAGGTTTCGCTGACGACGCGCTCAGGGACCAACTACCTCTCGCGCAGTCTCAGTACACAGTTCGACACACCGTCATTGCAGTGGACGGACAACGTGGGTGGGTCCACCGGCGCGCAGTACACCCGCATGTCGTTCGGATCCGGCCTGAGCGGCCCCGTGACCATGGACCGCAACTTCTACTCAGGTGGCATTCAGTTCGACCGCACGTACAGGGATCTGCAGACGCTGTTCAATACGAACCAGCAGGGGCTGCAAACGGCTGGGGTATCGGCCGATTCCGTCGCGCGGCTGCGCGGGATTCTCGGCAACCTCGGGATCCCTGCGGCACTCGGCATCAACAATCCCACGACCGATCAGTTCAGACAGAACGCGGCGTTCGATTTTGCGCCGAAATCGGCGACCAGCGGAAGCGCATACCAGCTCTCCGAGAACATCAACTACACGAAGTCCGCGCCAACGAACACCTCGCTTATGGCTGCGCCGTCATATAGCGGCGACAACAGGAACTTCAGCGGCATCCTCGTTGGCCGGCACACGAACTATGTCTGGTCGAGCGTGCTCACGCAGACGTGGCTGACGGCATCGCTGAGCTCGCAGAAGACCGATCCCAACCTCGCGTTTCCCGCCGCCAATGTCCGCGTGTCGTCGGACCTGGACGACGGCTCGGCTACCGTGCGCACCCTGCAGTTCGGCGGGAATTCAGGGCTCGGGTCGAATCGGACGACCGGGTCGCTCAGCGCGCGCAATCAGCTCAACTGGTACGCAGGCAACAACAAGCACGCGCTCAAGCTCACCACCGAGCTTCGCGACGACTGGTTCAATTCAAAAGACCCAACGAATCAGC
>DASRAP010000289.1:0-2227 GCA_035638155.1 Gemmatimonadaceae bacterium | reverse complement strand
ACCCCGTTGCCCGTTGCCCGTTGCCCCCCGCCCACCACCGCCTTCAGTGCCAGACTGAATTTCGTACATCCGCATCATGCCATTGTGGTTGTAGGCAACGGATCCGAGATAGCCCGGCGACCACCCGTCCATGAACGCGTGCGTGTACACGCCCGGCATGCCCCACTTCGTCATCTGCGCGAGCTCCCAGTTCGAGAAGAACGGAAGCTCCGCGAAGAGAATGGGATCGAGATTCGGATTCTGCGGCGGCCCGCCGCTGTACGTGTACATCAGCGGCTGCGCTTCGTGCAGATCGTGCATGATCGGCGGATGCGCCGTGAAATACCAATCGGTGATCGCGCGCATCGACATCTGCGAAAGATTGATGTCGCGATTGTTGTCGTGGAAAACGTATTTGCCCCAGTAGGGGAGTCCCGCGCCGCCACCACGCCCTCCGCCCCCGGCCGAATCACCAGGAGCATTTCCCCTTTGGCCCGCCGGCCCTTCGGCCCTTTGGCCCTGCTGTAAGTAGAACCAATCAACGTTTCGATCGCGACCATCGGGCTCTGCCGCAGGCGTGATCGACACGTACACGTTGTCGCGAATCTGCGAGATGAGTGGCGACGTCTCGGTCACGAGACGGTACGCGAGCTCCATCAGCATTTCCGACGGACCCGTCTCACCGCTGTGCAGCCCGCCCATGAGATGATAGTGCGGCTTGGTCTGCGCAATCAGCGCGCGCACCTGCGCGTCGCTCATCCCGCGCGGGTCGGCGATCTTCGCGAGGTTCGCACGGTTCTGCGCGAGGTTCTTGATGTTCGCGTCGCTCGACACCCACACCACGACGAGCTCGCGCCCCTCATCTGATTTGCCGATCGTCTCGACCTTCACACGATTCGGCGCAGCCTTCTCGAGCGCGCGATAATACCTGAGAATATCCGCGTAGTACGTGAGCTTCGCCGGCGCACCGATGTAATACCCGAGCACATCCTTCGGCGTCGGAATGCCCGCGACCAGCGGCAGGTGATCCACGAGCGGACTCCCGAACTCCGGCTTCACCGTCCACTCCGCGTACAACTTCGCGAACTCGGCGTCCTGTTTCTGTTTTGGATCGCGAGTCTCGTTCACCGACTGCTGGCTAGAAGCAGAGATCGGGAGAACGAGAGAGAGGGAGAGCGAGAGGCTCACCTTCAGGGCGCGGCGCATCGACAGCGACATCAGTTCAATCCACCTGGGCAACGGGTTTTGGGGTGACCGGACAACATACGCGTTCGTGACGGACCCCGCGAGAAGGGCACCATTGGGTGTCCCACCGTGTAACGGCGCCCTCAATGGACATCGCGTGCGGCGTGCACCCAGACGTGATAAGTTCGCACCCCATGCGACCGGGCCAAATCAGAATCCATTGGCTGGCAGTGGCGCTCCTCGCGACGGCGTGCACGGAGTGGCGATCCACCGAGACCCCGCTGCCGCAGCTCCTGTCCTCACGGCCATCGGAAACGGTGCGGGTGACCCTCCCGGATCAGCGGACGATTTCAGTGACAGGGGCACGAATGGAGCGCGACACCCTGTTCGGCAGCACAGATGTCGGCGCATCCATGCGCCATGATCAGGCGCTCGCCGTCGTCGCCATACCAGTCTCCGACGTGCGACGCGTTCAGATACGCCAGGCGAGTGGCGGGCGCACGGCTGCTGCCGCACTGGGCGCGATCATCGGAGTGGCCCTCGTTCGTAACGCAATGGGAGGGTGGCGCTAGCGATCGGTTCAGCGTTGATCAGCGTGCTCGAGGCGATTCGCCGCTATGGCTTGGAGCGCGCCTTCTTCTCCGCCTCAACCAGCCGCGGCGGACCGAGCGCCGAGATCTCATAGCCCTCGGGATGCGTGCGGTTCCGGTTGTCCGTGAAGAAGTGCGCCTTCTTCCGCGGCGGCAGGAACCGGATCGCGAACCCTCGCGCCTTGAGCGCACCTCGAAGGAGCGCGCGCGTTCCGGGTAACGGCTGCGGAAACCCGAACGACCTGATCATGTCGTCATCCAGGCTCGCATAAATCCCATAGCGCACGAACGGCGTGAACACGCGCGGAAACCACGCCACGAACAAATCGCGCGTCGCCGAGCCGATGCCCTTGTTCGTCTCGGCGAACCTGAATTGCGCTTTCTCGTACGCGCGCGACCACGCCTCGAACTCGTCGTACCACGGCGGAATGTCCGTGATCCCCATCCGCGTTCCGACGGCGCGCCAGAAGTAG
>DASRAP010000288.1:0-2333 GCA_035638155.1 Gemmatimonadaceae bacterium | reverse complement strand
CGCCCCGCATCCGGCGCTCGGAACGTTCACGGGATACGAGTGGATCGCGTTCGCCGGGTCGCACGCGGCACGGCATGCCGCACAGATTGATGAAATACTCGCCACCTCCTGACTCATCATGCGCATTCTTTCCGTCGCTGTCGCAACATTTGCGTTCGCCATCACCTCGCCGCTGCACGCGCAGACGGATGAGGGTAAAGCCGTTCTCGCCGTAGTCGACAAACTCTTCGACGGCATGCGCCGGGGCGATACGGCCGCGATGCGCGCCACGTTCGCGCCGCAAGCGCGCATGCTCGGTGTCGGACGGCAGGGAGAGGCGAGGGCCGATGGCATCGACGGATGGCTCGCCAGCATCGGGCGCCAGCCCGCGGGCACGGTGCTCAACGAGCGCACGTGGGCGCCGGAAGTCAAAGTGGACGACAATGTGGCGCAGGCGTGGATGCAGTACGACTTCCACATCGGCGACCGCTTTTCCCACTGCGGGATCGACGCGTTCGATCTGCTCAAGATCGGCGGACAGTGGAAGATCGTGAGCGTACTTGATACGCGGCGAACGACGGGCTGCACGGGGCCAGCAAACAAATAGCGGGGACCGCCATGCTGCGAACTGTCGGTTTCACTTGGGCGTCTACCCGTTCAGCATCGAACCCTCAGGCCGGAGGCGGGGAATAGCACCGGCTTCCCACACATAGCGTCGCGCATCGACCGGTTGCCCGTCGGGTGCTTCTTTCGTCGCACCGCCCACGTCACGCCCGCCGAGGTGTTCGTAAAACCGCATCGCGTTGGTGTTGTTGAACAGTACCCACAAATAGACGCCCGAGCTCGGGTAGTTGGTGCGGGACCACTCGAACGCCCGATCCATCAATCTCCGGCCGAGTCCCGTGCCGCGCTCCGATGCCGCGACGTGCAGGTTGTCGATGAGCGTCCCCCACGTCGGATCGTGATCGCCGAAGGCGCACACGAAGCCGAGTAGCGCACCGTTCCGCTCCGCCAGAAACGCTGCCTGCCGCTCGTTGGGTATGACGAGCCGCTCGCGCCACACGCGTTCGCGGTTCGCGTATACGTTGCCGTCGAGAAACGAGTCCGAGTATGCGCCGCGGTACGTCGTGCGCCAGTTCTCGGCGTGGAGACGCGCGATCGCGAGTGCGTCAGCGAGCGTAGCCGGGCGGATCATCGAGGACAAAGCTAGCTTGGAGCATGCATCAGCGAACCGCCGTCGGTCTGCTCACACTCCTTGCGACTACGGGCCACGCGCAGCGCGTCATCCCGATCCGGCAGGTCGTGACGGACGCGCGCACACAGGCGCCGTTCTTCGCGGTGTCGGGCGTGCGCGAGCTGCGGGACGGCCGGCTCCTCGTGAACGACCGGGGATCGAAGCGGCTTCTCGTGCTCGACCGCACGTTCACGCAGCAAACCATTACGGCGGACTCGACCGGGCACCCTGCGCCATTTCCCGCAAACAGGGGCTCGCCGTTCGTGGCGTTCAGCGGCGACTCGACGCTCATCACCGACGACGCGTCGACGAGCTTCGTGGTGCTCGATCCGCAGGGACGCCCGGCCCGCGCCATGGCGATCCCGGTCACGGCACATTACAACGTCATCGCGAGCCCGAACTCCAGCGGTATCGATGCACGCGGGCGCCTGCTCTACCAGGAAGCGATGCGACTCCGGATTGGCCCGCGCCGCGGAGACGAGCCCGTGCAGGACTCGCTCGCAATTCTCCGTGCGAACTTCGAGACGCGGACGTTCGACACGGTGGCGCGCATACGGATTCAATCGCAACCACCAAGCTCGCTCACCACGGATCCGACCGGTCGCATCACCGGTTCGAGCATGACGCTGAATCCGCTGGGCGCCGCGATCGACGCCTGGACGGTGACCTCCGACGGCCGCATCGCGATTGTGCGCGGCCACGACTATCACATTGACTGGATCGACGGCGATGGTTCGCGTCGTTCCACGCCAAAGTTACCGTTCGATTGGCGGCGCCTGACGGACGACGACAAGCAGAAGAAGATCGATTCGGCGAAGGGGATCGTGGATGCCGAGCGCGCGCGGGGTGGATACAAGCTGCGATCGTGCCCGGTGGGTGAAAGCGACGCCGCCGGCGCGGGCGGCACTGGCCGTGGTGGCGGCCGCGACACGAATGGCATGCGCCCCGGCGCGGATCCGCGTTGTGTACTGCTCGACATCGACGTGAAATTCGCCGCGCTCGCCGAGATGGGCGATTACATCCCGCCCATTCGAGCCAATGCCGTGCTGGCCGATCGCGACGGCAACGTGTGGATTGTGCCCACGACGTCGCTGCAGGCGCGTGGCGGGCTGTTGTATGA
>DASRAP010000287.1:0-2266 GCA_035638155.1 Gemmatimonadaceae bacterium | reverse complement strand
TCATCGTGTCGATTGGCGGAAACGATCTGTGGGGCGACAACAACTGGCGCAACACGCCGCCGCGCGATCCCGAGGGCGTGATGAAGGACGTGCTCGATCATGTGGAGGAGAGCGTGAAGATCGTTCGGCGCGCGAATCCGTCCGCGCGGATTTTCGTGATCGGCCTCTACAACCCCTTCATCACGACGCCGTTCGGAAAGCTGCTCACGCCGTTCGTCAATCGGTGGAACGTCCTCATGGTCGAGCGCTTCAGCAACGATCCGAACGTCGTCATCGTGCAGACGTCCGACATCTTCGCGTACCGCGACCGGCTGTCGTTCGACCGCTTCCATCCGAACGACGAGGGTTACTCGCTGATCGCGCGACGGATCGCCGACGCGATTTAGTCGGAGCGCTGGCGTCGTTTTGTCATCCGGAAATGTGGAGTCCGTTTCGTGCGAAGCACTTTGGAGTGCGGTGGCAAGGGCCACCGCTTTGGGAGGGCGGGGGAATCGTGACGACTCGCAGGGTGTGATGCTTGCTCCGTGTTCGCGGTCGTCCCCTCCACCTCCCTCCCAAAGCGGTGGCTCGCTCGCCACCGCACTCCAAAGCTTCGCGAAATGTGCGGTGAGTCGCGCGAGCACGCCTGGTGAAGAGACGCCGCGTTCCCAGGGCTCACCGCACCGCGCGGCGGCGAGGGACCGGCGTGAGGTCGACGCGCCAGGCGCCGCGTCCGTGCGTGAAGGCGAAGAGCGCGGGGCCGTTCGGACCGTTCGCGAGCGCGATCGACTCCGTGATGACGCGCGGGAACGACGCCTCGGCGGACCAGTGCGCGCCCGCGTCGGTCGAGATGAAGATGCCGAGGTCCGTGCCGATGTAGAGGTGCGTCGCGTCGAATGCCAGCGCGTGCACGGGAATGTCGGGAAGGGCCGCGTCGCCTTCGCCATCGAGCGGCTCCCAGGCCGCGCCGCCATCGAGCGAACGCCAGACGTGCGTTCCGCCGAAACCGGCGTAGGTCGCGTAGACCACGTTCGGCGCGATGGTGATCGACGAAACGAACCCGCCGCGCGGCTTCGACGGCGTCCACGCGGTCGACGACGTGGCCGTCGTCGCCTTGTTCGTGCGATAGATGGTGCCGGCGTTCGTACCGGCGAGCATCACGTTCGAATTTCCCGGCGTGACAGCGAGCGCGCTGACCTGCCCGTCGAGCTGCGTGCTCGCGGTCGTCCACAACGTGCCGGTGAGGCGCGCCACCGCGCGAGCGCCGCTCCAGAGCCGCGTGCGGTCGTTCGGATCGAGAAGGAACGGCGTGATGAAGAGCGTGTCGCCGGGCAGCGTCAGGTCGGTGACTTCGGACGGGCTGACACGCTGGATGTGCGCGAATTGCGACTCGACGTAGACGGTGCCCGGATCGATCGGATCGATCGCCACGTAGCCGCCATCACCGCCAAAGCTCCGTTTCCACCCGTCTGTCGCGGGCGCCCCGCCGATCAGAGTGCCGTTGTCCTGCGCGCCGGCGATGACCGTGAGCCCACCCTGGAACGGCTGGCCGTTGTAGAACTGCGTCGCTCCGTAGTTGTGGTTGAGCGAGCGGAAAACGACCGACGAGCGGCCAGGAGCACAGACGTCGTCCGACACGGCCGCGCGGGCGTTGTCGGTGCGCGCCACGCCGCCGTCATTCGTTGCGTACATCGTCTGATTGCCAACGCCGTCGTAATGCGGATCGAAGACGATGAAGTGCTGGTCGGCATGCACGAACGACGGAGTCGTATTCGTCGTCCACCAGAACGACGCCGGGCGGAATGAGTGGCCGGCGTCGTCGGAGCGGAAAAGATCGACGCCCGCTGCCCATACGCGGTTCGGATCGTGCGGATCGACGGCGATGGCGTTCGAGTACCACCCCATGTTGTCGTCGGACCCGGCGAAGCCGCTGCAGCCCGCGATCGCGTCCGTGATCGGATTGGTGAGCAGCAGCGTCGAAAGGCGGTCGCCGCTCGTGTTGCGCAACTGTACGTGCCAGGTCTGGCCGCCATCGTCGGAGCGGTAGAACGCGAGGAGCCCCTGCATGAAGCGGCCGCCGGGTCCGGGCGCATTGCTGGCCGCGAGCGCGTACGCGACCGAGGGCTTCGACGGCGCGAAGACGAGCGACGTCCGGCCCATGTCCGTTTCGGTGAGCACCGCATTCCACGGCGCGGCCGTTTCCGCCGCCGCATTGCGGTAGACCGTCGCCTGCGCGAACGTGCCGCACGAGGCGAGGAGGTAATCGTTGCTGGTGTCGCCGCGGAAG